>NZ_JAMWXW010000033.1:0-104715 GCF_031570135.1 Paraburkholderia sp. USG1 | reverse complement strand
CTCACGCGCCTGCCAACACAACTCGCCACTGACATCGACGAGTTGCTGCCTCATCGATGGAAACCTGACGTAGCCGCTCCATAGATTCCGCTCGCGTCGCGCAAGGTGCCTTCACCGGTTGCTTACGATGCACCAAAGCTTCGGGTGAACTAATCGCGAACCACAGGCGCTCAAACAAAAGGGCAGCCTGCAATGAACTGCCCTTTTTATCGGCCTGCACCTCGGGTTCACTCCGACGCGCCCGCATCCTCGATCACCACCGGCTGCTTGCCCACAATCAGCCGCGCCGCAATGATCCCCGCTTCGTAAAGCACGATCAACGGAATCGCCAGAATCAGCTGCGAGAACACGTCCGGCGGCGTGACCACGGCGGAGATAACAAAGGCGCCGACGATCACATACGGACGAATCTCCTTGAGCTTCTTGAGCGTCACCACGTTCATGCGGACCAGCAGCACCACGACGATCGGCACTTCGAACGTCACGCCGAACGCGATGAACATGGTCAGCACAAAGCTCAGGTAATTGTCGATGTCCGTGGTCATCTCCGCGCCGAGCGGCGCGTTGTAGTGCGCCATCACGCGGAAGATAGTCGGGAACACCACGAAGTACGCGAACGCCATGCCGCACAGGAACAGCGTGTAGCTGCTGCCCACCAGCGGCCCGACCAGTTTTTTCTCGTGCTGGTAAAGACCCGGCGCAACGAATGCCCAGATCTGATACAGCACGATTGGCAGCGCGATCACAAAGGCCACCAGCATGGTCACCTTCATCGGCACGAAGAACGAGCCGGTCACATCCGTGACGATCATCTTGCCGTCCTTCGGCAGATTCTGCATCAACGGCCGCGCCAGCAGCCGGAAGATATCCGGCGCCCAATACACGAGTCCCACGAACACCACGACGACGGCAAGGCCGGCGCGAATGATACGGTCGCGCAATTCAACGAGGTGGGAAATGAAGGTCTCTTCAGTGCCTTCGTTCTGGGTTTGCTGGGGGTCGCTCACACCGGCCCTCGGTTAGAGATTGTCGTTCTGATCATCAGAAGAACCGCGTCGGACGACGCATGGTGGCCGGTGTATGCCGCGCCACGCGCGCCGCACCCGACTGCACACGCGTGCGGCGCGTGGTCGCGCGCTTGTACCAGGTGGGCATGGCTGTCTGCTTGACGCGCCAGTTCTTGTGTTTGGAGCCCGCAGCCGACGTGCTGCGCGGCCACGCTGAGTTGCCTGCATTGCCGACGTCTTCGAGCGCGCCGCCCGCAATGCTCGGCGACACCGACGTGCCGCTGTTCCACGCGTCGTTCAACTCGCTCTCATGCTTGCGCAGATTGTCCTGAACGGAAGTTTCGACGTTGGTCGCGGCCGCTTCGAACTCGCTTTTCATGCGGCGCAGTTCGTCGAGCTCGATTTCGCGCGTGACTTCCGCCTTCACGTCGTTGATATACCGCTGCGCGCGGCCGAACAGCGCGCCCGCCGTGCGGGCGACGCGTGGCAGGCGCTCAGGGCCAAGTACGACCAGCGCGACGACGCCGATCAGCGCCATCTTGGTTAGACCGAGGTCCAGCATGGAGTGGAATGTCCGTCAGTAACGCGGTTAAGCCGCGGCTTAGCGGTAATCGCCCGAACGCGGCGCCTTTTCCTTCGCATCCACATCTACGGCGCCGTTACGCGGCAGTTCGCGCTGTTGCGCTTCGCCTGCCGGCGTTTCGGCTTCCTTCATGCCTTCCTTGAAGCCCTTCACGGCGCCACCCAGATCGGTGCCGATATTGCGCAGTTTCTTCGTGCCAAACACGAGTGCCACGATCAACAACACGATCAACCAATGCCAAATGCTCAACGAACCCATGACTACTCTCCTTAACCCCGATATCGCACCGTGATGCGGTGAACTCGGACGCCTTGCAGCGTGAATCGAAGCGCGTACGCTTCATCTATATATACGTTACCGCGAGCCCTTCCGGTTCAACCCGCGACACGGAATGCCATTGTGGCCAGACGATCGCGTCGGCGACATTACAATGCGGCAAAAACAACGGCCGCGCTATTGTCCGTGACCAAAACTCACCGCGCCGCCCGGTTGCCCTGTCAACCCATGCGCTGCCAGGGGCGCGGTCCCGCGAGAATATGAGCGTGCAGGTGATACACCTCCTGCCCGCCGCCCGGACCGGTATTGATTACCGTGCGAAAACCCGTTTCGCCGCCCGTGTACGCCACGCCTAACTGATCCGCCAGACGCGCGGTCAGGACAAGCATTCTACCAAGCAGCGGTGCATCGCTTTCGGTGCAATTCGACAGGGTGGCGATGTGCTTGCGCGGAATCACCAGCACGTGGGTTTCAGCGGCCGGGCGAATGTCGCGGAAGGCAACGAACTCGTCGTCTTCGTGGACTTTGGTCGACGGAATCTCGCCGGCGGCGATCTTGCAGAAAAGGCAGTTCGGGTCGTGACTCATCGTATTCCTGACACAGTATGGCTGGAGCGCGAAACGTGCGCGGCGCGGTTCATGTCAGGCCCGGCAACGCCCGGACGAAACTCAGAACCAGCCACGCGGATTCGCGAGCGGCTTGTTATCGTACAGATACAGCCAGCCTTTGATAATACGGTACAACATCCAGATGCTCACGGCCCACAGTACCGGAATGCCGATCACCACGAACAGCAGCACGCCGCCAATCGCATAACCCAGCAAGGCCATCCAGAAGGAACGGATCTGCCACTCGAAATGGGCTTCATACGGCGTGCCCGCCACGTCGGGCCGCTTGATGTAATTGATGATGATCGCGATCAGGATGGTCAGGCCGCCCGTCAGCCAGTGGACCGCGTACAGCGCGTAGAGGACGTGGGTGAGCGTGCGCAGGCTGCGCTCGCGCTCCGGCTCGATCGCGTTGCGATAAACCGGCGGCGGATAGCTTTCGTGCGACTGTTCCATGCTTGCGTCCTCCCGAGGATGCGCGTCAGATGCGTTCAGTGCAATATGGGCGCCGGTGCTCGCCAGTTCAAGACGGTGGGCCGAGCCGCCGTCGTTCGGCCTTCGCCCGGTCGCCGCTCAGTCGCCGTTCTGCTCGCGGTCGCGGCTCTTGCGCAGCGCCTTTTCCTCGATACCCGACATGCCTTCGCGGCGCTCGAGTTCGGCGAGCACGTCTGCCGGGCTCAGATCGAAGTGCGACAGCATCACGAGGCAATGGAACCACAGATCCGCGACTTCGCCGACCAGCGCCTTCGGCGCGCCGCCGTGGCGTGCGTCCTTGGCGGCCAGCACGACTTCGGTGGCTTCTTCGCCGATCTTCTTCAGCACCGCGTCGTCGCCTTTGTGGAACAGGCGCGACACATACGAGACCTCCGGATCGCCGCCCTTGCGGCTGTCGATGATCGCCGCGAGGCGCAGCAGCGTGTCGGTGGTGGACGCGGCGTTGGACGGCGTGGTTTGCGTGGATTGCGTCATTTGTAGATCTGTTCGGGGTCTTTCAGCACGGCTTCGACGGCGACCCAGTCGCCATCTTCCACCGAGCCTTCGAATTTCTGGAAAAAGCACGAGTGGCGGCCGGTGTGGCAGGCAATGCCCGACACCTGCTCCACCTTCAGCAGCACGACGTCTTCGTCGCAATCGAGCCGCAGTTCGTGCACGTGCTGCACGTGGCCGGACTCTTCGCCCTTGAACCACAGGCGCTGACGCGAGCGCGAGAAATACACCGCGCGCCCCGTTTCGACGGTTTTCGCGAGAGCTTCGCGGTTCATCCACGCGAACATCAGCACGTCGTTCGTCCACGCTTCCTGCGCGATCACCGGCACGAGGCCGTTCGCGTCCCATTTGACCTTGTCGAGCCAATTGACTGCCGAGGGATTCACCACGTCACAACCTCACCGAAATGCCCTGATCGGCCATGAAGCGCTTGGCCTCGCCCACGGTGTGTTCGCCGTAGTGGAAAATGCTCGCGGCGAGTACCGCGTCCGCGCGGCCTTCCTTGATGCCGTCGGCCAGATGCTGCAGGTTGCCCACGCCGCCCGAGGCGATCACCGGGATCGGCACCGCGTCGGACACGGCGCGCGTGAGCGCGAGATCGAAGCCGCTCTTCGTGCCGTCGCGGTCCATGCTGGTGAGCAGGATTTCGCCGGCGCCGAGTTCGGCCATCTTGCGCGCCCATTCGACGGCGTCCAGCCCGGTGGCCTTGCGTCCGCCATGCGTGAAGACTTCCCAGCGCGGCGCTTCGCCTGCTGCGGAGACGCGCTTCGCGTCGATTGCGACCACGATGCATTGCGAGCCGTATTTGTCCGTCGCGTCTTTCACGAGCTGCGGATTCGCCACCGCCGACGAATTCATGCTGATCTTGTCCGCGCCCGCGTTCAACAGGCGCCGCACGTCTTCGACGGCGCGCACGCCGCCGCCGACCGTGAGCGGAATGAACACCTGGGAGGCGACCGCTTCGATGATCGGCAGGATCAGATCGCGCTGATCCGAGGTGGCGGTGATGTCGAGGAAGGTGAGTTCGTCCGCGCCCTGATCGTCGTAGCGGCGGGCGATTTCGACCGGGTCGCCCGCATCGCGCAGTTCGACGAAGTTGACGCCCTTGACCACGCGGCCAGCCGTGACGTCGAGACAGGGGATGATGCGTTTAGCTAGAGCCATGATCTTGCAATTCTGCCAATACCGCTGATGAGGCCGCTCGCCTGGACGAGCGGCACAGTGCCGGCGCGGTCAGTCGCGCCGCCGGTGAGTTCCACGCAACCGGCTCGAGACGGTATGCCGGTGTCAGGTCGCGCCGCTCGGACGCCGGCGATTCGCTCGCCGCGACGCCGAACGCACGAGGCGCGAGCGGCAAGCCTGCCGGCCCCGCCTCCCCGTTTTAAGCGTCGTCCGATTCGCGCAGCCGATCCGCGAGGGTTTGCGCCGCCGCGAAGTCGAGATCGCCCGAGTAGATGGCCCGGCCGCAGATCACGCCTTCAATGCCTTCGTCTTCGACTTCGCACAGCGATTCGATGTCCGCGAGGTTCGACAAACCGCCGCTCGCGATCACCGGAATCTTCACCGCGCGAGCGAGACGCACCGTGGCTTCGATGTTGATGCCCTGTAGCATGCCGTCACGGCCGATGTCGGTATAGATGATCGACTCGCAGCCGTAGTCCTCGAACTTGCACGCGAGATCGGCCACTTCATGGCCGGTCAGCTTGCTCCAGCCGTCGGTCGCGACCTTGCCGTCTTTCGCATCCAGCCCGACGATGATATGACCGCCGAACGCCGTGCAGGCATCCTGCAGAAAGCCGGGATTCTTCACCGCCGCCGTGCCGATGATCACGTACGACAAACCGTCGTCCAGATAGCGCTCGATCGTATTCAGATCGCGAATGCCGCCGCCCAGCTGAACGGGAATCTCGCCGCCCACCTCCTCGATGATTGCGCGAATCGCGTCTTCGTTCTTCGGCTTGCCGGCGAACGCGCCATTCAGGTCGACGAGGTGCAGACGCCGGGCACCGCGATCGACCCAATGTCGGGCCATCGCCGCCGGTTCCTCGGAAAATATCGTCGCCTGGTCCATATCGCCCTGTTTGAGGCGTACACACTGACCGTCTTTCAGGTCGATGGCGGGAATCAGCAGCATAGCAATCGGGTGTTGTCTGGGAATGGGTTGAAGGTCGGCGCGAGCGGCTGAGGGTTCAGCCCGCCGGGACGCCGTTTCGCTAGTTTAGTACAACTCTTTCGACGCCCTTGCGCGGCGTCGTGGGCAAGCGAAATCGTGGTGCTGCGGGTGCGGCGCGCGGCAGGCGTTCCGCTTGTGGCAGAACGACGCACGGCGACAGGATGAAGAAAGGCGCTCACGGGTTCCAGTGCACGAAGTTGCGATACACGCGCAGCCCCGCTTCGGCGCTCTTTTCCGGGTGGAATTGGGTCGCGAAGATGTTATCGCGCGCCACCGCCGACGTAAAGGGCACGCCGTACACCGTTTCGCCCACGGTATGGGCGGCATTGTCCGGCACCACGTAATAACTATGCACGAAGTAGAAGAACGCGTTGTCCGCGACACCGTCCCACAGCGGATGCGGCTGCGTCTGATGCACGCGGTTCCAGCCCATTTGCGGCACCTTGAAGCGCGAGCCGTCGTCCTGCAGTTGGCCTTCCAGATCGAAGCGCAGCACCTTGCCGGGCAAAAGGCCGAGGCCGGGTGTGCCGCCCTCCGCGCTCCAGTCGAACAGCATCTGCTCGCCGACGCACACGCCCATCAACGGCTTGGTGCGTGACGCTTCAATCACCGCTTCCTGCAGGCCGGACTCGCCGAGACTGCGCATGCAGTCGGGCATCGCGCCCTGCCCGGGCAGCACCACGCGGCCGGCGGCACGGATCGCTTCCGGCCGGTCGACGATCGCCACATCCGCTTCCGGCGCGGCTTTGCGCAGCGCCTGGGCAACCGAGCGCAGGTTGCCCATTCCGTAATCCACAATCGCTATCGAAGTTTTCATTTCAAATTAGGCAGCAATGCCTTCAATCCATCGACGATGAATTCCACCGCCAGCGCCGATAACATCAAACCCATGAGCCGCGTGCCGATGTTGATACCCGTGCGACCCACCCAGCGGGCAATCGGTTCGGCAAGGCGCAGCGAAAAAAAGCAGATCGCCGCCAATACCGCGCCGATCGCGACGAGGCTGATCCGGTCGTACCAATGCGCCGAGCCGGCCGCATAGATGATCGTAGTACTGATCGCGCCCGGACCGGTCAACAACGGAATCGCCAGCGGCACGACCGCGATGTTGTCCTTTTGCTCCGCTTCGTGGCGCTCTTCCGGCGTGGAACGGCTGTTGCCGATCTGCGCGTTCAGCATGTTGATCGCCATCAGCAGCATGATGATCCCGCCGCCCACTTCGAGCGAGCCGACCGAAATGCCGAAGAAGCTGATGATCTGCTGCCCGAGCAGCGTGGTCACCGCAATCACGCAGAACACCGAAATGGCTGCGATCCGGATGGTTCTACGCCGCTCGGCGTCGCTCTGATGCGCCGTCAGGCTCATGAAGAACGGGATGGCGCCGACCGGGTTGATCAACGCCAGCAGCGAAATAAACGACTTCAGAATGTCCATCGCACACCGGGCGCGAGCGCAAACGGCGCCGGTCCCGGTCCAGGTAAATAGGCCAATGAGCCGGCTCGTGAGCGCTTAAAGGCTGCCCTTGGTCGACGGAATCTGTCCGGCCGCGCGTTCGTCCAGTTCGGTAGCCATACGCAATGCACGCCCGAACGCCTTGAACACCGTTTCCATCTGATGATGGGCGTTCAGGCCGCGCAGGTTGTCGATATGCAGCGTCACGCCGGCGTGATTGACGAAGCCGCGGAAAAATTCGATGGACAGATCGACGTCGAACGTACCGATGCGCGCGCGCGTGAACGGCACATGGAATTCGAGCCCCGGACGACCGGAAAAATCGATCACGACGCGCGACAGCGCTTCGTCGAGCGGCACGTAAGAATGACCGTAACGGCGGATCCCCTTGCGGTCGCCGATCGCTTTCGCGACGGCCTGGCCGAGCGTGATGCCGGTGTCTTCGACCGTGTGATGGTCGTCGATATGCAAGTCGCCATGCGCTTCGATTTCGAGGTCGAACAATCCATGCCGCGCGATCTGGTCGAGCATGTGGTCCAGAAACGGCACGCCGGTGGCCAGCTTCTGCTGACCGGTGCCGTCCAGATTGATCTTCACACGGATCTGCGTTTCGCTGGTGTTGCGAACGACTTCCGCAAGGCGCATGGTAATTCCTCGAATCTAGCTAGAAAGCGACAGGTATGTGGGATGGAAAAACGGCGGGCTGCGCGCGCTTTTCCGCAGTGGGGAAAAGCGCTTGCACGGCCATTCGGTACGCCTTCAATGCAATACGAGCTTCAGTGCAGCCAGCAATTGCGCATTTTCTTCGGGCGAACCGACGGTCAAACGCACGCAATTGGCCAGCAATGGATGCATTTTACTCACGTTTTTGATCAAAACCCGTGCCGCCAGCAGCGTTTCGAACAGGACCGACGCGTCCGGCACGCGCACCAGCAGAAAATTGCCGGCGCTCGGGAACACTTCGGCGCCCGGCAACCCGGCGACCGCGTGCGCGAGTTTCGTGCGTTCTTCGCGCAATTGCGCGGCTTGCGCGTCGAGCACGTCGACGTGGTCGAGCAGGAAATCGGCGGCGGCCTGCGTGAGCACGTTGGTGTTGTACGGCGGCCGCACCTTGTCGAATTCAGTCAGCCAGCCCGGTTTGCCGACCAGATAGCCGAGACGGATTCCGGCCAGACCGAGCTTGGACACCGTGCGCATCACTACCACGTTGTCGAACGCGTCGGCGCGCGGCAGCCAGCTTTGCTGAGCGAACGGCTGGTAGGCCTCGTCGATCACCACGAGGCTGCGGTTCGCCGCGGCGATGATGCGCTCCATGTCGGCGTCGTCGAACAGCGTGCCGGTCGGGTTGTTCGGATACGCAAGGTAGACGATCGCCGGCTGGTGCTCGGCAATCGCGGCAAGCATCGCTTCGGTGTCGAGCGTGAAATCCGCGTTCAACGGCACGCCGACGAACTCGAGATTCGCCAGCTTCGCCGACATCTGGTACATCACGAAGCCCGGCACCGGCGCGAGCACCTTGGCGCCCGGCTGCGCGCACGCGACCGACACCATGCTGATGATTTCATCCGAGCCGTTGCCGAGCAGCACGTCGCAGCCGGGCGGCACCTGCATCACACGCTTGATCTTCTCGATCAACGCATCCGGACGCGGCGCCGGATAGCGGTTCAGCGCGACGCCGGCCAGGTGCTCGCCCAGATGCGCGGCCAGCACCGGCGGCAGCGGGAACGGGTTTTCCATCGCGTCGAGCTTGATATAGCCCGTCGCGTCCGGAACCGGATAGCTCGTCATCGCGAGCACGTCGCGGCGGATGATGTCTTGAGGTGTCGTCATAGGTCGGTGGAGCGGGTCGCAAGGGAACGCGAGCCCGGCGTCGGCGGCATGCTGGCCGCCCGAGGTTGGTCTGTTTGTCTTGTCTGTATTTAACGTGGAATCGCGCGCAATCCGACGCACTCAGCCGTTTTGCCGCATCCGGTATTCGGCGCTGCGGGCATGCGCCTGCAGGCCTTCGCCGTAAGCGAGTTCGGCGGCGATCTCGCCAAGCGTCTGCGCGCCTTCCGCACTGACCTCGATCACGCTTGAACGCTTGAAGAAATCATAGACGCCCAAAGGAGACGAGAACCGTGCGGTACGAGACGTAGGCAAAACGTGGTTGGGCCCCGCGCAGTAGTCGCCGAGGCTTTCGCTGGTGTAGCGGCCGAGAAAGATCGCGCCGGCATGGCGGATCAACTGGCCCCACTGCTGCGGTTCCAGCGCGGAGATTTCGAGGTGTTCCGGGGCGATGTCGTTGGCGATCGCACAGGCTTCCGCCATGTCGCGCACCTTGATCAACGCGCCGCGGCCTTCCAGCGACGCGCTGATCACGTCGCGGCGCGGCATGGTGGGCAGCAGTTCGTCGATCGCATCTTTCACGCGGCCGATGAATGCGTCGTCCGGGCAGAGCAGGATGGACTGCGCGAGTTCGTCGTGCTCGGCCTGCGAAAACAGGTCCATCGCGACCCAGCGCGGGTCAGTGGTGCCGTCGCACAGCACAAGGATTTCCGACGGCCCGGCGATCATGTCGATACCGACCGTGCCGAACACGCGGCGTTTGGCCGACGCGACATACGCGTTGCCCGGACCGCAGATCTTGTCGACCGCGGGCACCGTTTCCGTGCCGTACGCGAGCGCCCCCACCGCCTGCGCGCCGCCAATCGTGAATACGCGATCCACGCCGCCCAGCAGCGCGGCCGCGAGCACCAGCGGATTCTTCACGCCGTCCGGTGTTGGCACCACCATGACGATTTCGCGCACGCCGGCCACCCGCGCCGGAATCGCGTTCATCAGCACCGACGACGGATACGCCGCCTTGCCGCCCGGCACGTAGATACCCGCGCGATCGAGCGGCGTGACCTTCTGGCCGAGCACCGTACCGTCGGCTTCCGTGTACTGCCAGCTATGGCTGCCGCATTCGATCTTCTGCTTCTCGTGGTAGCCGCGCACCCGCGCGGCCGCCGCTTCGAGCGCCGCGCGACGCTTCGGCTCGAGGCCTTCCAGCGCCGCTTCCAGCTCCGACATCGGCAGTTCGAGCGCGCCGACGCTCTTTGCCTCGACACGATCGAAGCGGCTCGTGTACTCGAGCACCGCGGAATCTCCGCGCGCCTTCACGTCGTTCAGAATCTGCGCGACCGAGCGCTCGATTGCTTCGTCTTCGCTCGCCTCGAACGCGAGCACCGCGTGCAACGACTTCTGGAAGTCGGGAGCGGTGGAATCGAGTTTGCGAATCTTGATAGACATACGGGTATCCGTTCCGGTAAGGCGCTCGTTACTGCATGTTCACACTGACGCGATCAGGCCGTCGTGGAGCCGGCTTTCGACGCACGTTCGAACGCGTCGAGGATCGGCCGCAACGCGGCGCGCTTGAGCTTGAGCGCCGCCTGGTTCACCACGAGGCGCGACGAAATCTGCATGATCTCCTCCACCTCGACAAGATTGTTAGCGCGCAAGGTATTGCCCGAGCTCACCAAGTCGACGATCGCGTCGGCGAGGCCCACCAGCGGCGCCAGTTCCATCGAGCCGTACAGCTTGATCAGATCGACATGCACGCCCTTGGCGGCGAAATGCTCACGCGCGGTTTCGACGTACTTGGTCGCCACGCGCAAGCGGGCGCCCTGGCGCACCGCGTTCACATAATCGAAACCGGCCGCGACCGCGACCGACATGCGGCAACGCGCAATATCCAGGTCGACCGGCTGATACAGGCCGCTGCCGCCGTGTTCGAGCAGTACGTCTTTACCCGCCACGCCGAAGTCGGCCGCGCCGTATTCGACATAGGTAGGCACGTCGGTGGCGCGCACGATGATCACGCGCAGGTTCGCGTCCGTGGTCGGCAGGATCAGCTTGCGCGAAGTCTCCGGATCTTCGGCCACTTCGATGCCGGCTGCCGCGAGCAGCGGCAACGTCTCTTCAAAGATACGCCCTTTCGACAACGCCAGCGTAAGCGGCGCACTCACCGCCGGCGACGACGAAGTTTGCGGCATTGCGCTCATGCCTGGCTCCCCGAGACACGGCGCACCTTCGCGCCGATAGCGGTGAGCTTGGTTTCCATCCGGTCGTAACCGCGGTCGAGGTGATAGATCCGGTCGATCAGCGTTTCACCGTCGGCGCGCAATGCGGCAATCACGAGGCTCGCGGACGCGCGCAGATCGGTCGCCATGACCTTCGCGCCGGAAAGCTGCTCGACGCCGGTCACGAGCGCGGTGTTGCCGTCGATCGTGATGTTCGCGCCCAGCCGGTTCAATTCCTGCACATGCATGAAGCGGTTTTCGAAGATCGTTTCGACGACCTGCGAGGTGCCGGTCGCAATCGTGTTCAGCGCCATGAACTGCGCCTGCATGTCGGTCGGGAACGCCGGGTATTCGGAGGTGCGGAACGTGACCGCGTTGGGACGCTTGTCCATGCGTACGCGCATCCAGTCGTCGCCCTCTTCGACCGTGACGCCGGCTTCGCGCAGCTTTTCGGTCACGGCTTCGAGAATCAGCGGACGGACCTTGCGCAGCGTGACGTCGCCACCGGCAGCCGCCACCGCGCACAGGAACGTGCCGGCCTCGATCCGGTCCGGAATCACCGTGTGCTTCGCGCCATGCAGCTTGTCGACGCCCTGGATCACGAGGCGATCCGTACCGATGCCTTCGATCTTCGCGCCCATCTCGACCAGCAGATGCGCGAGATCGCCGACTTCCGGCTCACGCGCCGCGTTCTCGATCACGGTCTCGCCTTCGGCCAGCACGGCTGCCATCAGCAGGTTTTCGGTGCCGGTCACGGTGATCATGTCGGTGACGATGCGCGTGCCCTTCAGCCGCTTCGCGCGTGCCTCGATGAAGCCGTGCTCGATCGTGATCTCCGCGCCCATTGCCTGCAGGCCCTTGATGTGCTGATCCACGGGGCGCGCGCCGATCGCGCAGCCGCCCGGCAGCGAGACGCGCGCGTGACCAAAGCGCGCGACCAGCGGGCCGAGCACGAGGATCGACGCACGCATCGTCTTGACCATTTCGTACGGCGCGACGAGGTTATCCACCTTCGACGCGTTCAGCGACACGCGGCCGTCGCCGCTCTCGATCTGCACGCCCATCTGGCCGAGCAGCTTGAGCATCGTGCGCACGTCCTGCAGGTCGGGCACGTTTTCCAGGTGCACAGGCTCCGCGCTGAGCAGACCCGCGCACAGAATCGGCAACGCCGCATTCTTCGCACCCGAGACGACGACTTCACCCGACAGCGGGTAGCCACCTTCAATGACGAGTTTATCCATGCCTGTCAGTTCCTGATTGCCCCGGACTTCGGCCGGAGCGGCTTTGACTGTGTTCGACGCGCCGCTACCGGCGTCGCGCCCTTCTTGAGTAATTCGCACTAAATTTCCAGATTACGCGTTCTGCCATTCGGCGGGCGTCAGCGTCTTCATGCTGAGCGCGTGGATTTCTTCGCGCATGCGGTCGCCGAGCGCCGCGTACACGAGTTGATGGCGCTGGATAGGACGCTTGCCTTCGAAGCTCGGCGAAACGATGGTCGCAAAGAAATGCTGGCCGTCGCCTTCGACTTCGAGATGCTGGCAGGCGAGCCCAGCCGCGATGTATTGCTTGACCTGTTCGGGAGTCGGCAACATAAGAGAAGCTCCTGATCAGTGGCGCAGTTTGTAGCCGGAAGCGAGCATGCGCATCGCCACCACGGCCAGCACCACAAAGAAACCGGCAACGATCGCGAGGCTCGCGAGCGGATTGATATCCGACATCCCGAAGAAACCGTAGCGAAAGCCGTCGATCATGTAGAAAAAGGGATTGAGCCGCGACACTTCGCGCCACACCGGTGGCAGCGTATGCGTGGAGTAGAACACGCCCGAGAGGAACGTGAGCGGCATGATCAGAAAATTTTGAAACGCCGCGAGCTGATCGAACTTTTCGGCCCAGATCCCGGCGATCAAGCCGAGCGTGCCGAGAATCGCCGCGCCGAAAATCGCGAACGCGACGATGTAGAGCGGCGCGCTGAAACTGACCGGCACGAACCAGATCGTCACGATGAACACGCCGAAGCCGACCGCCAGCCCTCGCGCCACGGCCGCGAGCACATAGGCGCCGAACATCTCGTAGTGCGACAGCGGCGGCAACAGGACGAACACCAGGTTGCCGGTAATCTTGGACTGGATCAGCGAGGACGAACTGTTGGCGAATGCATTTTGCAGCACGCTCATCATCACGAGACCCGGAATCAGGAAACTCGTGTATTCGACGCCCGGATAGACCTGCACATGACCGCGCAAAGCGTGGCCGAAAATCGTCAGATACAGGAGCGCGGTGATGATCGGCGCCAGCACGGTCTGGAACGCTACCTTCCAGAACCGCAGGAGTTCCTTGTAAAACAGCGTGGTGAATCCACTGTAACCGCTCATGCAAGCCCCTCGATCACTTCCGGACCGTTCATCACCTGAACGAACACATCTTCGAGATCGGCTTTGCGAACCTCGATTTCTTCGAATGCGCAGCCCGCTGCGCGGCACTGCGCGAGAATTTTCTCGACGTCGTCGTAACTCGCGAGACGCAGCAGATGCTGGCGGCCATTGCCGTTGCCCGTGCCGCTTTCCACTTCGAGCGGACGCAGATCGGCGGGCAGGACGCCTTGCGAGAAGCGCAGGAACAATTGCATGCCGGCAAAGCGTTGCAGCAGCGTGCTGGTGCGCTCGAGCGCCACGACCTCGCCGCGCCGCAGCATGGCGATGCGATCGCACAGCGACTCGGCTTCTTCCAGATAGTGCGTGGTCAGCACGATGGTGTGGCCTTCGCGGTTCAGGCGCGAAATGAATTTCCACAGCGTTTGCCGCAACTCCACGTCGACGCCCGCGGTCGGCTCGTCGAGCACGATCACCGGCGGCCGGTGCACCAGCGCCTGCGCGACCAGCACGCGACGCTTCATGCCGCCCGACAGCGCGCGCATGTTGGCGTCGGCTTTATCGGTGAGGTCGAGATTGGCCATGATCTCGTCGATCCAGGCGTCGTTGTTGCGCAGACCGTAATAGCCGGACTGGATGCGCAAGGTTTCGCGCACCGTGAAAAACGGATCGAACACGAGTTCCTGCGGCACCACGCCAAGCGCGCGGCGCGCGGCGCGGAAATCACTCACGACGTCGTGGCCACGCACCGCGATGCTGCCCTCGTCGGCTCGCGCGAGCCCGGCGAGGATGCTGATGAGCGTTGTCTTGCCCGCGCCGTTCGGACCGAGGAGTCCGAAGAACTCGCCTTCTTCAACTGTGAGGCTGACGCCCTTGAGCGCTTGCAAGTCCTTGTAGCGCTTCTTGACGTTACGAATTTCTATGGCTGACATTGACTGTGGGCCGCGTGCGTCGCGGCGCCTAAAGGAGCCCTGAGGGGGCGCACAAATGCTGGAAGGAACGGAATTGGGGCCGGTTATGGGCCCCAAAAAACGTTTGATTATAGGGCAAAAATCAGTGGCCCTATCTCAGCCGGGGGGTTGGGAAGTGACGCGGTTAGCGCGTCAATGTCGCGCCGATAGCAGGGTATCGACGCCGTAGGCTTGCGCAAGGCTGGCAAGGCCAGCCGGCAGATTGACGATTTCGAACGGGGTCCGGCGTGCCTGGGCGGCCCGCTGCCATGCGATGAGGACAGCCAGCGCGGACGAATCGAATTGCGCGAGCGGCGCGCAATCCACGCCGTTCGCGCCCGCCGCGATGCGTTGCAAACCCGCCGCGAGCGCGGCGCTCGCGCTCTCGTGGGTCAGCGTCGCGCCGCTCTCGAAGCGGCTGGCGACAGGGTTCGACACTTCGCTCACGACTGCTTGCCCGCGGCAAGTTGCTGGTTGCGCTGCGTGAGGAACTGGATCAGTCCGTCCACGCCCTTCTGCTGGATCTGCTCGCTGAACTGTTGCTGATACGCCTGGATCAGCCATGCGCCGAGCACATTGATGTCATACACGCGCCAGCCTTGCGGCGTCTTGTACAGACGGTAGTCGAGTTCGATCGGCGAGCCGTTGTTCATCACGACCGAGCGCACCACCGTGTCGGTGTCGTCCGGGCTCATGCGGAACGGCTTGTATTGAATCTGCTGGTCACGCACCTGAGCCAGCGCGCCCGAGTACGTACGGATCAGCAGCATCTTGAACTGCTCGACCACCTGGCTTTGCTGCTCCGGCGTGGCCGTGCGCCAGTTGCGGCCCATTGCCAGTTGCGTGGTGCGGCGGAAATCGGTGTACGGCAGGATCTTTTCGTTGACCAGCCGGGTGATGTGCGAGATGTCGCCTTGCTGGATCGACTTGTCTGCGCGAATTGAGTCGATCACCTGCTGGGTAACCGTCTTGATCATGCCGTCGGGCGAATTGGTGTCGACCGTTTGTGCTGATACACCGGCACTGGCAAACGAGAACAGCGCGGCGAACAGCGGAATCAAGAAGAATTTTTTCATCATAGGGAGCCTTGCCTTAAAAATAGTGCAACCGTTTGAGCCGACATTAGCACGCGAGTTCAGCCGCAATCCATGCGCAAACTGCGAGAGTCGTATCGATCTGTTACGGCTGCACGATCAACGCAATTTGAATGACGGAAAATTGAAACGCGTAGGCGGGACCAGTTGGCCGGCCGGGATCTGCGTCGTTTCAGGGCCGCCATTCAGGTCGAGCGGCGGCGTTTCGGCGCTGCCCGACGCGGCTTCCGGTACTGCCGCAGTGCCCGACGCCGCTTGCGGCGACGTTGCCGCCGTCGCGCCGGAAGCCGGCGCCTTCGCGGCAGCAGCACCTTGCGTGCCCGCCGTGCCGGTTACGGCGCCTGCCGGCGCACCGGCCGCGCTGCCCTCCATATCGTCGTATTTCGGCAGCGGCGCTTCGTCGCCGTAGTTCGGCAGCGCCTGCGACTGTTTGCCGTCCGACAACAGGTACTGACGGCGTTGCAGATACGCATTGCGCACGAACGAGTATTTGTCGAGCGCGGCGCCTTCCAGCACGTCGCTCGCGCCCAGCAGATTGGCACGCGTGTTGACCACGTTCAGGCCGTACAAAGCCCAGCTCAGACCAGCCGGATCGACGTAGCTGAGCGGGTTGATATAGTAATTGCCGATCGAGCCGACCGCGTCGCGCACGGTGCTCGGCCCGAACAACGGCAGCACGAGGTACGGGCCCGCCGGCACGCCGTAGTGACCGAGCGTCAGGCCGAGGTCGTTGTCGTGCTTGGGCAGCTTGGCGAGCGTCGCCACATCGAACAGGCCGCCCACACCGAACACCGTGTTGATCACGATCCGCATGATGTCTTCGACACCGTCGGTGATCTTCAGCTGCAGCAGGTTGTTGGCCGCAATGTAGACGTCGCCGATGTTCGAAAAGAAGTTCGTCACGCTGTCGCGCACCGGCTGCGGGGTCGCCCACACGTAGCCCTTCGCGACCGGCTTGAGCGCGTACTGGTCGAGCTTGTCGTTGACGGTGAACATCGTGCGGTTCAGACCTTCGAGCGGGTCGCCCTTGGTCGGTGTCTGCACGGTGGTACAGCCGGCGAGCAGCGCTGTGACGACTGCCAGTTTAGCGATCGGGAAGGCATGCGCGGCCCGGATGCGTGTGGTCTGCATTCTTTTTCTCCTTATTGAGCGCCCGCGCCGGAGGCGGGCAGGCCCGGTGCCGCAGGCGCTGCTGCGGGTGCGCTCCCGGCCGCGCCAGGCTTGGACGCACCGGAATCCGCAGCCTTGCTATACAGGAATTGTCCGATGAGGTTTTCCAGCACGATCGCCGATTGCGTCATGGAGATGGTGTCGCCCGCCTTGAGCATCTCCGTGTCGCCGCCGGGCTCGAGCCCGATGTATTGTTCGCCGAGCAGACCCGAAGTCAGAATCTTCGCCGACGTGTCTTTCGGAAACTGGTACTGCTTGTCGAGATCGATCGTGACGACGGCCTGATACGCGTTGCTGTCGAAGCCGATCTCACCGACCCGCCCGACCGTCACGCCCGCGCTCTTCACAGGGGCGCGCGCCTTCAGTCCGCCGATATTGTCGAATTTGAGCTTGACCGGATATGTTGCCTGGAACGACAACGAGCTCATGTTGCCGGCCTTCAGCGCAAGGAACAGCAACGCCACGAAACCCAACACCACGAACAGGCCGACCCAGAAGTCGAGAGCAGTCTTTTTCATCGTCATCCCAAAGTGAATCCGCCACGCCGTCGACACTTCCGCCGCGTGCGTCCGGTAGACGCGCCGCCAGCGAAAAAAATGTGGCGCAGTCTTAGCTGAACATCAGCGCGGTCAGCAGAAAATCGAGGCCGAGCACGGCAAGCGACGCGTACACGACCGTCTTGGTCGTGGCGCGCGACACGCCTTCCGGCGTCGGCTTGGCTTCATAGCCCTGAAACAGCGCAACGAACGTCACCGCGAGGCCGAATACCGCGCTCTTGACGACGCCGGCGCCCACGTCGTGCCAGACATCGACGCCGCCTTGCATCTGCGACCAGAACGCACCGGCATCGACACCGATCAGCAGCACGCCCACTACATAGCCGCCGAACACGCCGACCGCGCTGAAAATCGCGGCGAGGATCGGCATTGAAATAATGCCCGCCCACAGGCGCGGCGCGATCACGACCTTCACCGGATCCACCGCCATCATTTCCATTGCGGTCAGTTGCTCGCCCGCTTTCATCAAGCCGATCTCGGCCGTGAGCGACGTACCGGCGCGCCCGGCGAACAGCAGCGCCGTGACCACCGGCCCGAGTTCGCGCACGAGCGAGAGCGCGACCAGCAGTCCGAGCGCCTCCTCGGAGCCGTACCGGGTCAGCGTGTAATACCCCTGAAGACCGAGCACGAAGCCGACGAACAGGCCCGACACGGCGATGATCACCAGCGAATAATTACCCACGAAGTGGATCTGCTTCGTGACAAGACGCGGACGGCGCAACAACGGGAAAAACTCGAGCAGCAGCCGGAAGAAGAAACGCGTGGCATAGCCGGCCGTGCCCAGCCCATCGAGCACCGAGCGGCCGATCGCACTGATCATGACTGACCTCCGCCAATGCCGAAGTCCGCCGCGAGCGGCGTCTTGCTGGGATAGTGAAATTTGAAGGGGCCGTCCGGCGCGCCGTCGATGAACTGGCGCACGGTGGGATCGGTCGACTCCCGCAGTTCGGCGGGCGTGCCTGCGGCATGAACTCCGCCGTTGGCCAGAAAGTAGACGTAATCGGCAATCGCGAACGATTCCGGCACGTCGTGAGTGACGAGGATCGACGTGGCGCCGAGCGCCTGATTCAGCGCGCGGATCAGGTTCGCGGTAATGCCGAGCGAAATCGGATCGAGACCGGCGAACGGCTCGTCGTACATCATCAGTTCGGGATCGAGCGCGATGGCGCGCGCAAGTGCCACGCGCCGCGCCATGCCGCCTGAAATCTCCGACGGCAGCAGGTCGCGCGCGCCGCGCAAGCCGACCGCGTTGAGCTTCATCAGCACGAGGTCGCGGATCAGTTCGTCGGGAAGGTCGGTGTGCTCACGCAGCGCGAAGGCGACGTTGTCGAACACGGACATGTCGGTGAAGAGCGCGCCGAACTGGAACAGCATGCCCATCTTGCGCCGCAGCGCGTAGAGGCCGTCGCGCGTTTGCCGGCCGATGTCCTGGCCGTGAAACAGGACCTCGCCGCGCTGTGCGCGCACCAGACCACCGATCAGGCGCAGCACCGTGGTCTTGCCGCAGCCCGAGCCGCCCATGACCGCGACGACCTGGCCGCGCTTGAAGCGCAGGTTCAGGTTCGACAGGACGAGCCGGTCGCCATAACCGAAGTCGACGTCGCGCAACTCGAGTAAGGTCTCGGGTGAGGAAGACACGAAACTGACAGTCCTTTTACACGGAAGGCCGAATTATAGGGCCATCGTGCAAAAGTTGCCCTGAGGGTGCCCCGTCGTTAACCAAACGTGACGATTATTGCGTAAACGCTTGTTGCAGTGCAGAAACGGCAGAACCCGGATCCGCTGCTTCGGTCACCGCACGCACCACGGCCGCGCTGCCCACGCCCGTGGCCAGCACGTCGGGCAGCACTTGCAGGTCAATGCCGCCGATCGCCACCAGCGGCACGACGCCATCGAGCAGCCGCACGTAGCGGGCCAAACGCCGCAGGCCTTGCGGCTCGGTCGGCATGATCTTGGTGGTGGTCGGAAACACCGCGCCCAGTGCAATGTAGCTTGGCCGGAAATGCAGCGCTTTCAGAATCTCGTAGAAACCGTGGGTCGACAGACCGAGACGTACGCCTGCCGACGCGAGCGCGGCGAGGTCCGCCGTATGCACGTCTTCCTGGCCGAGGTGGACACCGTAAGCGCCGGCTTCGAGCGCAGCCTGCCAATGGTCGTTGATGAACACCTGCGCATCGTACTGACGGCCGACCGCCACGCAGCGGGCAATTTCGCGCTTCAGTTCGTCGGCGGGTTCGGCGGATTTGCGGCGCAACTGCACCGTCTTCACGCCGAAACCGACTACCCGCTCGACCCATTCCGCGGTCGGCAGCACGGGATACAAGCCGAGCCGCTCCGGGCAGCGCGCGAACGCCTGCGCAGGCGCGTCGGGCAAACCGGCGAGACGCGGAAAGCGGCTGAGATCAGCGGGAAAGGCGTCGTCGGCACGGGTTTCGTCGCCGTCGCGCCAGGCCAGCGCCAGCACCAATGCGTCATGCGGATCGAAACCACAGTCCAGAAAAGCCGCCAGCGCGGCAATCCAGTCTTCCGCCAGATGGCCTTCCAGGCGGTATTTTTCGCCGCCCAGATGCAGCGTGGCCTTCTCCTCGGCGGCTTCGATCACGCCGGCGCCGCGCACCAGCCAGCGCGCCATCTGCTCGCCGTGCTGCTGCGCGTCGGCAATCACGATCAGGTCGCTGCCGTTCAGTTCGTCCGGCGCGGTCAGGCAGATGCGCCACGGCGCATGAGTTGGCGGCCAGTCGCCCAGCCGGGCGCGGATGCGCTCGGCGGCCTCGGTGAGTTCGTCGGCGGGCGGCCAGAAAAGGTCGCGATCTTTCAATGTCAAAGTCTGCGTCATGCGGCGCTCCCGTCTTGATGCCAGAACGGCATGCCGACCACCGGCGTGCTCGCGTGCGCGCTTTCGCGCTCGGCCATCGGCCCCGCCAGAAAAGCCTGGCGGCCCGCTTCGACGCCCAGCGCAAAGGCGCGTGCCATCGCGTCGGGGTGCGTTGCCTGCGAGACGGCGGTGTTCAGCAGCACGCCGTCGAACCCCCACTCCATGACCTGCGCAGCATGCGACGGCACGCCGAGCCCGGCGTCGACGATCAGCGGCACGTCTGGCAGCCGCTCGCGCAACACGCGCAGGCCGTACGGATTGATCACGCCCTTGCCGGTGCCGATCGGTGCGCCCCACGGCATTAGCGCTTCACAGCCGGCGTCCAGCAGACGGCGGCCGATCACCAGGTCTTCCGTGCAATACGGCAGCACCTTGAAGCCGTCCTTGACCAGTTGCGTGGCCGCTTCGATCAGGCCGACCGGGTCGGGCTGCAGCGTGTAGTCGTCGCCGATCAGTTCGAGCTTGATCCACTCGGTGTCGAAGATTTCGCGCGCCATATGCGCGGTCGTCACCGCCTCGCCGACGGTCAGGCAGCCGGCCGTGTTCGGCAGGAGCGGCACGCCGTGACGCTTGAGCAGGTCGAAGAAGCCGGCTTCCGCGCCGCCTTCGTTCATCTGCCGGCGCAGCGCGACGGTCACCATGCCGGGGCGCGCCGCGCCAATGGAATCGGACAGCGATTGCAACGACGGATAGCGCGAGGTGCCGAGCAGCACACGGCTCGCGAAGGTCTGTCCGTAAAGCGTGAGCGCGTCGGCGGTCTGGAGGGAAGTCATTTGCATAATCCTTGGTTTCGTGCACACCGGCAGCCCGGCAATGCGTGGCGAGACGCTCAGCCGCCGGCCACGGGTTGCACGACGTCGAGTTTGTCGCCTGCCTGCAGCGCGCGCGCCGCATGCTGGGTGCGCGCCACGAAATCGCCGTTCAGCGCGACCGCAAACGGCGGGCGGGCGCCGTACGCGGTGAGCGCGTCGGCGACAGTCGCGCCCTCGGGCAGCGACAACGGCTTCTGATTGATATGAATGTCCATGATGTCCGAATACGGTTCAATCGATGGCGAAAGCCGCGCGCAGCGCAGCGCTCGTCCGGATAAAGACCACTCGCGCAACGCTCATGCCGGCTCCCGCGCGGAGTCCAGTTGAAAGAGCTCGCTCCAGCGAGCACCGCGTTGCCAGTCGGCGAAAGCATCGGCGTCGCCGATGCGGCCGTCGAGCCGCGCCGCGGCAAAGCGCACGGCTTCGTCGGCGACTTCGGGCACGATCATGTAGCCGTGCCGGTACAGGCCGTTCACGCGCAGCGTCTGCGCGCCGTCCCACAGCAAAGCCGGACGGTGGTCCGGTAAAGTGGGGCGGCACTGCGAATTCAGTTCGAGGATGCGTGCCTCGCCAAAGCCGGGATGCACGGAAAACGCCGCGCTCAGCAGTTCGAGCGCCGAGCGCACGCTGACCGGCGACATGTCCTCGCCTTCCACTTCGGTAGCGCCGATCACGTAGAGATCGTCCTGCTTCGGCGCGATATAGAGCGGATAGCGCGGATGCAGCAGCCGCACCGGCCGCGTCAGTTTGATACCGGGCGCATGCACGCGCGCCACTTCGCCGCGAATGCCGCGCAGCGTGGGCAGCACGGACTTCGCGCCGAGGCCGCGGCAGTCGATCGTGATATGGGCGGCCGGCAGCGCGTGATCGTCGACCGGCGTATTCCAGTGTGTTTCGACACCGCGTTGCGCGAGGCCTGCGGCGAGCGCCGCCAGCACCTGCCGGTTATCCAGCTGGCCTTCGCGCGGCAACAGCCAGCCCTGATTGAAACGCCCCGCCAACGCAGGCTCGGCCGCGCCGAGCTGCGCGCCCGCCAGAGTGATGAAGCCTCCGTCCAGCAATTCCGGCGGGGCATTCGAGCGCACCCGGCGCTCGAACAGCGGCGCTTCGGTGCGGTCGGCGTGATGCCAGACAACCAGCGTGCCATTGCGCTGAAAGAACACCGGCTCGGGCAACTCGGCCAGCACTTGCGGCCAGCTCTCGAGCGAACTCGCGCCGAGGCGCGTGATCAGCAACTCGGCACTGGCTGCTTCCGCGAGCGGCGCCAGCATGGCCGCGGCGACCCACGCGGCGGCTTGCGAACCGGCGGCGTCGCCACGCTCATAGAGCGCCACGCGATGCCCCAGTCCGGCGAGACGCCACGCGACCAGCCGCCCGCACAGGCCACCGCCGAGCACGGCGAAATCGGGTTGTGCAGGACGCGTCATCGCGCACACTCCGTTTCAGGACGGCAAGCAACGCTGAAGCACGGCGCGCCGACGGCGGCGTGACGAAGAGCAAAACACATATCTGAAGAATAGGCGGTCATCGAGTCCTTTCCGTACGGCCACAAAAACGCACGTACCCAGGACGAAACCGGCGGGTGAGGCCGGCCGGGCAATGCGCGCTCCAATGACTAACGCCGCCCGGCGGGGAATGGAAGACTGGCTGCTTCCGGAAACTTCCCGCGCCGGTATTACCCGGATCGGGTGCAAAGGGTCTCTCTCAGCCTCGCCGCCGCAGCATGAAAACCATGCCGCCTGTGCGCGAAGCACCCCTGTTTCGTCGAAGCCCATTAGACCATAAAAGGCGCGGCGCCCGCAAACCAGCGGCTCGCCACGCCGCACGGAATTTGATCCGGCACCATCTTTCTCACTATCAATACGGTCCAAGGCGGCGCTCTGGCACAATGCCAGCACAGGATGCCGCGCGAATGCGGCGCGGACGGCACGCCAGCCGACCTCGCCACGTTCCCGGCGGGATCCGGCAAGGCCTCGCGGCGAGCATTAATTTTCGCTTAAGGGCTTCGCGCCAGAATCGGACGCTCACCCGGGCGTGCGTTCGTCGAGCACGACGCCCGGGCATGTAACGCAAACCCGCCGCAGGGCAGCCCGCAGACGGACCTGCTCCACGGGTCAGCCCCGAATGGGCCAGCACTACTTCAGGATGCTCATGACACCGAATACCTCTGCCAGCCACGCGCTGCCGCCCGACGAAAAAGTCTCCGCCTGGAGCCTGATCAAGCCCTACTGGGTCTCCGAAGAACGAAACACGGCATGGGGCCTGCTCATCGCGATCATCGTGATGAATCTGCTCGTGGTGTGGATCAACGTGCGTCTGAACCGCTGGAGCGCCGACTTCTACAACGCGCTGCAAACCAAGAACGTGCACGACTTCCCGCACCTGCTGATGGTGTTCTCGGCACTCGCGTTCGGCTTCATCATTCTCGCCGTGTACGGCCGCTACCTGCGCCAGATGCTCGGGTTCCGCTGGCGCCAGTGGCTCACCACGCGCTATCTGAACGAGTGGCTGAAAGACAGCGCGTTCTACCGGATCGAGCGCGACCGCCTCGCCGACAACCCCGACCAGCGGATCAGCGACGATCTGCAATCGTTCGCCACCAGCACCCTTTCGCTGACGCTCGACCTGCTGTCCACGGTCGTCACACTGGTGTCGTTCATCACGATCCTGTGGTCGCTCGCCGGCGCGCTGACCATTTCGCTCGGCGGCATGCCGATCGAGATCCCCGGCTACATGGTGTGGGCCGCGGCGCTTTATGCCGTGGTCGGCTCGCTGATCATCCAGAAAGTCGGCCATCCGCTCGTGCCGATCAACTACCAGGCGCAGAAAGTCGAGGCGGATTTCCGTTTCGGCCTGATCCGTCTGCGTGAAAACGCCGAGCAGATCGCCTTCTACAACGGCATGGAAACCGAGAAGAAGAACGCGCACTCGTTGTTCGCGCGCATCCGCGACAACTGGTGGCAGGTGATGAAGTACACCAAGCGCCTCACGTTCGTGCTGAGCTTCTACGGCCAGATCGCGATCATCTTCCCGCTGGTGGTCGCCGCGCCCCGCTACTTCGCCGGCGCCTTCACGTTTGGCGTGCTGATGCAGATTTCCAGCGCATTCGGCACCGTCAGCGATTCGTTCTCCTGGTTCATCAACAGTTACGGCACCCTGGTCGAATGGCGCGCCACCGTGAACCGGTTGCGTGAATTCAAGCGTGTCGTGCACGCGCCGCACCTGAAGGAATCGGTCTCGCCGGCTACCGCGCATGGCGGTATCAATCTGCATTTCGTCGACGAAGACAAACTCACCACCGAATGTCTCAAACTCGCCCTGCCCAACGGCAATCCGCTGTCGCGCATTCGCGATGTCGCGATCCGGCCGGGCTCGCGCTGGCTGGTACGCGGCCCGTCGGGTTCGGGCAAAAGCACGCTGATGCGCGCTCTCGCCGGCTTGTGGCCGTTCGGCGACGGCTCGATCGACGCCCCGGTCAACGCGCGCATGATGTTCATCCCGCAGGTCAGCTACATGCCGATCGGCACGCTCAAAGCGGCGCTCGCCTACCCGTCCGCCGCCGACACCTACACCGACGACGAATGCCGCGAAGCGCTCGTCGTCTGTCATCTGTCGGAGTACGCGGACCGTCTGCAGGAATCGGGACACTGGACCCGCATTCTCTCGCCCGGCGAGCAACAGCGCCTTGCCGCCGCGCGCGTGCTGCTGCACAAGCCGGACTATCTGTTCCTCGACGAAGCGACCAGCGCGCTCGACGCGGAAAACGAGGCGCGCCTGTATCGCCTGTTCACGGAAAGGCTGCCGAAGGCGGCGATTGTCAGTGTCGCGCATCGCGAGTCGCTGGCCGCGTTCCATGACGAAACGCTCGACGTCGAGCGCTCGGACGAAGCGGTCGCGGCATGAGCGACGTCGGCGATCTGAACGAAGCGGGCAGCGCCGGATTCGAGCGCGTCGTGCTGATCACCGGCGCCGGTTCCGGCATCGGCGCCGCGCTGGCCCGGCGCATTGCCGCGCCACGCTCGGCCTTGATGCTGCACGCACGCGGCGCCGACCACGAAGCGCGTGAACGGCTCGCGCAGGTCGCCGCCGATTGCAGCGCGAACGGCTCGCGCTGCGCGACGGTGTACGGCGATCTCGCCGAACGCGGCGCCGCGGAGCATCTGATCCATCAAACGCTGGCGAGCTTCGGCGCGCTCGATCAACTGGTCGCCAACGCGGGACACGCGCAGCGCCAAACGCTTGGTGGACTCGATCCGGACGCGTTCAGCGCAGCCTTCGCGGCCATGCCTGCCGCATTCGCGGCGCTCGTCAAACGGGCGACGCCCGCGCTGGAGACGTCGAAGCGCGGCCGCGTGATCGCGCTCAGTTCGTTCGTCGCGCACCGCTATCGCGCGGACGCGCCGTTTGCCGCGACAGCCGCCGCGAAAGCGGCGCTCGAATCGCTGGCGAAAACCGCCGCGGCGGAACTGGCACCGCACGGCGTGACGGTCAATTGCGTGGCGCCCGGCTATACGCGTAAAGATCGCGGCCCGAGTGCCGATAATGCAGCGGTGTGGAGTCGCGCCGCCGAAGCGACGCCGCTCGGCCATGTCGCCGAACCTGCGGACATCGCCGCGCTGATCGCGTTCCTGCTCTCCGACGAGGCGCGCCACATCACCGGCCAGGTGATCCACATCGACGGCGGCCTCACGCTCGGCTGAGCGAAAGGCGCCACGCAAGCCGCACGTACCTCACAAGAGCCACACGTGCGGCACCTCGGCCGCAACGCCTCCTCACGCAGCCACGCCAGAACGCAGCGCGCCGGCCGCCAACCCTGGCGATGCCAGGCTCGCGCCGCAACATCCCGAAACACGCGAGAAGAGTTCGAAAGCATTTGCGAAGCCGGCAAGCTGTTCCGTGCTTTGAAAATGCCCTCCGGCGGCGACGATAGTCGTGCGGGCCGTACCACGTCCTGCCCCACGTCATTCACCGCTACTGGATTCTCACATGTCATTCGATCGCCGCTTCCATCCTTTGACCCAGCGTCTCGCGCTTGCGCTCGGTGCGCTGCTCGTCGCGAGCGCCGCGCATGCGGCACAAGCGAACCAGGCCAGTCTCGCTCACGAGCCGGCCGACGTTTGCCCCGCGCTCAAGCACATCGTCGACGCCGCTGATTTCCGGCAGTTGCAGACCCAATCCGCCGCGCAACTGCCGGGCACGGAAAGCGTCGACGACTGCCGCGCCAGCACGCATGCATACGATTGCCACTGGCGCGCGCACTGGCAAGCCGACGGTGTCGTCTTCGATCCGCTCGAAGAATTCGGCGCCGATATCGCGGCCTGCTTCCCGAATGTCGTGCATGACATCAACACTCCGACGCGCCAGCATTTCATCGTGACCACCGCCGAGCGGCGCGTCAGTGTCACGGCAAGCGTGCAGGGGCAGAACGAATTGCGCCTGCGCGTCACGCGCTGAGCGTGAGCCCGATCGCCGTTACCCGCTGTGATTCCCGCAATTCTCCGACCGCCGCCCGACGCCGCCTCATGACCTTCATGCCGACCATGCGCGCTGACGCTTTCACGCGAGCCCCACGGGCCGCGTGGATCGCGTTGTGGCGTCCGTGCGCGTGGCTCGCCGTCTCCGCGACCCTGGCGCTCGGCTTGAACGGCTGCGCATGGACGCTGATCCAGGCCGCCGACGCCACCGGTTCAGTCATACAGGCGGGCTACGCGATCGCCGCGAACTACTCGTCGCCGACCTTCGTCAACGGCCGGCCGGCCGACGTGCGCCACGTCTGCGTCGAAGTGAATCAGAACGTGTCGGTCGGCGATTTCGTGCCGGCGCTGCAACTCGCGCTCGACCGGCGCGGCATTCGTTCGGACGTCTACAATCCGGGCACATCGCCCGCCGGCTGCGAGGCACGCCTCGTCTACAACGCCGCGATCGATTACGGCCGCCGCTCGTTCAGCGACGAAACGATCCAGTACCTGTCGATCATCGACCTGACGCTGATCCAGAACGGCCGTATTCTGGTCACGGCCCGCTATCAGACCGGCGGCCTGAACACCGACCGCTTCTCTTCGGCCTCGACCAAGCTCAATGGCCTGATCGCGCGAATGGTAGTGGATCGGACCGACTTCGGGCGCCAGCCGCCGCAGACCATTCAGACTTCCCAGGCGAACTAGGCGCGCGGGCCTCTTGCTTTCTCTTACATGGGAAAGGATTCGAAAGCGTGACGTGCTTTGCTGCGCGCGCACGCTTCTCTAAGATGACCTGAATGAACCCATCCATTCTTGTCGTCGACGACGACCCCGTCGTACGTGAGCTCGTCAGCGGATATCTGCAGGGACGCGGCTTCAAGGTCGACACGCTCGAACACGGCATGGCGCTGCAGCGCCAATTGCAGGACGAGCGGCCAGCCCTGATCGTGCTCGACATCATGATGCCGGAGCTCGACGGCATCAGCGCGCTGCGCGCGTTGCGCGTAGCCGGCGACGACATTCCCGTGATTCTGCTGACCGCGCGTGCCGATCCGATCGACCGCGTGATCGGCCTCGAACTCGGCGCGGACGACTATCTCGGCAAGCCCTTCGAACCGAGCGAACTGGTCGCGCGGATTCGCACCGTGCTGCGCCGTCGCGGCTCCATTGCCCCGAGCGCGCCGGAGCAGCGCGCGCCATACCGCTTCGGCCGTTTCGAAGTGAATTTCCCGGCGCGCGAATTGCGCCGGGACGGCGAGCGCATTGCGTTGCGTTCGAGCGAATTCGCCATGCTCAAGATATTCGTCTCCCACGCGATGACCGTGCTCACGCGCGCGCAGTTGCTGGAGAAGCTGCACGGCAATAGCGAGTTGCATCGCAATCGCAGCCTGGACGTCTCGATCTGGCGTTTGCGCCGGCTGATCGAAGTCGATCCGTCCGAGCCGCGCTATGTGCAAACCGTGTGGGGACGCGGCTACGTGTTCGTGCCGGACGGCGAAATCGGCGCAGCCGAACGCGACGCGCCGCTGGCCTGACCGGGTGACGCAAGGTGCGATGGATATCGACTCTTGCACCGCTGCGCGTCAGCTATCCAGCACGCCGGCCGCTCAGAACGTCAGCACGCTCAGGAACATTCTCTGCAGCCAGCCCATTGTCGTGGCGTCGGACACCATCCCCACACCGGCCTGTTCGATACGCGCGTTCGCCACCTTGCCCGACGCAACATAGTTGCCCGCTTCGATATCCTTGGGATTGACGATGCCCGACAGGCGCAGCCGGTCGCGGTTGCCGCTCATCGCAATGACCTTCTCGCCCGACACCACCAGGTTGCCGGTCGACATCGTGCCGATCACCGTGACGGCAAGCGTGCCGCTCATGCCGCTGACATCGGTGAGACTGCCTTGCCCCTTGTAGTCGGTGCTCGCCGAGCCGATGTTGAACAATCGCGCGAGTCGCGCGGCGGCATTGGTGGAGTGGTCGGCGGCGTCGGCGGTAATACTGCTCGAACGGCTCGCCGCGGCGGTCGCGCTGTTATTGCCGCTATACGATTCCGCGAGACGGATCGTCAATACGTCGCCGATATGTTGCGCGCGCGGTGTTTCGTATAGCAGCAACGGAGCGCCGGCCTGATAGATCGCGCCTTGCGTGTTGACGTTCAACGGCGCCGAGGCGAGCGGCGGCGCCATCGGCGTATCCACGATCGAATTTTGCCGGCTCGCGCAAGCCGCGAGGCAGGCCGCCGCGCCTAGCGCGACAGTGAGACGTAGCGCAGTCATGCATGCTCCTTGTTCGAAACGGGCCTCACGGCCACACACTCAATGCCGCTCATCAACCCGCCTCGGCGCCGCTCGCCTGCCATTGCCGCACGACCGACTTCACCCACGCATCCGAGCCCTTCAGCAAATAGGTGAGCGTGCCGTTGCGAGTGCCCGGCAGAAAGCACAACGTGATCGAACTCACCGCGTTTTCCCAGACGTACGTGGGCATTGCGCCCGAGGCCGACACGTTCTGCGTCGCCTGACGCGGTGGCCCGTAGCGGTCCGCGAGCGCGTCGCGCAAGTCCTCGGCGGTGATCTCGTCGATCACGAAAGAAATTTCGTACAGCCGCAGCGCGCGTTGCCCGTCCACGCGCGCAAAGCGCAGCACATGCTCCAGCGCGGGCGCGCCGTCGACCACCGCTTGCGACACCACCCAGCCGTTGTCCGCGCGATATGCCCAGCGGCATGCCACCGTCAGGCTCTCGTGCGACTTCAGCCGCATGCCGAGCGCGCCCGCCTGCACGTCCGTCTCGCAGACCGGCACGCTGCCGGGCGGCGTGGCCCGCACGGTCGAGCCCGCACGGAATTCGTCGAGCGTGATGCCGAGCGCGACGCCACGGAACGCGAACGGCGCGTCTTGCGGGCGCCGCCGTGCATCGGCGGAAGGTTCTTTCGACGCGGCGCTCGACGCACCCGTCTCACGCACGAGCGGCTGCGCTTCAACGGTCAACGAAAACACGCCGCCCAGCAATACCAGCGCGCAGGCAATCCGTTTGAGTGTCATGATTCAGTCGATGGCGGATGAACACATGTCGAACGGCGAGGCCGCGGCATGGCCGACGACCGGGATGATTTTCAGTGTGGCCGAGGTCAGCCGGCACGGCAGCGCGGCGACGGCACAGCCACCCAGAGGCAGCAGCGCCGCGCCGAGCGTCAACCACGCGGCAATTCGCATGAAGCGGTGAAGAATTCTCGGGGTCGACACACGGGCCTCTGTACGTCAGGCTGTGGTATTGACGTGATGCCCGACGAGCCCGGCAGGCAGCGACGGCTGTGTCCGGCTGGCGGACTCCCGTGTCTGCGCGGCGGCACTCGAACTGTTGGCGGCTGCGGGCCTTTCCGTCGGCGGCGTTGGCGCCAGCGAAGAAAAGCGGGTGGAGGTGAGATTGCTGGGAACGGTCATGATGAGCCTCGCGTGGCGCTAGGTTTCGATTTCACGCCGCCTGCCGTGGGCCCAAGGCGTTAGGCTGTTTTCAGCATGCGGCGCAACGTACTGCACGACGAATCATCTCGCTGCACACGCGGTGCCGATGCACGAAGGAACGCGCGCTTTCCGGCGGTTCTTACGAGCCGTTGCGCGCCGTTTCGGCCAGTTCCAAATACGCGCAAATTCTTTCTTGGGAGGAATGTTGGGGATGCGAAGCGGGCCGCGGGCGCTGCTGCGCACATTGCCGAATATGGCCGCGCTGAATATCCCGTGAGCCTTGTGTGACGGTCGCCGCAAACGAGCCGCCGACAGCCGCGCAGCGTGACGTAAGCATTGGTAAGAAAACAGTCGGACGCCTGTCGCACATGCCAGTCTAGAATTTCGCCATGAATCCACAGGTCCTTATCGTCGACGACGATCCGGTCGTACGCGATCTGCTTTGCAAGTTTCTGCAATCGAACGGCTTCGATGCGTCCGTGCTCCACGACGGCACCCATCTCCAGCGCCGGCTCGAACGTGAACGGCCATCGGTCGTCGTGCTCGACATCATGATGCCGAACACCGACGGCCTGCGCGCGCTCACCGCGCTGCGCGCCGCCGGCGACGATATCCCGGTGATCTTCGTGACGGCGCGCGGCACGGTGGCCGACCGCATTGTCGGACTCTCGCTCGGCGCGGACGACTACCTGACCAAGCCGTTCGACCCACGCGAATTGCTCGCGCGCATCCACACGGTGCTGCGCCGGCGCGGGCCGTCCACCACGAGCGCGCCGGAAGCCCGCAAGCCGTATCGCTTCGGTCCGTTCGAGCTCGACTTCGCAACCCGTTCGCTGTGCCGGGACAGTTCGAAACTGCCGCTGCGCGACAGTGAGTTCGCGCTCCTGAAGATCTTCGTCAACAATCCGTACAAGGTGCTCTCGCGCGTGCTGATTCACGATCTCGTGCATCGCGACAATCTCGCCTTCCGCGACCGCAGCCTCGACGTGCCGATCTGGCGCCTGCGCCGCGTGATCGAAGACGATCCGTCGAACCCCTGCTACGTGCAGACGGTGCGCGGCAAAGGCTATGTGTTCGTGCCCGACGCCGACGGCACACCCTTCGCCGACGAGGCCGCCAGAGGCGCATGAAGAACCCGCTGAACACGCTGTTCGGCAGGATGGCGTTACTCTCGGCGGCGGTGTTGTTCGCGATTCAGGCCGGCTGGTTCGTGCTGGTGGTGATGCAGCCGCCGCGCCATGAAATCGACGGCTTCGCGCGCGGCATCCTGCTGGTGTTGCAGGCGATCAACGGCGAGCCGATGAAAGGCGCCGCGCTCGCGCCCGCCATGCGCGTGCATCTCGTGCCCACCTGGAACATGCCGGCGAGCGTGCATCTGCACGAGCCGGCCAATCATCCGCTGGTCGAACTGAGCCGGCATCTGCGCGAGAATCTGCCGCCCGGCACCCGGATCGCCGTCGACGACCTGCGCCCGCCGCAGTTGTGGGTGCTGTTTCCCGGCAAGTCGAACTGGGTTGTCGTGCCGGTGGACGTACCGCCGCGCCCGCGCTTCCTCATCGAGTCGATCTCGATGCTGCTCGCCGCGCTGATCCTCTCCGTGTTCGCCGCCTGGCAGATGCAGCGGCCGCTGTCGCGCGTCGCCGACGCCGCGCGCGCGTTCGGCTCGGGCGGCCGCCCGGAGCCGGTGACAGTGCAAGGCCCGCGCGAGCTGCGCGATCTGATCGGCTCCTTCAACGACATGATGCGGCGCCTGAACGAAGCCGGCGACGACCAGGCCGTGATGCTGGCCGGCGTCGCGCACGATCTGAAAGCACCACTCACGCGGCTGAAGTTGCGCGCGAGCGTACTGGTGGCGGAAAACGAGCGCGCCGGTTTGATCCGCGATGTCGACTCGCTGACCAACATCGTCCAGCAGTTTCTCGAATTCGCGGGCCAGTCCGCAGAAGCCGGCCCGCCGGTCGAGGTCGACGATTTCCTGCGGGAACAGTTCACCGCCGGCGACAGCACCGAAACGCCGCTCTTCAAGCTCGACCTGCGTGCCGGTTCGGCGTTCACGTTGCCGCGCACGCTGCTCGACCGGCTGGTCACGAACCTCGTCGATAACGCGCTCGAACACGGCGCGCCGCCCGTGGATATCGGCACCGCGCGCCATGACGGCCATTGGGTGATCAGCGTACGCGACCACGGTCCCGGCATTCCCGACGGGCGCATTGCCGCCGCCATGAAGCCGTTCGTACGGCTCGACGCCGCGCGTGGCGGCGAAGGCCATTGCGGCTTGGGTCTCGCGATCGTCGCGCGGCTCGCGCACGACCGCGGCGGACGGTGTCACGTGCGCAATCACGCGCAGGGCGGTCTGGAAGTGCGGATCGAATTGCCCGCGGTGCCAGCGCTGACGTGAGCGGAAGTTGCGCTGGCGCTTCTTATGGGCGCTTACGCGCCCTTACTGGACGGACTCTCGCAGGCGCGGCGGCCTTATAGTCGGCCCCGGCAACCTCGATGCCGCCCTTCTCCGTCCGCCCGCTCCCTTGGGGCGGACTTTTTTTGCCTGCGGTGAACGCAACACGCTGACGCTTCAGACCACGAGGCGGCTGTGCAAAGTGTCGATGGTCGCCTGCGAGACGCCGAGGCCTTGCGTCAGGTAGCTCACCATCGTGCCGTAGCTCGCCTGCACCTGGTCGAAGCCGGCCTGCAAGTAATTTTCCTGAACGCTCAACAACGGCGCTTCGACCGAAGCGGCGGCGTCGCCGTCCTGCGTGCGCAGCGTGTCGGTTTGCGCCTTGATCTGCGGCGCCAGATAGACGTTGCTCAACAGATAGTCCTGAATGATCACGTCGAGCGGCACATTCGCAATGCTGAGCAGGAGCGCCGCGATCCAGCCCGCGCGATCCTTGCCCGCGCTGGAATGAAACAGTTGCGCGCCGGGAGCGTCGGCCAGATTCGTCAGGAGCGCACCGTAAGCGGCGCGCTGCGCGGCGCCGGTCACGTAGCCGCGCGCCTGCGCCTCCATGAACGCGACGGCGGCGGCCGCCGTGTCGAAAGCCGGCGCGACGAAGTCGGCGGTGCCCAGCACGTTGAGCGTCCGGGTTGTCGCGCCGCGCGGCAGAATATCGGCGGTTCGCGCGATTTCAGCCGGCGTGCGCAGATCGTAGACCGAGGCAATGCCGAGCCGGTCGATCGCGGCCTGGTCGGCGGCGTCGAGCGTCAGCGCGTTCGCGCGATAGAACGCGCCACGGCGCATCTGTTTGCCGTCGACGGTCGGATAGGGCGCCGCCCCCGCGAGGTCGCGAAAGTTGCCGACCGACGCAAGGCGTGGCGTTGCAGGCGGATCGTCGCTGAGGTTGCCCCCGCCGCAAGCGGACAGCAGCGAGCCGCCCACGCCGGAGATCAGCAGGGCGCCGGCCGAGCGCTTCAGAAAGTTCCGGCGCGACGCCACGGCCTCACGGGCCGAAATCCGGCTTGTCCGCAGGAACGTGCTCGCGGAGCGACAGAACGGCGAGCAGGTTTTTGCGGTAGCGGGCATTAGGCGTGGCTGGCGCGGACGTGAGAAGGTGAGTCGCAGCATCGGCACTGCGAGTGCAGTTTAACCACGCTCTGTATATTTTGGGTTACACGGTAGTAGTTGGTAAGGAATGACCGCCATTTTTGACCACAACTGGCCCCACTACGCCACGCCCCGTAGAATACGAACACCCCACATTCGAGCCCACGGCAGGCCGACACGTCCTGGCGACCACAACAAAAATGCCCTCTCTCCAATGGTTTACCGAACTGACCCAGCGCGAACGCCGCACCTTGTACGCCGGCTTCGGCGGCTACGCGGTCGACGCCTTCGACTTCATGATCTACTCCTTCCTCATTCCGACGCTGATCGCGACATGGGGCATGACGAGGAGCGAAGCCGGCATGATCGCCACCAGTTCGCTGATCTCGTCGGCGGTGGGCGGCTGGCTCGCCGGCATTCTCGCCGACCGCTATGGCCGCATCCGGGTGCTGCAGTGGACTATCGCCACCTTTGCGCTCTTTACCTTTCTGTCGGGCTTCACCCACTCGTTCTGGCAACTGCTCGCCACCCGCACGCTGCAGGGCATTGGCTTCGGCGGTGAATGGTCGGTCGTGACGATCATGATGGCCGAAACCATTCGCTCGCCTCAGCACCGCGCGAAAGCCGTGGGCACCGTGCAAAGCAGCTGGTCGTTCGGCTGGGCGGCTGCGGCGATCATCTACTGGGCCTTTTTCGCGCTGCTGCCGGAGCAATATGCGTGGCGAGCCTGCTTCTGGATCGGCCTGTTGCCCGCGGCGTGGATCATCTATATTCGCCGCAACGTGAGCGATCCGGAAATCTTTCTCGAAACGCGCCGCGCCCGCGAGAGCGGTTTCGACACCTCGCACTTCCTGCAGATCTTCTCCGCCGCTCACCTCAAAACCACCCTGCTCGGCAGCGCGCTGTGCACCGGCATGCTCGGCGGCTATTACGCGATCACCACCTGGCTGCCGACTTATCTGAAGACCGTGCGCCATCTGTCGGTGTTCAACACGAGCGGCTATCTGATCGTGCTGATCGTCGGTTCGTTCACGGGCTATATTGTCGGCGCGATTCTGTGCGACAGGATTGGCCGGCGTGCGTCGTTCGTGCTGTTCGCAATCGGCTCGTTCGTACTCGGCATGTTCTACACCATGCTGCCGATCACCGACGGCATGATGCTCGCGCTCGGTTTTCCGCTCGGCATCGTGGTGCAGGGGATTTTTGCAGGCGTGGGCGCATACCTGTCGGAGCTGTATCCGAACGCGATACGCGGCTCGGGACAAGGCTTCTGCTACAACCTCGGGCGCGGGCTCGGCTCGTTCTTTCCGATTCTGGTCGGTACACTGTCGCAAACCATGACGCTGGTGAAGGCGATGGGCATCGTGGCGGGCTCGGGCTATCTGCTCGTGATCATCGCGGCGATATGTCTGCCTGAGACCAAGGGCAAGGTACTCGGGACCACCCGCCCCGCTGCCTGAATCCGCAGTACACACACATGAAAACGATTGTTCTGGGCGGCGGCGTGATCGGCGTCGCCACGGCTTTTTATCTGCGCCAGCAAGGCTGCGAGGTGACGGTGATCGAGCGCGAGCCTGATGTCGCGCTCTCCACCAGTTTCGGCAACGCGGGGGTGATCGCACCGGGCTACGTGACGCCCTGGGCCGCGCCCGGCATGCCGGCCAAGATTCTCAAATACCTGTTCAAACCGGCCTCGCCGCTGATCTTCCGCCCGACTTTCGATCCCGCTCAGTGGCGTTGGATCGTGCGCTGGCTGCGCGAATGCGATCTCGAACGGTTTCGCGTCAACAAGCAGCGCATGCAGCGCATTGCTTACTACAGCCGCGAATGCCTGCATGAATTCCGCGGCCGCCATCCGTTCGACTATGGCCGCAGCCAGGGCTATCTGCAGTTGTTTCGCAGCGAGTACGACGTCGAACTCGCGCAACCGGCGCTTGCGGTGCTGCGCGATGCCGGCATCGCGCACCGGGAAGTCAGTACGGCGCAGTGTGTCGAGATCGAGCCGGGCTTGCGCTGGGCGCGTCAGGCGCCGCTCTCAGGGCTCTATCTGCCCGACGACGAAGCCGGCGATTGCGCCCGCTTTACCCGCGAACTGCGCGCGATCTGCGAACGCAACGACGTGCGCTTTCGTTTCGACACGCGGGTGACTTCGCTCGACGTGCAAGGCGGTGCGGTACGCGCGGTGCGTATCGAGAGCGAACGCGGCACCGGGATGTTGCACGCGGATGCCGTGGTGGTGGCGCTGGGCGTCGACAGTGCCGCGCTGCTCGCGCGGCTCGGTGTGAAGGTGCCGCTTTATCCGGTGAAAGGCTATTCGGCGACGCTGCCCATCACCGACGAAGAAAAAGCCCCGCGCGCCGCGTTGATGGACGAATCGCTGAAAACGGCGATCACGCGTTTCGGCAACAACCTGCGGGTGGCCGGCACCGCCGAACTCGGCAATCGCGAGAGCACCTTGCGCGAACAGGCTCTGCAAACGCTAATGAAAGTGCTCGGCGACTGGTTCCCACACGCGGCCAATCCTACGTCCGCGCATTTCTGGGTGGGCCGCCGTCCGATGACACCCGACGGTGCGCCGCTGCTTGGTCCGTCAGGCGTGGAGAAACTGTGGTTGAACCTCGGGCACGGCTCGACGGGCTGGGCGATGTCGATGGGTTCGGGTCGCGTGGTCGCGGACCTGATTACGGACCGCAAGCCGGAGATCGATCTGGATGGACTGACATTGGCGCGGTATCGCAAGTCAGGCACATAGCGCCACGGCGCGTTGGCGTTAAAAAGCCGGGTCACCCTCGCAGGTGCCCGGCTTTGTTTTTTCACCGCTCGATGTGCCGCTCACGTGGCACATTTGTCGCCTCCACCTCTTCCTGCAAGCAGAAGCCGGCTTTCGCGCCGGAGCGTGAAAGCCGGCCGGAGACGTTTAGCGCGGCAGTTCCGAATGACCCATCAGGAACGCGTCGACGGAACGCGCGCACTGGCGGCCTTCGCGAATCGCCCACACCACCAGCGACTGGCCGCGGCGCATATCGCCCGCGGTGAACACCTTGTCCACCGACGTGTAATACGCTTTGTCGCCTTCAGTCGACGCACGCACGTTGCCGCGAGCATCCTTGTCGACGCCGAACGCGTCGAGCACCGGCGACACCGGCTGCGTAAAGCCCATGGCGAGCAGCACCAGATCGGCCTTCATTTCGAATTCAGAGTCCGGCACTTCCTGCATCTTGCCGTCCTTCCATTCGACGCGCGCCGCGATCAGCTTCTCGACCTTGCCGTTCTTGCCTTCGAGGCGCTTGGTCGCGACCGCCCAATCACGCGAGCAGCCTTCGTCGTGCGACGACGACGTGCGCAGCTTGATCGGCCAGTACGGCCACACGAGCGGCTTGTTCTCTTCTTCCGGCGGTTGCGGCAGCAGTTCGAATTGCGTGACGCTCTTCGCGCCATGACGATTCGACGTGCCCACGCAGTCCGAACCCGTATCGCCGCCGCCGATCACGACCACGTGCTTGCCCTTCGCGAGCAACTGGTTCGCGACCTTGTCGCCGGCATTGACCTTGTTCTGTTGCGGCAGGAATTCCATCGCGTAGTGGATGCCTTCCAGCTCACGACCCGGCACCGGCAGATCGCGCGGCGTTTCCGAACCGCCCGCGATCACCACCGCGTCGAACTCTTCCTTCAACTGATCCGGCGTGATGGTTTCCTTCGCCGTGTTGCCGATATGCGCCGGCAGCGAATCCGCTTTGCCGATGAACACGTTGGCGCGGAACGTCACGCCTTCGGCTTCCATCTGGCGCATGCGGCGATCGATCAGCCACTTCTCCAGCTTGAAGTCGGGAATGCCGTAGCGCAGCAAACCGCCAATGCGGTCGTTCTTTTCGAACACGGTGACATCGTGCCCCGCGCGCGCGAGTTGCTGCGCGACGGCCAGACCGGCGGGGCCGGATCCGACCACGGCAACCTTCTTGCCGGTCTTGTGCTTCGGCGGCAGCGGCGCGACCCAGCCTTCGGTCCATGCCTTGTCGATGATCGCGTGTTCGATCGACTTGATACCGACCGGGTCGTTGTTGATGCCGAGCGTGCACGCCGCTTCGCACGGTGCCGGGCAGATGCGGCCGGTGAACTCGGGGAAGTTGTTCGTGGAGTGCAGCACTTCGATCGCGTTCTTCCAGTCCTGGTGAAACACCAGGTCGTTGAAGTCCGGGATGATGTTGTTCACCGGGCAGCCGTTGTTGCAGAACGGAATGCCGCAGTCCATGCAACGTGCGCCTTGAATCTTCGCTTCGTCGTCGCTCAGTGCGGCGACGAATTCCTTGTAGTGCTTCACACGCGTGAGCGGAGCTTCGTACGCCTCGTGGCGGCGTTCGAACTCGAGAAAACCGGTTGCCTTGCCCATGTGGTTCTCTTCTCTATCTAATCAGGTGGGGTGGTCTACACCCACCGCGTGCGACCGATCAACGGCGCCACACGGCGGGTACGGCTTGGTTGTGACGTCTTTGGCTTACGGCCGGTCAAGCGGCGAGCACTTCCTTGTTCGCCTTCTTCGCGGCCATTTCGCCCAGCGCGCGCTTGTACTCGGTCGGGAACACCTTCACGAACTGACGGCGCGACGCGTCCCAGTTTTCGAGCAGCGCTTTTGCACGCGGCGAGCCCGTGAACTGGAAGTGACGCTCGATGAGTCCCTTGAGCAGCGCTTCGTCGGTCGTGCCGGCGTGCCACAGGCCCTTGTCGACCGTGCGTTCCTGTTCCGCCTGTTGCAAGACCGGATCGAGCGCGACCATCGACTTGTTGCACTTGCCTGCGAACGTGTTGTCCGGATCGAACACGTAAGCGATCCCGCCCGACATGCCGGCCGCGAAGTTACGGCCCGTTTCGCCGAGCACGACCACCGTGCCGCCCGTCATGTATTCGCAGCCGTGGTCGCCCGTGCCTTCGACAACCGCCGTCGCGCCCGAGTTACGCACGCAAAAACGCTCGCCCGCGACGCCGCGGAAGAACGCTTCGCCTTCGATCGCGCCGTACATCACCGTATTGCCGCAGATGATGTTCTCTTCCGACTTGCCGCGGAAATCGTTGGTCGGACGGATGATGATGCGGCCGCCCGACAGGCCCTTGCCGACGTAGTCGTTACCGTCGCCGACCAGATCCAGCGTGATGCCCTTCGCGAGGAACGCGCCGAAGCTCTGACCCGCGGTGCCCTTCAACTGGATGTGAATCGTGTCGTCGGGCAGGCCGTCGTGGCCGTACTTCTTCGCGATCGTGCCGGACAGCATGGCGCCGACCGTACGGTTCACGTTACGCACCGGCTGGATGAACGAGACGTGCTCGCCCTTCTCGATCGCGGCCTTCGCCTTTTCGATCAGCGTGTGGTCGAGTGCCTTGTCGAGACCGTGGTCCTGCACGTCGACGTGCTTGCGCGCCACTTCAGCCGACACTTGCGGCAAATAGAACACGCGCGAGAAGTCGAGACCCTTCGCCTTCCAGTGCTCGATGCCCTTCTTCGTGTCGAGCAGTTCGGCGTGGCCGATCAGGTCGTCGAACTTGCGGATGCCCAGTTGCGCCATGATTTCGCGCGCTTCTTCCGCAACGAAGAAGAAGAAGTTCACCACGTGTTCCGGCTGGCCCTGGAACTTCGCACGCAGCACAGGATCTTGCGTCGCGACGCCGACCGGGCAGGTGTTCAGGTGGCACTTGCGCATCATGATGCAGCCTTCGACGACGAGCGGCGCCGTCGCGAAACCGAACTCGTCCGCGCCGAGCAGCGCACCGATCACGACGTCGCGGCCGGTCTTCATCTGACCGTCGGCCTGCACGCGGATACGGCCGCGCAACTGGTTCAGCACCAGCGTTTGCTGCGTTTCGGCCAGACCCAGTTCCCACGGCGTGCCGGCATGCTTCACCGACGACAGCGGCGACGCGCCCGTGCCGCCATCATGGCCGGCGATCACGACGTGATCGGCCTTGGCCTTGGCGACACCCGCGGCAACCGTACCGACGCCCGATTCGGACACCAGTTTCACCGAGACGCTGGCCGCCGAGTTGGCGTTTTTCAGGTCGTGAATCAGCTGCGCCAGATCTTCGATCGAGTAGATGTCATGGTGCGGCGGCGGCGAAATCAGGCCGACGCCCGGCACCGAGTAACGCAGCTTGCCGATGTATTCCGACACCTTGTGGCCCGGCAACTGACCGCCTTCGCCCGGCTTCGCGCCCTGCGCCATCTTGATCTGGATCTGATCAGCGGACGCGAGGTATTCCGCCGTCACGCCGAAACGGCCCGACGCCACCTGCTTGATCTTCGAGCGCAGCGAATCGCCATCCTTCAGCGGAATGTCGACGATCACTTCGTCGCCGATCACGGACTTCATCGTGTCGCCGTTCCTGATCGGAATGCCGCGCAATTCGTTGCGGTACCGGTTCACGTCCTCGCCGCCTTCGCCCGTGTTCGACTTGCCGCCGATCCGGTTCATGGCAATCGCCAGCGTAGCGTGCGCTTCCGTGCTGATCGAGCCGAGCGACATCGCGCCGGTGGCGAAACGCTTGACGATTTCCTTCGCCGGTTCGACCTCGTCGAGCGGGATGGCCTTGGTCGGATCGAACTTGAATTCGAACAGGCCGCGGAACGTCATGTGACGCTTGGTCTGATCGTTGATCAGATGCGCGTATTCCTTGTACGTCTGATACGAGTTGCTGCGCGCCGAGTGCTGCAGCTTGGCGATCGCATCCGGCGTCCACATGTGTTCTTCGCCGCGCACGCGGTACGCGTATTCGCCGCCGGCGTCGAGCATGTTCGCGAGAACCGGGTTGTCGCCGAACGCGTCGCGATGTAGACGGATCGCTTCTTCCGCCACGTCGAACAGGCCGATGCCGCCCACCTTCGACGACGTGCCCTTGAAATACTTCACCACCAGGTCTTCAGCCAGACCGACTGCTTCGAAAATCTGCGCGCCGGTGTACGACATGTAGGTCGAAATGCCCATCTTCGACATGACCTTCATCAGGCCCTTGCCGACTGCCTTGGTGAAGTTGTAGACCGCCTTCTCGGGCGACAGGTCGCCCTTCAGCCCGGCTGCAAGCTGGCCGAGCGTTTCCATGGCGAGGTATGGGTGCACGGCTTCCGCGCCGTAGCCCGCGAGCAGCGCGAAGTGGTGCGTTTCACGCGCCGAGCCGGTTTCGACAACCAGACCCGTGCTCGTGCGCAGACCTTGCTGCACGAGGTGCGTGTGGATCGCGGCTGTAGCCAGCAGCGCCGGAATCGCGACGTTGTCGCGGTCGGTCTTGCGGTCCGACACGATCAGCATGTTGTAGCCGGACTTCACCGCATCCACGGCTTCCGCGCACAGCGAGGCAAGGCGCGCTTCGATACCTTCCTTGCCCCACGCCACCGGATAGCAGATGTTCAGTTCATACGAGCTGAACTTGCCGCCCGTGTACTGATCGATCGCGCGGATCTTTGCGATGTCCTTGAAGTCGAGCACCGGCTGCGACACTTCGAGACGCATCGGCGGGTTGATGTTGTTCGTGTCGAGCAGGTTCGGCTTCGGACCGACGAACGACACCAGCGACATCACCATGTTTTCACGGATCGGGTCGATCGGCGGGTTCGTGACCTGCGCGAACAGTTGCTTGAAGTAGTGGTACAGCGTCTTGTTCTTGTTGGACATGACCGCCAGCGGCGAGTCGTTGCCCATCGAGCCGACAGCTTCTTCGCCGGCTTGCGCCATCGGCGCCATCAGGAACTTGAGGTCTTCCTGCGTGTAGCCGAACGCCTGCTGGCGATCCAGCAAGGCAGCGGCTTCGCGGCGTTCCGTCGCGACGTCTTCGGCCTTCGCCTCGATTTCGTCGAGCTTGATGCGCACTGCGTCGATCCAGCTCTTGTACGGCTTGGCGTTCGCGAGGTTGTCCTTCAGTTCCTTATCGTCGATGATGCGGCCGTGCTCCATGTCGATCAGGAACATCTTGCCCGGCTGCAGACGCCACTTCTTGACGATCTTCGACTCGGGGATAGGCAGCGTGCCGGCTTCCGACGCCATGATGACAAGATCATCATCCGTGACGATGTAGCGGGCCGGACGCAGGCCGTTACGGTCGAGCGTCGCGCCGATCTGGCGGCCGTCGGTGAAAGCGATTGCAGCGGGGCCGTCCCACGGCTCCATCATCGCGGCGTGGTATTCGTAGAACGCGCGGCGGTTGTCGTCCATCAGCGTGTGCTGTTCCCAGGCTTCCGGGATCATCATCATCATGGCGTGGACGAGCGGGTAGCCGGCCATCACTAGCAGCTCGAGACAGTTGTCGAACGAAGCGGTGTCCGATTGGCCCGGATAGATGAGCGGCCAGAGCTTCGGCAGATCGTCGCCGAGCACGTGCGACGCGATCGCGCCAGTACGGGCGTTCAGCCAGTTGACGTTGCCCTTGACCGTGTTGATTTCGCCGTTGTGGGCAATCATGCGGTACGGGTGAGCCAGCTCCCATGCCGGGAACGTGTTGGTTGAGAAGCGCTGGTGAACGAGCGCCAGCGCCGAGACCGTGCGCTCGTCCTGCAGGTCGCGGTAATACACGCCAACCTGGCCGGCCAGCAGCAGCCCCTTATAGACGACCGTGCGCGCCGAGCACGACGGCACGAAGTATTCCTTGCCGTGCTTGAGCTTGAGCGCCTGGATGCGGTGACTCGCGGTCTTGCGGATCACGTACAGCTTCCGCTCAAGCGCGTCAGTCACCATGATGTCCTTGCCGCGGCCGATGAAAATCTGGCGAATCAGCGGCTCGCTCGCCTTGACGGTGGGCGAAATCGGCATGGTGTGGTCGACCGGCACGTCGCGCCAGCCGAGCACGACCTGGCCTTCCGCCTTCACTGTGCGTTCCAACTCCTGTTCACAGGCGAGACGCGACGCATGTTCCTTAGGCAGGAAGACCATGCCGACGCCGTATTCACCGTGCGGCGGCAGTACTACGCCCTGCTTCGCCATTTCCTCACGGTAGAAGCCGTCCGGAATCTGGATCAGGATACCCGCGCCGTCGCCCATCAGCGGATCGGCGCCGACGGCGCCCCGATGGTCGAGGTTTTCGAGGATCTTCAGACCCTGCTCGATGATCTCGTGGCTTTTCTTGCCCTTGATGTGAGCGACAAAGCCGACGCCGCAGGCGTCGTGCTCGTTTTGCGGGTCGTACAGACCTTGCGCGGCGGGAACCGGGTGGATCGGTTGCTGGTGGTCGTTCATGGGGACACCGTCTGTGAGGGGCCGGACAGGCCGTTAAACCATTTTTCTATTGCCGCAGTGCGATTCACAACCGCGTTCGCAACACGACGGCGCGCTCAACGCTCGATGCTAGCGTGTCAAAAAGCGCCGGAATTCGGAATATACGCGACGAATCAATGGAATAGCAAATAAAACATGGTGATTGAACTCCAATTATCATGTTGGTGCATCGCAGCCAATTTTTATTGGTTCCATATCAAAACCGTGCAAAAGAAAACGGCATGCAAAGATGCCGTTCCGATGCAGCCCCTTGACGCGAAACGCTTTATTGCTGCTGTGGCGTTTCGCGTACCTTGCGCGGCCGCCCGCGCGGCAGCGGCGATACCCGCCGGTTGGCGGCCCGCGCCGCCCATTCTCGGTACGTGTCGCTGCCCAGAACCCAGCCCTTGAGCGTGGCCTGCTGAAGCTGGCTGGCTTCGCGTTCGTCGAGCGGCTGTTCGCACAGTTCGCGGTACGCGCGCTGCCGTTCGAACGGCGTATTGCCGAGCGACCAGTACAGGGGATGGTCGGTGATCAGGCTGTCGAGCGTCAGGCCGATGTGATGGCGGTAGCTCGACCAGCGGTAATCTTCCGGCGCGCTCACGAGTCCCGCGCGCACCGGACACATCTCAACCACCCGGCTCGCCAGCAGGAAGTAGCGCTCGCCTTCGATCACCGTGGCGCGGTAGCGGCCTTCCCACAAGGTGCCGCGCCGCGCGTAGCGCCGGTTGAAGTGCGCCACATAGCGGCGCCCCACCGCCTGCATCGCCTTCGGCAGACTCGACTCCTCGGTCGGCGTGACGAGCAGTTGCACTGCGCCTGGCATCAACGCATACGCATGGATGGATAAGTGATGGTCGCGTGAAGCCGCTTTCAAACAATCGATGAAGAGCTCGTAGTCCTGATCGTCGACGAATGCGGGTTGCTGATCAAGGCCGCGGAGAATGACGTGCTGCGGCTGGTCAGGGACATAGAGACGTGCAAGCCGTGCCATGCTGGAGTATCCAATAGTCGCGTTGGTACATACCCGAAGGTCCGAGGAACCGCATCCGCGCAAGGTTCGGCGCGGCGCGGCAGAGCCAGAAACCGCGCGGAGCTTAGGGAGAAAGCTCTAACCGCCGCGTATGGTTTGTTTCAAACGTTCTAGTCATAATGAGCGGGCCTTTTTTGGAGGAGCACATATGAAATTAAAACAGGCCGTAACGGGGACCGCGGTGCTAGCCTGCATGACAACGGCAGCTCACGCGCAATCGGCCGGAAGCTTTTACGTCACGACAGGCTGGTTCCATCTAGCACCTCAATCGAACAGTGAACCGTTGAAGGTGACAAGCATTGGCGGCAGCCCGACCAATATCACAGAAGCCAACACAGGCGCATCACTCAGTTCAGCCGACACCATTGGCATCACCGCCGGCTACTTCGTTACTGACCACATCGCGGCCGAACTCGTGGTCGGTTACCCGCCGTCATTCGACCTTGAGGGCTCGGGCAGCCTCGCACAATTCGGCAAGCTGGGCCAGGCGAAACAGTGGAGCCCGACTCTGTTGTTCAAGTACTACTTCAATGCCCCGACCGCTGCTTTCCGTCCGTATCTCGGCGTGGGCGTGAGCCGTATCTGGTTCACCGACGAAAAGATCACCAACAGCGCATTCGAGGCAAACGTTCTGCATGGTCCGACCAGCGTCACTACGGATAGTTCGTGGGAGCCGGTGTTTAATGCCGGCTTCACTTACGCGTTCAACCAGCACTGGTTCGCGGGCTTTTCGGTCTCGTACCTGCCGCTCAGCACGACCGCCAAGCTGAGCACCGCCGCGAACACGCCGGTCGGTACGCTGAACGTGCAATCGCAAACGAAGATCAAGCTGAACCCGATCGTTACCTACGTCAACATCGGTTACCGTTTCTAACCTTCGGGAAATTAGGGGCCGTTGAGTTAGGGTAGTCGAATTTTCGTGGCTTGGACAACGCCGTCATATATCCAATGGCGGCGTTTTCACTTTTATGCACGCCTGGCATGGCTCCGCTTGGCGCATTTGGAGGAAACGTGCCAGTGAGGTATGGACATTTGTAAATTTGACCCGCAATTGCATCAGCTAGTGCAATATCTGCTGACGAATGTGTAGTTGCGCCACAGCGCGCGGGGCCCGCGGAGTTTGGCACCAAAGTTGCGTTCGCAGGGTGTTTCCCGCCTTGCGAGGTTAATCTACATCTTCGTGACAACGCGCGGGATCCTTTTACTTCATCGACGGAGCGACCATGACTGCACTTCCGAATACGCGAGACGCCCTCGGCGAATCCTGGACCAGCACCAGCCGCCGTGCGCGGCGTATCGCTCGCCACAGCCGCCATGCGGCCGAAGATATCGCGGGTGAACTGCGTACACTAATGTCGGAACTTGAATCGACATTGGCGGACGGCACCCAGGCTGACGCGGTGGCGCTGCGCAGCAAACTTCGCAAGCAACTCGAAGTGGCGCGCGCCCGTTTGAACGACACGCGCGAAGCCGTGCGCGAACGCGCCGAAGTAGCCATCTCCGATGCCGACGACTACGTTCACGAAAATCCGTGGCAGACGATTGCGATCGTCGGCGGCGTGGCATTGATCGCGGGCGCGCTGTTCGCCTCGCGGCTGCGCTAACGCCCGAGCGGGCGGGAAGCGGAGCCGTCTTTAGCAAGGGGCGGCTCGCCACGATTCGGCCTGCGCCCCAGACGCATGCTGATTCGAGGTCGTGCGGGTCGTGCCCGCCAAGGCGGGCGCAACCGCATGCCGTCTCGCTCAGTTGTCGTCGATCACGAACAACCGCTGGTATTCCTTAACCGCATACCGATCCGTCATACCCGCGATGTAGTGGGCAATGAGGCGCGGTTGCTGCAATGCGTCGGTTGACTGATAGCTCGGCGGCAACAGCCGCGGATCGTCTGTGAACGCGTCGAACAGTCCGGCGACGACACGACGTGCCTTGTTGGCCATGCGCATCACGCGGTAATGGCGATACAGGTTCTTGAATAGAAAACGCTTGAGCGTGGCCGCCTGCGCGGCAATTACTTCGCTGTGCGCAACAAGCGCGGGTGCTGCGCGCACGGCGTCCGGCGAGGCGGGCGCATGCCGGTCGAGATTCGACTGGGTCGTATCGATCAGATCGACGATCAGCGTATTGATGATGCGGCGCACCGTTTCGTGAATGAGCCTGCGCCCTTCGATTTGGGGAAAGTCGCTGCGCGCCGCTTCATAGTGCACCTGCCATAACTCCACTTCGGCGAGCTGCTCCACCGTGAGCAGGCCCGAGCGCAAGCCGTCGTCGACATCGTGGTTGTTGTACGCGATCTCGTCGGCAACGTTCGCGATCTGCGCCTCGATGGACGGCTGCCGACCTTCCAGAAAGCGCTCGCCCAATGCGCCGAGCCGCCGCGCGTTCTCGCGCGAGCAATGCTTGAGAATCCCCTCGCGCGTTTCAAAGCAGAGGTTCAGGCCGTTGAACGCACCGTAGTGCTCTTCCAGATCGTCGACTACCGCCAGGCTCTGCAGATTGTGCTCGAAGCCGCCATGCTCGCGCATGCATTCGTTGAGTGCCTCCTGACCCGCGTGGCCGAAAGGTGTGTGGCCCAGATCGTGGGCGAGCGAAATAGCCTCGACGAGATCCTCGTTCACACGCAGATTGCGCGCGACCGAACGCGCGATCTGCGCAACTTCCAGGCTGTGAGTCAAACGCGTGCGAAACAGGTCGCCTTCGTGATTCACGAACACCTGTGTTTTATATTCGAGCCGGCGGAATGCCGTCGAATGAACGATACGGTCGCGGTCCCGCTGGAATTCGGTGCGCGCGCTGGGAGCGGCTTCCGGATAGCGGCGGCCGCGCGATTGCGCGGAATGCGCGGCGTACGGCGCGAGGTGAGCTTCGAGTGCCTCCTGCGTCGGCACGCCGGCCTTGGCCGTGCCTGCCGACGGGTCATGCTTTACAACGTCGCTGCGCCTGTCAGTCACCGGGTTCTCCGAAACATGGGCGGCGCCTCGTGACGCTGGGTGCGTGATGCGTTGCTGGATGCCCCGCGAGATTCAGACGGCGGCGGCCAGCGTGGCGTGCACCTCGGCATCGGGCGCCTGGGTGATCAGCGTCTCACCGAAACGCTTCAGCAGAATGAATTTGATCGCGCCGGCTTCCGCCTTCTTGTCGACCCGCATGAGTTCGACATAGCGCGAGTCGCCGAGCGCGGGCGCCCGGGTGGGCAAATGCGCGGCGACGATCACGTCGACCAGGCGCTTGCGCGCGGCTTCGTCGAGATAGCCCATGCGCACGGACAGATCCGCAGCCATCACCATTCCGCAGCCGACCGCCTCGCCATGCAGCCACTCGCCGTAGCCGAGACCGGCTTCGATCGCATGGCCGAAGGTGTGGCCGAAATTGAGGATGGCGCGAAGTCCGCCTTCGCGCTCGTCCTGCGCGACCACCGACGCCTTGATCTCGCACGACCGCCTGACGGCCTCGGCCAGCGCCGCCGGTTCGCAGCGATTCAATGCTTCGATATTGGCTTCGATCCAGCTGAAGAAACCTGCGTCGGCGATCGCGCCGGTCTTGATGACTTCAGCGACGCCCGCCGCCAGTTCACGCGCCGGCAGCGTACGCAGCGCGCCGATATCGGCAATCACGGCCTGCGGCTGGTAGAACGCACCGATCATGTTCTTACCGAGCGGGTGATTGATGCCCGTCTTGCCGCCCACCGACGAATCCACCTGCGACAGCAACGTGGTCGGCACCTGGATGAAGGGCACGCCGCGCATGTAGCAGGCCGCCGCAAAACCCGTCATGTCGCCGATCACGCCGCCGCCCAACGCAATCAGCGTGGTCTTGCGATCGGCCCGGGCGCCGAGCAGCGCGTCGAAAATCAGGTTCAGGGTTTCGAGGTTCTTGTACGCCTCGCCGTCCGGCAACACGACCGTGGAGACCTGCTTGCCGAGCGGCGCCAGCGCGGCGCGCAGCTTGTCGCCGTACAGCGGGTCGACAGTGGTATTGGTAACGACGGTGATCGAATTGCCGGCGATGTGCGGCGCGAACAACGCGGTCTGGCCGATCAGATCGGCACCGATATGGATGGGGTAGGCGCGCTCGCCCAGTTCGACGTTGACGGTAATCATACGGTCCATTATGACGCAGGAAGTTTGGCGACGCCGGCCATCTCGAGCTGCATCAGAACCATGTTGACGAGTCCGTTAACCGAAGGCCGGCCGGTTTCGATCACGAAATGGGCGCATTCCCGATATAACGGGTCGCGCACTTCGTAGAGAGCTTCGAGACGCGCTTTGGGGTCTTCGGTCTGCAAAAGCGGGCGATTCTTGTCGCGGCGGGTGCGCAGCCACAGGTCGTGCGGATTGGCGCGCAGATAGATCACGACTCCGCGATTTCGCAGCGCCTCGCGGTTTTCCGGCCGCAGCACCGCGCCGCCGCCGGTCGCGAGCACGATATTCTCGCGCGCGGTGAGGTCGGAAATCACGTTCGCCTCGCGCTCGCGAAAGCCCGCTTCGCCCTCCAGCTCGAAGATCACAGGGATGCGCGCGCCCGTCCGTGCCTCGATTTCGTGGTCGGAATCGAAGAAGGGACGATCGAGACGGCGCGCAATGGCCCGGCCCACGGTGGTCTTTCCTGCCCCCATGAGCCCTACAAAAAATACATTGGCGTGTGCGTCCCGCGCTTGCAACGGTGTCCTCTGGCTAATCCGGTATGGTTCGTGCCGCAGCTTACTGGCAAAGCGGCTGCCTTGTCGAGCCTGCGCGCCGCCTGGGAGCGCCACCAGCCCTGTCGCTTCGCGCCTGGCGCCCAAATGGGAATCCCCAAGTGGACGCGCTGTAAAGCGAAAAACTTAGGGCCGTCCGGCGTTTTCCCGGCAGCGGCAGGAGCGCGCCCTAATTTGTCTGAACGACGCGCGGCGTGATGAACACGGCCAGTTCGCTGCGCCGGTCGCGATGAGCCCGATGGCGAAAAAGCGCACCTAAAACCGGTATTTTGCCCAGGAGCGGCACCTGCGTCACATCGTCCCGGTCGTCGGTCGCGTAAATGCCGCCGATCGACACCGTACCACCATCCTCGACTTCGACGCGCGTTTGCACGTGTTTGGTGTTGATCGCGGGCCCGGCATCGGTCTGTTCGCCGACGCTGTCTTTGGCGACGTCGAGGTCCAGCACCACACGGCCGTCCGGCATGATTTGCGGCTCGACCTCCAGTTTGAGGGTGGCGCGGCGAAACTGCACGCCCGACACGCCCTGCCCCACTTTCGCCTGATACGGCAGCTCGGTGCCCTGCTCGACCACCGCCTTCATCCGGTCCGCGGTCACCACGCGCGGGCTCGAAACGATTTCGCCGCGCCCCTGTGCTTCGAGCGCGCTCAGCTCGATGTTCAGCAAGCGCGTCGCGCCGGCGGCGAATAACGTCAGACCGGCGGTCGCCGCGTCGAAACCGGCGATCGGGCGAGCCGACAGATCGTAGGCGGCGTCGGTCAAACCTTTGGCGGTGCCGTCGGCATTACTGGCCGCCATCGAGAGCTTCACGCCGAGATTGCGCGAAAAACCGTGTTCGCCCTCGACGATACGCGCTTCGATCAATACCTGGCGCGTCGGCCGGTCGACCGAGGTAAGCAGTGCCGCAATCTGCGCAAGGCGCGCTTCCAGATCGGTCACGAATAGCAGATTGGTGCGCGGATCGGCTGTCGCGGCACCGCGTTTGGACAGGACGCGCTGGGCGCCCGAACCGGTCAGCAGCCGCCTGACGTCCTCCGCATGCGCGTAGTGCAGCTCGAACGTGCGGCTGGCGAGCGGCTCGAGATCGGCGGCACGGGCGTGCGCTTCGAAGCGCTGCCGCTCGCGCGCAGCCAGATCCGCAATCGGCGCGACCCAGATCACGTTGCCGTGCCGCTCCATCGCGAGGCCGTTGACGTCGAGCAGCGTGTCGAACGCGATGCGCCACGGCACCTTGTCGAGCCGTAGCGAGACGGCGCCGCGCACCCTCTCGCTCGCGACGATGTTCAGCCCCGTGAACCTGGAAAACGCATTGAGCACGGCGCCGAGTTCGGCACGCTGAAAATTCAGCGAGAGCGGTTTGTCGTCGGGGGCGAGGCTGGGATCGGCGGCGCCGTGCGGCTCGCCGCTCAGACGCGCGAGCGGCGGCAGCGGCACCGGCGGACCTTCGAGCCCGGTGCTGCCGGCGGCATTGTCGCGCGTCGCCGCGGTAGATTGTCTGCGCAGCGGCGCGGAGCCGTGGGCGGCGTTGGCGTTGGCGTTGGCGTTGGCGTTGGCGTTGGCGTTGGCGTTGGCGTTGGCGTTGGCGTTGGCGTTGGCGTTGGCGTTGGCGTTGGCGTCGGCGTCGGCGTCGGCGTCGGCGTCGGCGATAGGCTCGTCCGTGTGGGCATCGGCGGCCGTCGCGCTCGCACGCGATGCGTCTGGATCGTCTGCAGAATCCTGACGAAACGGATTGGGCACGTCGGCGGAAACTTCGCGTGGCAGCGATGGCGCGCTGTACGGGGTATCAGCCGGGGTAACCGCGCCGTCGAGCGGCATCTCGGTGGGTAACGGTGGGAGCGGCGGAGTCGACGCCCGCGCAACGCCGACCGCTAGCACCGCGCTGACACACAGACCGAAACATACTTTCAGTCGAGGCGATGCACCCGTGCCGACGCTCGACAATCCAAACGGAAATGGCTTCGCCAGTCTCATCATGAAGTCTCCGTCAGCGCCAGCAGGCGCGTCGCGCTGCCCTTCGCGAGCGTGATGCCGAGCGCGTCCAGTCTCGTGACGCGTTCCACGCCAATCTGCTGTCCGGGCTCCACGGCTGTGACGCCATCAGGTGTATCGAGCAACGCCAGCCCACGCGTGCGATCACGCAGCAATCCCACCAGGCGCAGTTGCGAAACATCGGGCGAGTCATCTGCAGCCTGCATCTGCGGCTGCGAAAACGGGTCGAAGAAAACGACGTTTTCTTCGTCATCCGAATCGAGGCTGTCTTCGGCGAATGCATCCGCGAAAGCTGCCGATGGAGCCGGCCGCAGCGCATTGAATACACGCAGCGTGGCGTTGACCGACAGGGCGGCGGCATCCCGCTTGACGGTCACATCCACAGGCACGATCAGCACTGGCAGGTCCGACAGTCCGCGTAGAAACGCCATCAAGTGGACGAAGTCCGTGCGCGCTGTGAGTTGCAGCGAACGCATGTTTTCAGCGCCCGCACCGCTAGCAGCGCCGGGTTCCACCGCCAGCAACTCGACACTATTCTGCGCGGCCAGTTCGGAGACGAGACGCAGGTCTTCGGCGGTGCTCCACGGCCCAGACGAACGTGCGATCGGAGCGGCACCCGGCCTCCCGTCGACCTCGCGGCGCAGCGCGGGCAATTGCGCAAGGGCGCGCCTTGCGCTCGCGAGACGCAGGCTGGTGGCCTCCAGCGCCATCCGGCTCGCTTCGACACCACCCAGGTCGGCGACAATCCAGCCATGTGCGCCAACACCGAACACCAATACGGCGATCAGCAACGCCACCACCCACCGCCGGCGCCGGCTCCATGCATGGAGCGGCAAACGCACGTGTTTCATCCAATAAGAAAGCGACAGTCGCTCGCTTGCCGCGCCGCCAGATTCGACAAACGTCGTACTCATTTCGTACCTCCTGATTGTTCTGACTTCACAGGACGCGGTGCTGCGGACGCAGCCGTGCGATCCGCTTTCTGCACGAGCTCGTTCCATCGCAGATGCGCGCCGAATTCGATCGGACCGGTCATGCTTGCCTGCGCAGCCGCAGCCGCAGCCGCGGCGCCGCGTGAAGGCGAGCTATGCAGGTCACTCATCTCCGCCCCTTTCACGCCATGAATCGCACTGAGGCGTTTGAGCCACTCGGCCGAAGCGATATGGCCGCGCGAGCTCGCCAGCAACTCGGTCTCATCTTCACGGTGGCGCAACTGCCGCAACACCACGCCGTCGCCCGGTTCGAAACTGAGCGCATCGAGCAGATCGCGTAAATGCGTAAGCGGTTCGGACAAGCTCTTTGCGCGCGCCGCGTTCTGGCGATGTTCGTCTCGCGCCTGCAGCAATGCCGCGTGCTCCGCGAGCGGTGCAGACAATTGCTTGAGCGATTGTTCGATCGACGCGCGCTGCGCATCGAGCCGCGCCCGCTCGACTGCCTGCCAGCCGGCCAATGCCAGCACGGCGATGCCACCGGCGCAGACCGCGGCAAACCATTCGAGCATGCGCCGCCGACGCGCGAGCCGCGCGTTGCGTTGCCGGTGGGGCAGTAGATTGAAACCGCCGAGCCACGGCCGCGCGAAACGCGCGCCGCGTACTGGCGTCCCCGTGTTCGAGACCGCCGCGTGCAACAGACCGCCCGTCATTCGAGCACCCCGCGCAACGCAAGCCCGAATGCCACCGCACCGGACGGCTCGTGCAGCAGCGGATCGGTCAACGGCCGTTCGAGGCCGCCGAGCGCCGCACATTCGAACGGCAGAACCGTGCAGCCCAACACGTCCGCGATATCCGCCATGGTGAAACCCACGCCGTCCAGCAAATCGACCTCGCCGCTCAACAACGCACAATCGAGCTCCAGGCCATGCGCGAGGTCGCGCAATGCATCGGCGAGATCGGCGTGTTCCGGCGCCGGGTAGCGCATTTCGCCGGCAATACCGTCGTCGACGATCCGCCAGCCATGCACGCCGTCCGTGCCGATCCACAGCGCGACATAGGGCTCGTGCGGATCGAGCTCGTAGCTCGCCGCGTAGCGCATGGCGCGTAACGCCGCGTGCGGCTCACCGTCGATGGCGGTGAGCGAGATGCCGGCGATCGCTGCGCATTCGATTCGCGCTTCGAGATGTTGCCGCGCGGTCGCGGCAATGGTTACGGAGCGGACCGGCGAAGGCGCTTCGTCGACATACCAGTCGACGGCGAGCGCATGCCGTTCCAGCCCGGCAATGCGCTCGACTTCGCTCATCACCGCCGGCTCGAGTTCAGCCAGCTGATGCCCGCCGTCTTGCGCGCAACCGCTCTGCGCGGCAAGCCGCGCGAGCGGCACCGTGGCGGTCATGGTGGCCGACGCGGGCAGCGCCATCGCGCAGCGCAGGGCGCGCGTGGCGCACGCGTGCGGCAGTCCGGCAAACGCGTCGCGCAACGCACGCGCCACCGCATGCCGGTCGGCGATCTCGGCGCCGGCCATTGCACCTGCGACAAGCGGCACGGTGCTCACGTATTCGATATGCAGCGCGGCAGGCGGACGCGCCCGCTGACTGAGCACGATCAGACGCACGGCCTGCGGACCGACATCGATCCCCGCAGCGAAACGCTGCGCACCGGGTTGCACTGCCTGAAGCCAGGAACTTTTCAACGCCATGACGCCCTCCCTCTGACTCTCGCGACGAACCATTCGAACGCGAGTGATGAGGAAGAATTGTGCGTAGCCGCGTCGCCGCGCGACACTCAGCCAAACGGCTAACGTTGAGCAACGCGCGTCCAGTACGCGATCAAAGCGACTACAGTGAAGTCATTCCCGCGCGGCGCGCAGACTTGTCAAGAAGTGTCAGTAAGCATGCCGAAAGCTGAAAAGCCAGGCGGCTATAATCGCGGGACTGTTTTTTGGTGCCCATATGCAATCCACGTCTCCTACGTCCCCCCCGCCCGCGCCGCAGAAGCGCAAACGCCCGTTGTGGCTGAAGCTCATCATCGGCTTCGTGGGTCTGATCGTCGCAGGCATTCTGTGCGTGCTGCTGGTGCTCGGTTATGCGCTCGTCGTCGCCACGCCCAATCTGCCGTCGCTCGATGCATTGACCGACTACCGGCCCAAGGTGCCGTTGCGCATCTATACGGCCGACCACGTGCTGATCGGCGAGTTCGGCGAGGAACGACGCGACATCGTCCACATTCAGGACGTGCCCGATCATCTGAAGAAGGCGATCCTCGCCATTGAAGACGCGCGCTTCTACGATCACGGCGGCGTCGACCTAACGGGCATCGCGCGCGCGGGTATCGTGGCACTGACCAACGGCCACGCCACGCAGGGCGCGAGCACGATCACCATGCAGGTGGCGCGCAACTTCTTCCTCTCCAGTGAGAAGACTTACACGCGCAAGATCTACGAGATGCTGCTCGCCTACAAGATCGAATCGAAGCTGTCGAAAGATCAGATTCTCGAGGTGTACATGAATCAGATCTATCTCGGTCAGCGCGCGTACGGATTCGCGAGCGCGGCGCGCGTTTACTTCGGCAAAGACCTGAAGGATCTGACGCTGGCCGAATCCGCCATGCTGGCCGGACTGCCCAAGGCGCCGTCCGCCTATAACCCGGTGGTCAACCCGAAGCGTGCAAAGGTGCGGCAGGAGTACATCCTGCAACGCATGTACGAGCTGCACTACATTACCCAGGAACAATACGACGAAGCGAGCCGGCAGCCGCTCGTGGTCAAGGGCGCGGGCAAGGAGTTCAGTGTGCACGCGGAATACGTCGCGGAAATGGTGCGTCAGATGATGTACGCGCAGTATCGCGAAGAAGCCTACACGCGCGGCCTGAACGTGGTGACCACGATCGATTCGGCCGACCAGGACGTCGCTTACCGGGCACTGCGCAAAGGTCTGATGGACTACGAACGGCGCCACGGTTATCGCGGCCCGGAGGCGTTCATCGAGCTGCCGTCCGACGCCGACGACCGCGAACAGGCCATCGACGACGCGCTGCTCGAACACCCGGACAACGGCGAAATCATTGCCGCCGTGGTCACCGCGGCGAGTCCGAAACAGGTGCAGGCCGCTTTCATCGACGGCAATGTCGCCACGATCCAGGGGGACGGTCTGCGCTTTGCCCAGTTCGCACTCGGTCCGCGCGCGCAGCCGAACCAGCGTGTGCGGCCGGGCGCGATCATCCGGCTCGTCAAGAACGACGACGGCGACTGGTCGATCACGCAGTTGCCGCAGGTGGAAGGCGCGTTCATTTCGGTGGTCCCACAAGATGGCGCGATCCGCGCGCTGGTCGGCGGGTTCGACTTCAACAAGAACAAGTTCAACCACGTCACGCAGGCGTGGCGTCAGCCGGGTTCGAGCTTCAAGCCGTTCATCTATTCGGCGTCGCTCGAAAAAGGACTCGGGCCGGCAACCGTGATCAACGACGCGCCGCTCTTCTTCAGCGCGGCTGAAACCGGCGGCCAGGCGTGGGAGCCGAAGAACTATGGCGGCGGCTTCGACGGCCCGATGACCATGCGCACTGCGCTGCAGCGCTCGAGGAACCTGGTGTCGATCCGCATCCTGAACCAGATCGGCACGAAATACGCGCAGCAGTACATCACGCGCTTCGGCTTCGACGCGGATCGTCATCCGGCTTATCTGCCAATGGCGCTGGGCGCCGGTCTCGTCACACCGTTGCAGATGGCGGGCGCCTACTCGGTGTTCGCCAACGGCGGCTATCGGATCAACCCGTATCTGATCGCCGAAGTCACCGACCAGCGCGGCATCGTGGTCGCTCACGCACAACCGCTGGTGGCGGCGCAAAGCGCGCCGCACGCAATCGAACCGCGTAATGCGTACGTGATGAACAGCCTGCTGCAAAGCGTGGCGCAACGCGGCACGGGCGCCAAGACCAATGTGCTCAAGCGCACCGACCTCGCCGGCAAGACGGGTACGACCAACGATTCCCGCGACGCGTGGTTCGCCGGTTATCAGCACACGCTCACGGCCATCGCGTGGATCGGCTACGACAACCCGCGCAGCCTCGGCGACAAGGAGACCGGCGGGGGTCTGTCATTGCCGGTGTGGGTCGAATACATGGGGCGCGCGCTCAAGGGCGTGCCCGAGTACAAGATGCCGATGCCCGACGGCTTGACGGAACTCGGCTCGGAGCTGTATTTCGACGACTTCACGCCGGGGCATGGTTTCGTCGCCACGGTCGGCATCAGTCAGGCGGCGCTGGATGCCGAGGCGAGCGGCGCGTCGGCGGCCGCGCCCGAGCAGGTCGGCGAGCAGGAGAAGCAGGACATCATGAATCTGTTCCGCGGACACTGACGCCACCGCTCGAAGTCCCTCAGAAAGCAGAGCGGCCGCGCTGAATGCGCGGCCGCTCTGCTTGTGCGGTCTGGATGATGATCGAAATCGAGGGAGCCGCGTTTGCGGCGCTCCTCCAAACTGCGCGTTTTACGCTTCGAAGTGAACCGGCTCGCCGGCCTGCTGCGTCGCGTACTCCGACAGCGCGGCGAAAAACTCCGCGCCGCTGCGCGTGTCACGCCACTCGCCATCGACGAAACGGAAGTGGAAACCGCCCGCTTTCGCGGCGATCCAGATCTCGCTCATGGGCGGCTGAAGGTTGACGATAATCTTCGAGCGATTCTCGAATTCGAGGGTCAGGACGTTGCCGCTGCGCTCGAGTTCGATGTCGGCATCCGTGTCGTCCAGCGCGCGTTCGATGGCGGCTAGCGCGGCTTCCGCGCGGGTCAGGTATTCACTATCGGACATGCTAAACTCCATCGATTATTTATTCAGGGACAGTCATGCGAGTCGTATCTCGGATGCGCGCGGCGGCGCCCGGCCGCGCGATTGTAGCGGTTTTGGCCATTCTCGCAGGTTGTGCACTTGCCGGCTGCGGGCAACGCGGCTCGCTCTATTTGCCCACCGTGCCGCCGCTGCCGGCCAAGCCGATCGATCGCACGCAAACCCCGCCGGACGTCGCGCAATCCGCCCCGGCAACCTCCACCGACCTGAGCACCGTTCCGGATACCTCCGGCACGCCGCTTTCGTTGGCGCCGGAAAACGAACTCGCCACGCCGCCCGCCTCCGCTGCATCCGCTACGGCGGCCCCGCTGCCGGCCTCCGCCGCTAAATCCGTTCAATAAGACTTTCGCATGACTCGATCCGCATTTGACTACGTCAACGGCGTGCTGCACGCCGAAGGCGTGTCCGCCGTCTCCCTCGCCGAGCAGTTCGGCACACCGCTGTACGTGTATTCGCGCGCAGCGCTCACCGAGGCGTGGAACGCCTACGCAGGCGCTTGTGCCGGCCGCCGTGCGAGCGTGCACGTCGCCGTCAAGGCCAATAGCAACCTCGCGGTGCTGAACGTGTTCGCACGCCTCGGCGCCGGCTTCGACATTGTGTCCGGCGGCGAACTGGCACGCGTGCTGGCCGCTGGCGGCAAAGCGGAAAACACCGTGTTTTCCGGCGTCGGCAAGAACGCGAACGAAATGCGCGAGGCGCTCGCGGCCGGCGTGAAATGCTTCAACGTCGAATCGATTCCCGAGTTGGACCGCCTGAATGCGGTCGCCGCGGAAATGGGCAAGAAGGCGCCCGTCTCGCTGCGCGTGAATCCCGACGTCGACGCGAAGACGCATCCGTATATCTCGACCGGCCTGAAGTCGAACAAGTTTGGCGTCGCATTCGAAGACGCACGCGCCACGTATCAGGCGGCCGCAGGCATGGCGAATCTCGAGGTGGTGGGGATCGACTGCCATATCGGCTCGCAGATCACCGAGGTCGCGCCGTATCTCGACGCGGTCGACAAGGTGCTGGAACTGGTCGAGCAGATCGAGCAGGACGGCCTGAAGATTCGCCACATCGACGTGGGCGGCGGCCTCGGCATCACGTACGACGACGAAACGCCACCGGAAATCGGCGAGTTCGTGCGCACCGTGCTCGATCGCATCGAAGCGCGCGGTCACGGTCATCGTGAAGTGTATTTCGAGCCGGGCCGCTCGCTGGTCGGCAATGCGGGCGTGCTGCTTACGCGCGTCGAATTTCTGAAGCCGGGCGCGGAAAAGAACTTCGCTATTGTCGACGCGGCCATGAACGATCTCGCGCGCCCCGCCATGTATGAGGCGTATCACGCGATCGACCCTGTCGTGAAGCACGACGTGCCGGCTCACGTGTACGACGTGGTCGGCCCGGTTTGCGAGAGCGGCGACTGGCTTGGCCGCGAACGCTTGCTGGCGATTGAACCGGGTGATCTGCTGGCAATCCGCTCGGCCGGCGCGTACGGCTTCGTGATGAGCTCCAACTACAACACCCGTCCGCGTGCGGCCGAGGTGATGGTTGATGGTACACAGACGCATGTGATTCGCGCCCGCGAAGAGGCCAGACAGCTGTTTTCGGGCGAAACGATTCTGCCGGCGTAACCTTCAATAGTTGCGTAAACGTAAAAAGGCGATGCCGCAGCGGCATCGCCTTTTTACGTTTACGTGAGGTGCGCTAGCGCCGGTCAATGCGCCTTCGACATCCGGTCACGCAACCAGACGACCAGACGCCAGCCGAGCAACGCCACCATGATCGCGCCGTAAATCTTCGGCAAGATCAGATCATGCTTACCTGCCTTCATCCACCAGAAGTGCAGGATCGCGAGCGCGCCGATCGCATAGATGGACCGATGCAGCATCTGCCAGCGGCGCCCGAGCTTGCGCACCATCGCGCGCGGCGACGTCGCGGCCAATGCGATCAGCAACACGAACGCCGCGAAGCCCACCGTGATGAACGGCCGCTTGCCGATGTCCTTGATGATCTCGGCGACGTCGAACCACTTGTCAAACCACAGGTAAGTGGTGAAATGCAGCGTCGCGTAAAAGAACGCGTAGAGCCCGAGCATGCGGCGAAAGCGCACGAACGCGGCGACGCCGGTGAGCCGGCGCAACGGCGTCACCGCCAGCGTGATGCAGAGAAAGACGAGCGTCCACAGACCCGTCGAACGCGTAATGAACTCGATCGGATTCGCGCCGAGCCGGTCGGTCAAGCCGAATAGCACGATGCGCGCGAGCGGATACCACGCTGCGATAAACACCGCGACCTTGACCGGCACGATCCAGCGCGCGCCAGCGGCGGGCCGCCTCGCCGCCATCGGCGATGCGGGCGCCTGCGCGCGCGAAGCTGGGCGTGCGGGTTGAGCGCCGGGCTGAACGGGCTGAGCAGCAGGTTGCGTATCGGAAGCCATGGTCGCGCCGCCTAGAAATTCTTCTTCAGGTCCATGCCCTGATAAAGCGACGCGACCTGATCGCCGTAGCCGTTGAACATCAACGTCTTGCGCTTGGGTGTGAAGAAACCGTCCTCGCCGATACGCCGCTCGGTCGCCTGACTCCAGCGGGGATGGTCGACGTTCGGATTCACGTTCGAATAAAACCCGTATTCGTTCGACGCGTACGTGTTCCAGCTGGTTGGCGGCTGCTTGTCGAGGAAACGGATCTTCACCAGCGACTTCGCGCTCTTGAAACCATATTTCCATGGCACCACGACGCGCACCGGCGCGCCGTTCTGATTGGGCAGCACCTGACCGTACAGACCCATCGTCAGCAAGGTCAGCGGATTCATCGCTTCGTCCATGCGCAGACCTTCGGAGTACGGCCAATCGAGCACGGGCGTCGACAGTCCGGGCATTTGCGACGGATCGGCCAGCGTGATGAATTGCACGTATCTGGCGTTGCCCGTCGGCTGCACGCGCTTGATCAGCTCCGAGAGCGGCACGCCGATCCACGGAATCACCATCGACCAGCCTTCCACACAGCGCATCCTGTACACGCGCTCCTCGAGCGGCGCGAGCTTGAGCAATTCGTCGATGTCGTAGACCTTCGGATTCCTGATCTCGCCCTCGACGCTCACCTTCCACGGATGCGGCCGCAGCGTCCCGGCGTTGCGCGCAGGATCGGCCTTGTCGGTGCCGAATTCGTAGTAGTTGTTATACGTGGTGATGTCCTTGTACGGCGTGATCTTGTCGAGCGCAACGAATCGGGTATTGGTCTTCGCCGCCAGCTTCTGCGCCTTCGGGTCCGGCGACGCGTAAGCCGCCAGCGCCTCGCCGTTCACACCGATCAGACTGCCGAGCGCCACCGCGCCGGCCGCCTGCAACACACGCCGCCGGTTCTGAAAAACACGTTGCGGCGTGATTTCGCTGCGCGCAATGTCGTCGCCGCTGAGTTGAATTCTGTCGCTACGCTTGATCCACATCGTGGTACTCCTTGCCGGCCCATCGGTCCATGCAGCTTAAGGGGCCATATTGATGATCGCTCGCCCGGGCGTCCGTCCAGTCATCCATAGGTACTGTGAGAACGAACACTCTGGATGCAGCAAATATTCCATCGGCCATAAAAAAACCGCCGGTGCGAAGCACACGGCGGTTTTGCGTCGGTTCAGAGCGGCAGAGCTTACAGTTTGCCGTAACTATGCAGGCCCGACAGGAACATGTTGACGCCAAGGAAGGCGAAGGTCGTCACCAGCAGCCCGGTCAATGCCCACCATGCCGCGACCGCGCCGCGCAGCCCCTTCATGAGCCGCATATGCAGCCATGCCGCATAGTTCAGCCAGACGATCAGCGCCCACGTTTCCTTCGGATCCCAGCTCCAGTAACCGCCCCAGGCTTCAGCGGCCCACAGCGCGCCGAGAATCGTCGCAATCGTGAAGAACGCAAAACCGACGGCGATGGATTTGTACATCACGTCGTCGAGCACTTCGAGCGCCGGCAGGCGGTCGGCCAGCACGCCACGCTCTTTCGCCAGATACGCGACGCCCACCATGGCGGACAGCGCGAAGCTGCCATAACCGATGAAGTTGGCCGGCACGTGAATCTTCATCCACCAGCTTTGCAGCGCCGGAACGAGCGGCTGGATCTGCTGTGCGTCACGCGCCACCGAGTACCACATCAGGAAGCCGACCGCAGCGCTGATGACCAGCAGCACGAACGCGCCGAGCGCGCGGGTGTTGTAGTGCTGTTCGTAGTACAGATAGAAGAGCGCGGTGATCAGGCTGAAGAGCACGAACACTTCGTACAGGTTCGAGATGGGAATATGGCCGACATCCGCGCCGATCAGATACGACTCGTACCAGCGCACCATCAGGCCGACAAAGCCCATCAGCACCGCCGCCCACGTCATCTTCGAGCCGATCGCCGCACCGGTCGGCGAACGCGACAGCAGGCCGATCCAGTAGAACACGGTGGCGAACACGAAGAGCGCGCTCATCCACAGGATGGCGGACTGGCTCGACAGGAAATACTTCAGGAAGAACGCGTTATCCGCGCGGCTGAGATCGCCGTGGTAGATCTGGATGGCCAGCAGCGAAAGCGCCGTGATCCCCACCATCAGCGGACGCACCGGTTTCCAGCGCCAGCCGAGCACCATGAACACCGGCACGGCGCACACCAGCACCAGCTTGTCGTAGTAATTCATGAACGGGTGATAGCGCGACAGCGCAAACCCGGCGCCCGCGACCATCGCGACGGCAAATAGCCAGTCGACAATGCCGAGCCGTTTCAGGAACGGCCGCTCGTCGTACTGCGCGACGTTGGGCGTTTCACTCGCGAGCGCCTTCCTGGGCCGCGAGGGGGAAGAAGAGGATGAGGAAACCTGAGTCAAGTCCATGATCTTACCGGGTCGAATCGTGTGAGCTTGCGGACGGCGCGCCGGCGTTGCCGGAGGCGCTGGCGGCGTCGGATGCTTCAGCGAGTTTGGCGCCCAACGCGGCGCCTACGGCGTCGCGCGTCTGGACGAATTCTTTCTCGAAGTCGAGCGTCTTGCGCGCGCTCGACATCGCCATCACGACATGCGTGCCGTGATCGGTATCTTTAAGCCAGAACCAGAGGCGCCGTTCGCGGACGTAGAACATCGAAAAGATGCCTAACACGAGGAGCAGGCTGCCAAGATACACGACTTTTTTGCCCGGCGCGCGCGTCAGCTGAAATACCGAAGCTTGCACCTGCTTGAAAGAGTCAAGCTGCAAGTAGACCGGCGATCCATACAAAAAGCTGTCGGATATCGCGTTGATCGAGCTCTGGATGAAGCGGCTGGCGTCCGCATTGGCCGTCGCCTCGGGCTCGCCGAGCTGCTGGCGGGACAGCTGGTACAGATCCCATGTGGAGCCTTCGAGCATGCGCAGCAGCAGGCCGGCGGCCTTTTCCTGTTCGCCCTTCGGCACCGAATGGTCGATAAAACCGGCGATGGCCTGGAAGCCGCCAACCGTCTGCCCGTTCGGCATCTTGATCCCGTTATCCGCGCCCGCAAAAAGGGTCAGCACGCGCAGCGCGCTTTCTTCGAGATGCTGTTGCAGTTCCGCATTCGCGCCAGGCACCGAGCGCAGCGCGAAACGGTGAGCGGCCGAGGCGCGCATGGCCGGATCCTCGAGCGTGGCGCGCAGATTCATCCATTCCTTGACCGTGCCGCCGCTGTCGGCGGGAATGCGCAGATAGCGGAACGGATCGTCCGGATTCACGCGCATGCCGGCGAGGAACATTCTTTCGCCAGACACGTCGACCGGCAGCATGTAGTTGTTGTATTCGCGCGCCTGGCCGTCCTTGTCGCGCACCTTGTATTGCACCGACGGGCCGACGTTATGCAGATCGAGCGGCTTCGAGGTCTTCGCACCGGAGCCGAGGCGCTCGTCGAACGCTTCTTTCAGCGTGCGATGCGCCGCGACGCCGCGCGCGTCGGTCTGGCCGCTGCCATTCTGGATGTTTTCCACGTTGATAGCTCGGAAATCGGTGAATTCCACCGTCTGGCCATCGGCAAGCGGCGTGGCCGAGCTCAACGGCGCATTGCCGCCGATCGTGCCGCCGAACGGCGCGGTCTTCGCGCTGGCGCCGCTCATCGGGTAGGCCGTCATCTGCATTTGCGAGCCGCCGTCCTGGAAGCTCGATTGATAGATCGACACGCCGTCGTAAGTGAATGGCTTGTTCACTTCGACACGGGCCGGCACCCGCGCGCCGGTCTTGTGATCCACCACCACGATGTCGCTCGCGAACAGCTTCGGCATGCCCGTCGAGTAGTAATCGACGATGAACTTGTTCAGCTCGATCGAAAACGGCAGATCCTGAATCAACGAGCCGTCCGGCTGGTTCAGGATCGCCGTGGAAACGTGCTGCCCTTCCGGCACCCACGCGTAGCCGCGGAACGTGGGGTTCGATTGCGACAGACGATGTTCCGGCGGAATGTCATTGATCACCGTGTTGGCGCGAATCGGCGACTTGTCGAACAGCCACATTTGCAGCTTGATCGGCAGATTGCTGTCGAGCAGACCGCCTAGGCAGATCACCACGATCGCCAGGTGAGCCGAGATGTAGCCGAACTTGGTCAGCGCGCCGCGTTTGGCGGCGATCAAGGTCGCGCCGTCGGACTCACGCGTGACGAACTTGTAGCCGAGCTTGGCCGAGAGTCTGGCGAGCACGGCCGAGGTCTGCGCGCGCGTGCCCTGCACCGCGAACTCGCCTTTGTGATGGAACGCGCGCAGGCTGCCTTCGCGGACCTTGTCTTTCCAGCTCTTCGCGTCGGCGACCATTTTCGGCGCATTGCGGATCACGCACAGCGACACCGACACCATCAGGAAGCCGAGAATCAGCATGAACCACCACGAGCTGTACACCGTGTACAGGCTCAGCGAGCGGAAGATGTCCGCCCAGAACGGGCCGAACTGATTGACGTAGTTGGGGTACGGATCGTCCTGCGTGAGGACGGTGCCAATGATGCTGGCGATCGACAGAATCACGAGCAACGAAATGGCAAAACGCATCGAACTCAAGACTTCGATGACGCTGCGCGTAATGCGATTGCCCGACTTCGACTGCAAACCCGACGTGGTGACGCTCATTCATACTCCGACTGAACAGCAAAAAAGGGTGAAGGGCTGTCGTAGGCACGACGCCCCCACCCTTTTCTTGTTTTGTACCGGCCTCGCCGGGCCGGTTGCACTTGCGTGCGGACTCGCAAGAGAGCCGGGCCATCCCAGGTTTTCTCCCTCTCGGGGAGCCCGGCGCGAAACGCCAGGTCTGGGCGCCCTCTATCCTAATGCAAGCCCGCGATGTAATCGGCTACAGCCTTGATCTCACTGTCCGACAGACGCGTTGCAATAGCATGCATTGCCTCGTTGTTGTTACGTGCGCCGGAACCTTGCGTGAACGCGGTCAACTGCGCCACCGTATATTCCGCCCACTGCCCCGACAGGCGCGGATACTGCGACGGAATTCCCTGACCGGTCGGCCCGTGGCAGCTTGCGCAGGCCGGCACGCCCTTGTCGGCAATGCCGCCGCGATAAATCTTCTGGCCGAGCGGAACGGTGTCTTTGTTGTGCGCGTAGCCGGGCTTCGGGGTCTGCGCAGCGAAATAAGCCGCGACATTGACCATATCCTGATCGGACAGCGCCGCAGCCATGCCCGCCATGATCGCATTGTTGCGCGCTGGCTGCTTGGCGCCCGGCTGGGTCTTGAAGTCGTTGAGTTCCTTGACGAGATACTCAGGGTGCTGGCCCGCCAGCTTAGGATATGCGCCGCCGGCGCTATTGCCGTCGGCTCCGTGACATGACGCGCACACCTGCACCGCGATTGCCTGCCCCCGATTGACGTCCGGCTTTACCGGATCTGCTGCTCGTGCCTGAATTGCCAAACCTGAAAGACCTGCCGCTACATGAAGCACCATCAGAGTCTTGCTCAGTCGATTCATTCGCACACCCTGTCTCGTCTTGTGGGATTTTTAGAGAGCCCCTAAACCTGCCGACTTGCGCCAGGCCCGGCGTTTTCTTGAAGGTTTTGCAAAATACGACGGCGACCGAGTGACCGCCGGGAGCCGCCAAGGCACGCGGGCCGGCCCCCTCAGGTTTTCAGTAAACCATCGTATTGTACAATAACTCGCTAATCGCTAAGACGCCAGTCGGGCTTGACCCGTCCCCACTCCGGGTTCCCCGGCGTCTCGAATTCTGGCCTGATCATGTCCTTCCTGCTCCACCAATCCCGCTTTTTCACGACCGTCAATCACTTGCGTGATTTGCCGGCCACTTCGCAACCCGAGATCTGCTTTGCGGGACGCTCGAACGCGGGCAAGTCGACGGCCATCAATATTCTGTGCAATCAGAAGCGGCTGGCCTTCGCCAGCAAGACGCCAGGACGCACGCAGCACATCAATTACTTTTCGGTGGGCAAGGCGGAGGAGCCGACCGCGCATCTGGTCGATCTGCCGGGCTACGGTTACGCGGAAGTGCCCGGCGCGGCCAAGGCGCACTGGGAAGCGCTCCTGTCCACCTATCTGCAGTCGCGCTCGCAATTGCGCGGCATGATCCTGATGATGGACTCGCGCCGCCCGCTGACGGATCTGGACCGCCGCATGATCGAGTGGTTCGCGCCGACCGGCAAGCCGATCCATACGCTACTCACCAAGTGCGACAAATTGACACGTCAGGAAAGCGTGAATGCGTTGCGGGCGACGCAAAAGGGTCTGGCTGAATATCGCGCCGCCGGCTATCGCGGAGAATTGACCGCTCAGCTGTTCTCGGCGCTCAAGCGTATCGGCATCGACGAAGCGCACGAGCTGATCGAAAGCTGGCTTATCCCCGACACGAAGGGCGAAACAGAGGCCTCTCAGTAAGCAGGGTGAGCACCGCCAGGTAACGGAAAACCGCCATTGCGGCTGCCCATAAAAAAACCCGCCGCTTTAACGGCGGGTCAAACAGCCTAATCGAAAAAACGACAGGCACCCGCTCAGGGAGGAGAAGCGGGGAGGTCAGCGCAAGGCGCCTTGCTCGATCGGTATGATATACCATTGTCTCGAAAAGTTTCCGGCAGCCGAGGCAGGCGTTACTTGTCCACTCCACACATCCACGTTTCTTCGATTCGTCTATGAGCTTCTATCCGCACTACCGTCCGCGCCGCATGCGCCGCGACGACTTCTCGCGCCGCCTGATGCGGGAAAACATCCTCACCACCAACGATCTGATTTATCCCGTCTTTATCGTCGAGGGCACCAACGTGCGGCAAGCCGTTCCGTCGATGCCGGGAGTCGAGCGCGTGTCGGTGGATCTGCTGATGGGCGTGGCTGAGCAATGCGTCGAACTGGGCGTGCCCGTGTTGGCGCTGTTTCCGGCCATCGAGCCTTCGCTGAAAACGCCCGACGGCCGCGAAGCGACCAACCCGGCTGGTCTGATTCCACGCGCGGTTCGCGAACTGAAAAAGAACTTCCCCGAGCTGGGCGTGCTCACCGATGTCGCGCTCGATCCCTACACGAGCCACGGCCAGGACGGCGTGCTCGACGAAGCCGGTTACGTCATCAACGACGAGACAGTCGAGATACTGGTCGAACAGGCACGTGCGCAGGCTGAAGCGGGCGTCGATATCGTCGCGCCTTCGGACATGATGGACGGCCGCATCGGCGCAATCCGCGAGATGCTCGAGAGCGAAGACCATGTCCACACCCGCATCATGGCTTATGCCGCCAAGTTCGCGTCGGCGTTTTACGGCCCGTTCCGCGATGCCGTAGGCTCCGCCACGAACCTCGGCAAGAGCAACAAGATGACCTACCAGATGGACCCGGCCAATTCGAATGAAGCGCTGCGCGAAGTGCAGGCGGACATCAACGAAGGCGCGGATATGGTGATGGTCAAGCCGGGCATGCCGTATCTGGATATCGTGCGCCGCGTGAAGGATGAGTTCCAGTTCCCGACGTACGTGTACCAGGTGAGCGGCGAGTACGCCATGCTGAAGGCAGCCGCACAGAACGGCTGGCTCGATCACGATAAAGCGATGATGGAATCGCTGCTGGCGTTCAAGCGGGCCGGCGCGGACGGTGTGCTGACCTATTTCGCATTGGATGCCGCGCGGATTTTGCGCTCGCAGAAGTAACTCGGCGCGCCGCCTTTCGAAGCGGCTCAGGCGTTGAAATGGACGGAGGCCGGCTGGTTTGTCGTGCCTCCCTGCGTTTTTTGTTCGGCACGTGTCTCCGTTAGACCCCGGTCCCACGCGCCCGATCCAGACTGCGCAAGAACTTATCCGCCGACTCATATCCGACGACGCGCAGCACTTCCTTGCCACCCTGATCGAAGAAGATGATCCCCGGCGGCCCGAACAGGCTGAAGCGCTTAAGCAGCGTTTGATCGTCGGCGTTGTTTGCGGTGACGTCCGCGCGCAGCAGATTCAACTGCTTCAATTTCGCCTGCACGCGCGGGTCGCTGAAGGTGAACTTCTCCATCTCTTTACAACTGACGCACCAGTCGGCGTAAAAATCGAGCATAGCGGGCTGTGCGGCCGTTTTGACGGCCTCGTCGAGTTCAATCGATGTACGCACCGGGGCGAACGTCAAATCGCTCTGTGACGCGCCGTCAGGCCTATACGACGCGTTCGCCACACCCACTTCCCCGCCGCGCGCCGCCAATACGGCGAGCGGGCGCAGGGGATCGGATGAGCCCGCAGCCAGCCCGACCAGCAGGACCGTCGCCCAGACGGCCAACGCGGCGCCGATGCCTCGGCCAAGCCGGCGCCACACGGACGCCTGCGCGACGGGCGCCGAGAACAAGCCGAGTGAGGCTGCTGCGATCAACAACCAGAGCGCGCTCAGAAGCATGGTCGCAGTCGCGCCGAGTACCGGCCAGACGATCCACAGCGCCGCTGCGAGCAATACCACGCCGAAGAACACCTTGACGCCGTCCATCCAGGCGCCGGCGCGCGGCAACAGCGTGCCTGCGCCAAGACCCAGAATGAGCAGGGGCACACCCAGGCCCAATCCCATTGAGAATAGCGCTGCACCGCCGAGCACGGCGTCGCCCGTATGCGCAATGAACGCCAGCACGGCGAAGAGCGGCGCGGTCATGCAGGCGCCGACCACCAGCGCGGACAGCGCGCCCATCAGAGCAACGGCAGCGAACTTGCCGCCGGAGCGACCCGCCGAGGCGCGTGAAACGCCGTCCTGCCAGCGCCGCGGAAGCGCGACGTCGAAGCCGGCAATCAGGGTCAGCGCGAAAATCGTCAGCAGCACGCCAAATGCACCGAGTACCCACGGATTTTGCAACCATGCGCCGAGACTTTGGCCGATCAACGCGGCAGCAATGCCAAGCGCCGTGTACACGAGCGCCATGCCGAGCACATAAGCAGCCGACAATGCGAATCCGCGGGCACGTGTCACTCGCGCGCCCTCCCCGATGATGATCGCTGAGAGAATAGGAATCATCGGGTAGGAACATGGGAGCAGACTGAGCACGGCGCCGGCGACGAAATAAAGTCCGACGATCGCGAAGAAGCCGCCGCCTTGCAGCAGCGACTGCGCGTAGTCTGCGTTGGTGGCGCGCTCATACCATGAGGTGCCCGCAGCGGATGACTGTCCTGACTGTTGCGCGACATCGGCGCTGGCTGCTTCTGGACCGCCGGCTGCCTGCAGAGCCGCGCCGCCTACGTGGTACACGCTCTCCATCGGTGGATAGCAGATGCCGGCATCAGCACAACCTTGCGACGTCACCGCGAGATCGAAGGGTCCGGCCGCCTGTTTAACGGGAATGCGGATCGTCAACTCGTTCCGGTACGTCTCGACGTTCTTGTTGAAGGTCTGATCGAACTTGACGTGGCCGGCCGGTAGTTGTGGCTCGCCGATCGTCGTCGTGCCGTTGCGTGTCGCGAAGGCGAAGCGCTCCCGGTACATGTAGTAGCCATCCGCAATCTTGTAGGTCACGTCGACTTCGCCGGGTTTCTCCGTCGCGCTGAATTTGAAAGCGGCTGCGGGATCGAGGAAGTCGTCCGCCGCGCGAGCGAGCGCGCCGAATTGCACGAGGACAAGACAACCGGACAGGAAAAACAGGCTACGCAACGCATTGCGCGCACGCCGGTCGAGACCTTTAAACATGGAGGGGACGTTGGGTTTCAGCAGTGATCCACTGGCCGTACGCGGCCGATGCCGTCGCTTGCCACGAGAGGATCTCCGGCGTGTCGTAGGGATGGTGGGCCTGAATGTAGCGCTCGAGTTCGAGCGCGCGTGCCGAGCTGGTCTTGAACAGTAACTGGATCTCCTGCGCCGTTTCGATTGCGCCCCGCCAATGATAGCTGGACTGCACGGCGCCTAGCTGAGTGACGCAAGCGCATAGCCGGGTGGCCAGCGCATCCGCGGCGAGCTTCTGAGCCACGGCCGCATCAGGCACCGTCGTCAGAATCAAGGTCACATTCAAGCTCACAAATGGCTCCGGCAAGGCACGATTCAGTTGCCGTTATCGTATCACCTAGCCTTGCCCTACCGCAGACGGCTCCGCGACTACGGTGCGCGGCATATGGCCGTCACGGCGACACCGCCGTAACACGTTCTGACGCTGATCGGCGCCCGGTCCGTCAACCTCGGGCTGCCAAACTCGCACTCGCCTCTGTCCGGCTTCGGATCGTCACACCCGTCGTACCGGACTGGACCCGTACGCCCTCTTCCGCAGTTTTTCACGGATCGCCGCTCTGCTTCACGCCCGCTTGCCAGGATCGGTCACCCTCTCGCAGCTATGCATCGCTCGTTGTGATCAACTTGCGGTGGAGCTTGCCCCCACCAGGGTGCGCCATATCGGGGCGCCGCAAACAAAAAAGCCAGGCTCGAATGCCTGGCTTTTTTTCGATGCGAGAAAACTTACTCAGCTTCTTGCACTTCAACTTCTTCAACTTCCGGACGGTCGAGCAATTCGACCAGTGCCATCGGAGCATTGTCGCCGACGCGGAAGCCGAACTTCAGCACGCGCAGGTAGCCGCCCGGACGGGTAGCGTAACGCGGGCCGAGAACTTCGAACAGCTTCGTGACCGAGTCACGATCGCGCAGGCGGTTGAACGCCAGACGACGATTTGCCAGCGACGGCTTCTTGCCGAGCGTGATCAGCGGCTCGACAACTTTACGAAGTTCTTTCGCCTTCGGCAGCGTGGTCTTGATGACTTCGTGCTCGATCAGCGAGTTGGACATATTACGGAGCATTGCCAGACGGTGGCTGCTCGTGCGGTTCAGTTTCCGCAAACCATGACGGTGACGCATGTTAATTCCTTCGATTCAAAGTTTTGGTCCAGCTCTTCTATCGCCTCGAACTACCCACGGTTTCCCAACGGTAGCGAGCGCACGGGCCGGTAGTGAAAAAAGACAAGACGCGGATTTTAAAGGAAAATCCGCGTCTTTGCCAGTGCAGCGGCGGGCTCTGGCCCGGGACTACTTGTCGATTACTTGTCCAGCCCAGCCGGCGGCCAATTCTCGAGTTTCATGCCGAGCGTCAAACCACGCGACGCCAGTACTTCCTTGATTTCGTTCAGCGATTTGCGGCCCAGATTCGGCGTCTTGAGCAGCTCGTTTTCCGTGCGCTGGATCAGGTCGCCGATGTAGTAAATGTTCTCGGCCTTCAGGCAGTTCGCGGAACGAACCGTCAGTTCGAGATCATCCACCGGACGCAGCAGAATCGGATCGATCTGCGGCGCACGCGACGGCGCTTCAGCCGTTGCTTCGGTGCCTTCGAGTGCAGCGAAGACCGACAGTTGATCGACCAGAATGCGCGCCGACTGACGGATCGCTTCTTCCGGCGAAATCACACCGTTGGTTTCGATGTTCATCACGAGCTTGTCGAGGTCGGTACGCTGTTCGACGCGAGCGCTTTCAACGGCGTAGCTCACGCGGCGAACCGGCGAGAACGACGCGTCCAGCACGATACGGCCGATGATCTTGGCCGACTCTTCGCCGTAGCGACGCACATTGCCCGGCACATAGCCGCGGCCCTTCTCAGCCTTGATCTGCACGTCGAGCTTGCCGCCCTTCGACAGATGCGCGATCACGTGATCCGGGTTGATCACTTCGCAATCGTGCGCGAGTTCGATGTCGCCAGCGGTGACAACGCCTTCGCCTTCCTTGCGCAGCGTAACCGTCACTTCATCACGGTTATGCAGCTTGAACACCACGCCCTTCAGGTTCAACAACAGGTTGACCACATCCTCTTGCACACCGTCGAGCGTCGAATACTCATGCACGACGCCTGCGATCGTCACTTCGGTCGGCGCGTAGCCGATCATCGACGACAGCAGCACGCGCCGGAGCGCGTTACCCAAGGTGTGGCCGTAACCGCGTTCAAACGGTTCCATGACCACTTTCGCGTGGCTCTCACCAAGCGATTCAACTGCGATGATCTTGGGCTTCAACAAACTGGTTTGCATAGGTTTTCCTTTTCAATACCCTCGGCTCGTTACACCGATAAGGCTGACCGGTAACAACCTGAAAATAAACAGCCGAGACGCCTCCTTGCTTAGCGCAATCGAGGTGCCCCGGCCGTTAATCCGATTACCGCGAATACAATTCGACGATCAGGCTTTCGTTGATATCGCCAGCGATGTCGCTGCGTTCCGGCTTCTGCTTGAAGGTACCTTCGAACTTCTTCGAATCGACAGCGACCCAACTCGGCAGACCGCCTTGCTCAGCCAGCGATAGCGCTTCGAGGATACGCGCTTGCTTCTTCTTCTGTTCACGGACTGCGACGACGTCGCCTGCCTTCACTTGCATCGACGGAATGTTCGACACGACGCCGTTCACCGTGATCGCCTTGTGGCTCACTAACTGACGCGCTTCAGCGCGCGTCGAGCCGAAGCCCATGCGATACACGACGTTATCCAAACGCGATTCGAGCAATTGCAACAGATTTTCACCCGTATTGCCCTTCAGGCGGTCGGCTTCAGCGAAGTAACGACGGAATTGACGCTCGAGGACACCGTAGATGCGCTTCACTTTTTGCTTTTCGCGCAACTGCGTACCGTAGTCGGACGTACGGGCACCAGACGTGCGGCCGTGCTGGCCAGGCTTGCTGTCAAGCTTACACTTGTCAGCGAGCGAACGACGGGCGCTCTTCAGGAAAAGGTCAGTGCCTTCACGGCGGGACAGCTTGGCCTTAGGGCCGATATAACGTGCCACGTTGATTCCTTCTATGATTGATCACGCGAATGCATGCACCCGCGCTAGTCCGAACCCTATGGGTCGAACGGTGGGCTTAGTCAATTTAATAGCGCAAGCAGCCTGCCGCCGCATAGGGCGGCAACAGGCGCTAGCAAAACAAGCGTCTTAGATACGACGACGCTTCGGCGGACGGCAGCCGTTGTGCGGAACCGGAGTCACGTCGGAGATCGCGGTGATCTTGATGCCAAGACCATGCAACGCGCGCACCGCCGACTCACGGCCAGGACCGGGGCCCTTGATCCGCACTTCGAGGTTCTTCACGCCGTATTCCATCGCCACGCGGCCAGCCGATTCGGCCGCCACCTGAGCTGCAAACGGGGTCGACTTACGCGAACCCTTGAAGCCCTGACCACCCGACGTTGCCCAAGCAAGTGCATTGCCTTGACGATCGGTGATCGTGATGATGGTGTTATTGAACGACGCGTGAACGTGAACCACGCCCTCGGCGACGTTCTTCTTGACCTTCTTGCGAACGCGTTGCGCCGCGGAGTTGTTCGAAGCCTTAGCCATTACGTTTTCCTGTAACTGTCAGTTCCGCTTACTTCTTCAGCGATTGCGCTGCACGACGCGGACCCTTGCGCGTACGGGCATTCGTACGCGTACGTTGGCCGCGCAGGGGCAAGCCCTTACGATGCCGAACGCCACGGTAGCAGCCGAGATCCATCAGGCGCTTGATATTCATCGTCGTTTCACGGCGCAGATCGCCCTCAACGATGAACTTGCCGACTTCTTCACGCAGCTTTTCGAGGTCTGCGTCGTTCAGGTCTTTGACCTTCTTCGAAAATGCCACACCAGCAGCGACGCAAATGTCGCGCGAGCGCGTGCGGCCGATACCATAAATAGCCGTCAGGCCGATTTCGGTATGCTGGTGATTCGGGATGTTAACCCCTGCGATACGAGCCATTGTTTTTCCTCAAACAAAAAGCGCAAGCAAAAGCGCGGCGTTCAGCCTTGACGCTGTTTGTGGCGCGGATCAGAGCTGCAAATCACGCGCACAACGCCTTTGCGCTTGATGATCTTGCAATTGCGGCAAATGCGTTTAACCGATGCCATCACTTTCATGATATTACCCTTTTTTCAAATCACTTCGCCCGGAACACGATCCGCGCACGCGACAGATCGTAAGGCGTCAATTCAACCGTCACCTTGTCGCCCGGCAAGATTCGGATGTAATGCATCCGCATCTTCCCAGATATGTGTCCCAATACGACATGGCCGTTTTCCAGCTTCACCCTGAAGGTAGCATTAGGCAGGTTTTCGATGACTTCACCCTGCATCTGGATAACATCGTCTTTGGCCATAAGTCCTTTCAACGCATCGGGACGCCGCCGCCTTTGAAATTAGCTTTCTTCAGCAGCGATTCATACTGTTGCGACATAACGTACGACTGCACCTGCGCCATGAAATCCATTGTGACGACGACAATGATCAGCAGCGACGTTCCACCAAAATAAAACGGCACGTTCCAGCGCAGTACCAGAAACTCGGGCAGCAGGCAAACAAACACGATGTAGATCGCACCGGCCAGCGTCAGACGTGTCAGGATACGGTCGATGTATCGCGCCGTTTGGTCGCCCGGGCGGATGCCTGGGACGAAAGCGCCACTCTTTTTCAGGTTGTCGGCCGTCTCTCTGCTGTTGAACACCAATGCGGTGTAGAAGAAACAGAAGAAGACGATCGCCAACGCGTACAGCAACACGTACACGGGTTGACCGGGCTTAAGGGCTTCGGCTACGTTGTGCAACGTGTCTGCGAACCAGCTGGTACGCGACCCCGAACTAAACCAGTTCAGGATGGTTGCCGGGAAGAGAATGATCGACGATGCAAAGATCGGCGGAATCACGCCCGACATGTTCAATTTCAGCGGCAAATGCGAAGACTGACCGCCGTAAATCTTGTTACCGACTTGCCGCTTTGCGTAGTTCACAAGAATCTTGCGCTGGCCGCGTTCGATGAACACCACCAGATACGTCACAGCAGCAATCAGCGCGACGACGATAATCGCGGATATCGGACTCATCGAACCGGTTTGCACCAGCGAAACAAGACCACCGATTGCATTCGGGAAGCCCGCTGCAATCCCGCCGAAAATAATGATCGAGATACCGTTGCCAAGCCCGCGCTCCGTGATCTGCTCACCCAGCCACATCAGGAACATCGTGCCGGTCACCAGCGTCACGACCGTCGTCAACCGAAAAACCATTCCCGGATCAATCACCAGGCCAGGCTGATTTTCCAACGCCACGGCAATGCCGAACGCCTGGAACGTCGCCAGCAGGACCGTGAAGATACGCGTGTACTGCGTAATCTTCCGTTGACCCGCTTGCCCTTCCTTTTTCAGCGCTTCGAGCTGCGGCGAGACAATCGCCAGCAACTGCATGATGATCGACGCCGAAATATACGGCATGATCCCCAGCGCAAAAATCGTGAACCGCGAAAGTGCGCCACCCGAAAACATGTTGAACATGCCAAGGATGCCGCCCGACTGGCTTTGGAAAAGCTTTGCCAGCTGGTCCGGGTCAATACCCGGCACCGGAATATGCGCGCCGATACGGTAGACGATCAGCGCCAGCAGCAGGAACACTGCCCGCCGACGCAGATCGCCGAACTTCGCCGCGCCGCGACCGGGTTTTGCGAGACTCGGGCTGTTAGCCAAGTACCTTCTCCGATGCAAATGCTAGTGACGGCAATTAGCTTGCGCGTTACTCGGCAAAAGAGCCGCCGGCTGCTTCGATAGCAGCGCGCGCACCCTTCGTCGCACCCAGACCCTTCACAACGACCTTGCGCTTGAGCTCGCCCGTCGCGATGATCTTGGCGCTCTTGATCAACTCGCCGACCAAGCCGGCTTGCTTCAGAGCCAGCAGATCGATTTCATCGACCGGCAGCTTTTCCAGATCCGAGAGACGCACCTCACCAACGAATTCCTTCGTCAGCGAAGTAAAGCCACGCTTCGGCAGGCGACGTTGCAGCGGCATTTGACCGCCTTCGAAGCCAACCTTGTGAAAGCCGCCTGAGCGCGACTTCTGACCCTTGTGACCGCGGCCAGCCGTCTTGCCCAGACCGGAGCCGATACCACGGCCGACGCGACGCTTAGCGTGCTTCGAGCCTTCAGCCGGCTTCAGGTTATTCAATTCCATTATCAACTCCTTGAGTCCTGGTCAGCCGCTTAGCTGATGACCTTAACGAGGTACGAAACCTTGTTGATCATGCCGCGCACAGCCGGCGTGTCCTGCAACTCGCTAACCGAGTTGAGTCGGCGCAGGCCCAAGCCACGCACCGTTGCACGGTGCGTCTCACGGGTGCCGATCAGGCTCTTGACGAGCTGGACCTTGACAGTTTTATCAGACATGGTGTCCACCTTAGCCCAGAATATCTTCGACGGACTTGCCGCGCTTCGCCGCGATGTCGCCCGGCGTGGACTGCTTGCGCAGACCGTCGAGCGTTGCACGAACGAGGTTGTACGGGTTCGTCGAACCGTGGCTCTTAGCAACCACGTTTTGCACGCCCATTACGTCGAACACTGCGCGCATCGGGCCACCAGCGATCACGCCCGTACCGTCCTTCGCCGGAGCGAGGAGAACTGCGGATGCGCCGTGCTTACCATGCACTTCGTGTTGCAACGTACCGTTCTTCAGCGGCACCTTGAACATGTTACGGCGAGCTTGTTCCATTGCCTTTTGAACAGCAACCGGAACTTCCTTCGCTTTGCCCTTGCCCATGCCGATGCGGCCATCGCCGTCGCCGACCACGGTCAGCGCGGCGAAACCGAGAATCCGGCCGCCCTTCACAACCTTGGTCACGCGGTTGACCGAAATCATCTTTTCGCGCAGGCCGTCGTCGCGTTCGTCAGCCTGAACTTTCGCTTGCATCTTTGCCATGACGAATTCTTCCCTTAGAACTTGAGTCCGGCTTCGCGCGCCGCATCAGCCAGCGCTTTCACGCGGCCGTGGTAACGGAAACCCGAACGGTCGAAGGCGACGGATTCGATGCCGGCAGCCTTAGCCTTTTCTGCGATGCGCTTACCGATCAGCGTGGCAGCAGCGACGTTGCCGCCCTTGCCCGTTTGATCAGCCAATTGCGCACGCACTTCGGCCTCGAGCGTCGACGCGCTGGCGAGCACCTTGGTGCCGCACGGCGAGAACACTTGCGCATAGATGTGCGTGTTCGTGCGATGCACGGCGAGACGCGCGACCTGCAGCTCAGCGATCTTGATACGCGTCTGACGAGCGCGGCGCAGGCGAGATTGAGTCTTATCCATGATTGCGCACCCTTACTTCTTCTTCGTTTCTTTGAGGATCACAACCTCATTGGCGTAACGCACACCCTTGCCCTTATAGGGCTCCGGCGGGCGATAGCCGCGCACTTCTGCAGCGACCTGGCCAACTTGTTGTTTGTTGATCCCCTTGATCACGATTTCGGTTTGCGTCGGGGTCTCAGCCTTGACGCCTTCCGGCATCTGGTGCACCACAGGGTGCGAGAAACCCAGCGACAGGTTCAGCTTGTCGCCTTGCGCCTGTGCGCGGTAGCCAACGCCAACCAGCGTCAGCTTGCGCTCGAAACCCTTCGTCACGCCGTTCACCATGTTCGCAACCAGTGCGCGCATCGTGCCCGACATCGCATTCGCTTCGCGGCTTTCGTCAACCGGCTCGAAATTCAGCGTGCCGTTGTCGTTCACCACTTTCACGAGGCGGTTTGCCGCCTGCGTAATCGTACCCAGCGGGCCCTTGACGGTGATGCGATCGTCGCTCAGGGCCACTTCTGCGCCTTGCAGCGCGACCGGGCTTTTACCTACTCGAGACATGTTTCTCTCCTTTCGGCCTTAAGCGACGTAGCAGATGACTTCGCCGCCAACGCCCGTTGCACGCGCCTTGCGGTCCGTCATCACGCCCTTCGGCGTCGACACAATTGCCACGCCGAGGCCATTCATGACCACGGGGATGTCGTTACGGCCGCGGTACACACGCAGACCAGGCTTCGAAACGCGTTCAATGCGTTCGATGACCGGACGGCCAGCGTAGTACTTCAACACGATGTTCAATTCAGACTTCGCACCTTCGGACTTCACTGCGAAATCATCGATATAGCCTTCGTCCTTCAGGACCTGCGCAATCGCAACCTTGACTTTCGACGAGGGCATAGTCACCGAGACTTTCTCAACCATCTGCGCATTGCGGATGCGAGTCAGCATATCGGCGATAGGATCACTCATGCTCATTTACGTTTCTCCTATTACCAGCTCGCCTTGGTCAGGCCAGGGATCTCGCCGCGGAACGCGATTTCGCGAATCTTGTTACGCGCCAGCCCGAATTTACGGAACGTGCCACGCGGGCGACCGGTAATTGCGCAACGATTACGCTTACGGGTCGGATTAGAGTTGCGCGGCAGTTGTTGCAGTTCCAGACGTGCTGCGTAATGCTCTTCGTCCGACTTGCTCATATCGCCGATGATCGCTTTCAGCTCAGCACGTTTGGGAGCGTACTTAGCGGCAAGGCGAGCACGCTTCTTTTCACGTTCGATCAGTGCCAGTTTAGCCACGGTAACCTCAGTTTCTGAACGGGAACTTGAAGCTGGCGAGCAGGGCCTTTGCTTCGTCGTCGGTCTTCGCAGTCGTCGTGATGCTGATGTTCAGCCCACGCAGCGCGTCGATCTTGTCGTAGTCGATTTCGGGGAAAATGATCTGCTCTTTCACACCGATGTTGTAGTTGCCGCGACCATCGAATGCACGACCCGACACGCCACGGAAGTCACGCACACGAGGGAGCGCAACCGTCACGAAACGGTCCAGAAATTCGTACATTGCCTGACCACGCAACGTGACCATTGCACCGATCGGATAGCCCTGACGGATCTTGAAGCCAGCGATTGCCTTGCGTGCCTTCGTGATCACCGGCTTCTGGCCTGCGATCTTCGTCAGGTCGCCAACGGCGTTTTCGATGATCTTCTTGTCAGCAACCGCTTCGCCAAGGCCCATATTCAGGGTGATCTTGGTGATGCGCGGCACTTCCATCACGGACTTGTAACCGAACTTCTCGATGAGGCCGGGTACAACTTTCTCTTTGTAAAACTCTTGCAAACGAGCCATTTTTTTACTCCGCAGCGTCAGGCGCTCAGCTCGGCACCGGTCGTTTTAAGGAAACGGACTTTCTTGTCTCCCTCGACCTTGATGCCTACACGCGACGCCTTGCCATTCGCGTCGACCAATGCGACGTTCGAAATTTGCAGCGGCATCGTCTTGGCTTCCACACCGCCCGTCGTACCCTTCATCGGGTTCGGCTTGACGTGCTTCTTGACGAGGTTAATACCCTCGACAATCACTTTGCCTTCGCCAACGGACAGCACGACGCCGCGCTTGCCTTTATCTTTGCCGGTGATGACGATAACTTCGTCACCTTTGCGAATCTTGTTCATCGCGACTCCTTACAGCACTTCAGGTGCCAACGAAACGATCTTCATGAATCGTTCGCTGCGCAACTCGCGCGTGACAGGCCCGAAAATACGGGTGCCAATAGGTTCGAGCTTGGCATTCAACAACACAGCGGCGTTGCCATCGAACTTGATCAGCGAGCCGTCCTGACGGCGCACGCCCTTGGCGGTGCGAACCACCACGGCGTTATAAATTTCGCCTTTCTTCACGCGCCCGCGCGGCGTTGCTTCTTTGACGGTCACCTTGATGATGTCGCCAATGCTGGCATAACGACGCTTCGAGCCGCCGAGCACCTTGATGCACATAACTTCACGCGCACCCGTGTTGTCGGCCACTTCAAGCCGAGTTTCGGTCTGGATCATGGTTTATCTTTCCCAACTTAATCCGGTCACACCACCATGGCGTACCCGGTCAGTCTTGGTCCCGTCAGCCAATCGGCTGCTTGGGTTAGAACAGCAGCGACGGCAAACGAAACCCGCCATCGCAATCCGGTGAATCCTTCGGAACAGACTGGCGCCTGAACCGCTCCCCCCACCAACTTCGCCCGCGACGGGGCTCCCATAAAAGAGGGAAGACCGAAATTATAACAAATAATCTCGGTCTTGCAAGCGAAACTTACTGCGATTTCAATTACTTCTACAACACTGCGGCGTCAGATGACGCGAGCAGCCTCGACCAGGCGAGCCACAACCCAAGCTTTCGTCTTCGAAATCGGACGCGTTTCCTGGATTTCAACGAGGTCGCCCTCGTTGTACGTGTTCGCATCGTCGTGCGCGTGGTACTTCTTGGAACGCACAACGTACTTGCCGTAGATCGGGTGCTTCACGCGGTGCTCAACCAGCACGGTGACCGTCTTGTCCATCTTGTTGCTGACGACCTTGCCGACCAGCGTCCGCTTGAGCGAGGTTTTTACGCTATCGTTCATTTCTGGTTCGCCTTCTCAGTCAGGACGGTCCGCACACGTGCGATGTCGCGACGAACCTTCTTCAGCTGGCTCGTGTTCGTGAGCTGCTGGGTCGCGAGTTGCATGCGCAGGCCGAATTGCGCCTTCAACAGGTCCGACAGCTCCTTGTTGAGCGCGGCCTGATCTTTCTGGTGAAGTTCGGAAGCCTTCATCATTTGCTCCTTAGGCGCCGAGCTGACGCACGATAAACGTCGTCTTGAGCGGCAGCTTAGCTGCAGCCAGACGGAACGCTTCGCGTGCCAGCTCTTCGGTTACGCCGTCCATTTCGTACAGCATCTTGCCCGGTTGAATCTCTGCGACGTAATACTCAGGGTTACCTTTACCGTTACCCATCCGTACTTCAGCCGGCTTGTGCGAGATCGGCTTGTCCGGGAAAATGCGGATCCAGATGCGGCCACCACGCTTGATGTGACGCGTCATTGCACGACGTGCCGCTTCAATCTGGCGCGCGGTCAAGCGACCACGACCGATAGCCTTCAGGCCGAACTCACCGAACGAAACCGCGTTGCCGCGGGTAGCGATGCCGGTGTTACGACCCTTCTGCTCTTTGCGATACTTTCTGCGTTTCGGTTGCAGCATCGTTATTCTCCAGTCTTCCCGCCGTCGCCGGCACCGCCAGCACGACGAGGAGCGCCGCGGCGTGCACCTGCCGGGCCACCACCTTCACCATCGCGACGCGGACGGCGATCGCCACCCGGACGTGCGTTGCGGCGCGGACGCTTTTCTTCGGCGACTTCTTCAACCACCGGTGCGTCGTTGCGGCCGAGCGTGTCGCCCTTGTAGACCCACACCTTCACGCCGATGATGCCGTACGTCGTCTTTGCTTCCGACGTCGCGTAGTCGATATCCGCACGCAGCGTATGAAGCGGCACGCGACCTTCGCGATACCATTCCGTACGAGCGATTTCGATACCGTTCAGGCGGCCAGCGCTCATGATCTTGATGCCTTGAGCACCCAGACGCATTGCGTTTTGCATCGCACGCTTCATCGCGCGGCGGAACATAATCCGGCGCTCGAGTTGTTGCGTGATCGAATCCGCGATCAGTTGCGCATCGGTTTCCGGCTTGCGGATTTCTTCGATGTTGACGTGAACCGGAACGCCCATGCGCTTTTGCAGCTCGGACTTCAGCAGTTCAATGTCTTCACCCTTCTTACCGATCACGACACCCGGACGCGAGCTGAAAATAGTGATGCGGGCGTTCTTTGCAGGTCGCTCGATCACAACGCGGCCGACGGACGCGTTCTTCAGCTTCTTCTTCAGGTATTCACGAACACCGATGTCTTCCTGCAACATCGCCGCAAAATTGTTGTTGTTCGCGTACCAACGCGACGCCCAATTGCGGCTGACGGCCAAACGGAAGCCAGTCGGATGAATTTTCTGTCCCATCGTATGACCCCTTAATTCCCGACCGTCACAGTGATGTGACAGGATTGCTTCTCGATGCGGTTACCGCGGCCTTTAGCGCGCGCGGTAAAACGCTTGAGCGACGCAGCCTTGTCGATGTAGATGCTCGTGATCTTGAGCTCATCGATATCGGCGCCTTCGTTATGCTCCGCATTCGCGATCGCCGACAGCACGACCTTTTTCACGATTCCCGCAGCCTTCTTCGGCGAGAACGTCAGAACGTTCAGCGCCTTGTCGACCGGCAAACCGCGGATCTGGTCAGCCACAAGGCGCGTTTTCTGCGCCGAGATGCGGGCACCGCGATGAATTGCTTTCACTTCCATCATGAGCCCCTTATTTCTTAGCCTTCTTGTCGGCTGCGTGACCCTTGAACGTACGGGTCAATGCAAACTCGCCAAGCTTGTGGCCGACCATGTTTTCCGAGATGTACACCGGAACGTGTTGACGGCCGTTGTGAACGGCGATCGTCAGACCGATGAAATCCGGGAGGATCGTCGAACGGCGCGACCAGGTTTTGATCGGCTTCTTATCCCGCGAAGCTGCTGCCGCCTCAACTTTCTTCAGCAAATGGGCGTCGCAGAACGGACCTTTTTTTACAGAACGTGCCATTGCCTACTCCTTAACGCTTGTGACGGCGCTGGACGATCATGCTCGTCGTGCGCTTATTGCTGCGGGTGCGATAACCCTTAGCAGGCGTGCCCCACGGGCTCACCGGATCGCGACCTGCAGCCGTCTTGCCTTCACCACCACCGTGCGGGTGATCGACCGGGTTCATTGCAACGCCACGCACCGTCGGGCGGATACCGCGCCAGCGGTTCGCGCCAGCCTTACCGATTTGACGGAGGCTGTGCTCTTCGTTACCAACTTCACCAATCGTCGCGCGGCATTCAACGTGAACGCGGCGGATTTCACCCGAGCGCAGGCGGACCTGTGCGTAGATGCCTTCACGAGCCAGCAGCATCGCCGACGTACCAGCCGAACGCGCCATTTGCGCGCCCTTGCCCGGCAGCATTTCGATGCAGTGGATCGTCGTACCGACCGGAATGTTGCGGATCGGCAGCGTGTTGCCAGCGCGGATCGGTGCTTCCGAACCCGACATCAATTGCTGACCGACGGTGACACCCTTCGGAGCAATGATGTAGCGGCGTTCGCCGTCTGCGTACAGAACCAGCGCAATGTTCGCGCTACGGTTCGGATCGTACTCAAGACGTTCGACCTTCGCTGCGATACCGTCCTTATTGCGACGGAAATCGACGACGCGATAGTGATGCTTGTGACCACCGCCTTTATGACGGGTGGTGATGTGACCGTTGTTGTTACGGCCGGCGGTTGAGGATTGCGAGTCGAGCAGCGGCGCGTACGGCTTGCCCTTATGCAGATCCTTGTTGACCACCTTGACCATCGCACGACGGCCCGGCGAAGTCGGCTTAACTTTAACGATTGCCATGATTACTTGGCCTCCGCTTCAAAGTTGATTTCCTGGCCGGGCTTCAGGCAGACGTACGCCTTCTTCACGTCCTTGCGCTTGCCCATGAAACGGCCAAAGCGCTTGGCTTTGCCCTTCGAGACCAACACGTTGACGGAATTGACTTCCACCTTGAATAGCAGCTCGACTGCAGCTTTCACTTCCTGCTTCGTGGCATCGGGCGCGACTTCGAACACAACTTGCTCGTTCTTGTCGGCCACCAGCGTCGCCTTTTCGGAGATCACCGGCGCGAGCAGGACCTGCATCAAACGATGATCGTTCTTGCGAATCTCGCTCATGACAGCAACTCCTCGATCTGGGCGACCGCAGCCTTCGTGATCAGGATCTTCTTGAAGTAGATCAGCGACAGCGGGTCGGCGTAACGCGGCTCAACAACTGCCACATGGGCGAGGTTGCGCGACGCGAGGTACAGGTTTTCGTCAACCGTGTCGGTAATCACCAGCACGGAGTCGAGACCCATCGCCTTGAATTTTTCGGCCAGCAGCTTCGTCTTCGGCGCTTCGAGCGTCAGCTCGTCGACCACCGAGATACGGCCTTCGCGGGCCAGCTGCGAGAAGATCGAGCAGAGACCTGCGCGATGCATCTTCTTGTTGACCTTGTGCGAAAAGTTTTCTTCCGGCGAATTCGGGAAGATCCGGCCACCGCCGCGCCACAACGGGCTCGACGACATACCGGCACGGGCGCGGCCCGTACCCTTCTGGCGCCACGGCTTCTTGGTCGTGTGCTTGACTTGCTCACGGTCCTTCTGCGCGCGGTTGCCGCTACGGGCATTCGCTTGATACGCCACCACAACCTGGTGAATCAGGGCTTCGTTGTAATCGCGGCCAAACACGACGTCCGACGCGCTAACGCCTGCACCTTCCTGACCGTTGGCATTCAGGAGCTTAAGTTCCATTATTTCGCTCCTTTCACGGCACGCGTCTTCACGGCCGGCGTAACGAATACCTTGCCACCCTTCGCACCCGGAACGGCGCCCTTGACCAGCAACAGCTTGCGGTCAGCGTCGATACGAGCGATTTCGAGGTTTTGCACGGTTACCGTATCGTCACCCATGTGACCGGTCATGCGCTTACCCGGGAAAACACGACCCGGATCCTGCGCCATACCGATCGAGCCCGGCACGTTGTGCGAGCGCGAATTGCCGTGCGATGCACGGCCGGATGCGAAGTTGTAACGCTTGATGGTACCGGCGTAGCCCTTACCGATCGACACGCCTTGCACGTCGACCTTCTGGCCTACTTCGAACAGGTCGGGACCAACCACGGTGCCGTTCGACAACTCGGCAGCCTTGGCAGCATCGATCTGGAATTCTTTGAGGATTTCACCGGCTTGAACACCGGCTTTGGCAAGATGACCGGCCAACGGCTTCGTCACGCGCGATGCACGGCGCGTACCGAATGCAACCTGCACGGCTGTGTAGCCGTCGGTTTCAACAGTCTTGATCTGCGTCACGCGGTTGTCGGACACGTCCAGCACGGTAACGGGAATCGAATCCCCTTCTGCCGTGAAGATACGGGTCATGCCAACCTTGCGACCTACGAGTCCAAGGCTCATCGTTTTCTCCATTCCCGACTGCGATTGGTCGGGGCTAATTTACAAAATGCCGGCGCCGTTTCGGGCATGAATACATGCTGCAACACGCCGACTTTTTTGCGCAAATGCGCGAAAAGCCTTGCATTATAGCGAGGCTTTTCGTTTTCCGCAAGCAATCAATGACTTAGCGTTGCCCGACAGACCGGACAACCGCTGGCAGCCTTATTGCAGCTTGATTTCCACATCCACGCCAGCCGGCAGATCCAGCTTCATCAGTGCGTCAACGGTCTTGTCCGTCGGATCGACGATGTCCATCAGGCGTTGGTGCGTACGGATTTCGAGCTGATCGCGCGACGTCTTGTTGACGTGCGGCGAACGCAGGATGTCGAAACGTTGAATGCGGGTCGGCAGGGGCACCGGACCACGGACGATTGCGCCAGTCCGCTTTGCCGTGTCGACGATTTCAGCTGCCGATTGATCGATAAGGCGATAGTCGAAAGCCTTCAGGCGAATGCGGATTTTCTGGTTCTGCATGACAATTCCTTGGAAAAGAGCGAGGCGGTATTGCACCGCCAGACAATAAAAGAACGTAGAGCCGGGAGCCCGCTGAGGGCCGGCGCCCGGCTCCGGGGCACCACTTACAGCAAATACATCAATCCGCGATTTTACTCGAGGATCTTGGCAACCACACCAGCACCGACCGTGCGGCCGCCTTCGCGAATTGCGAAACGCAGACCTTCTTCCATCGCGATCGGGTTGATCAGCTTCACCGTGATCGACACGTTGTCGCCCGGCATCACCATTTCCTTGTCCTTCGGCAACTCGATCGAGCCCGTCACGTCCGTCGTACGGAAGTAGAACTGCGGACGATAGTTGTTGAAGAACGGCGTATGACGGCCACCTTCGTCCTTGCTCAGCACGTACACTTCAGCAGTGAAGTGCGTGTGCGGGTTGATCGAACCCGGCTTGGCCAGAACCTGGCCACGTTCCACGTCTTCACGCTTCGTGCCGCGCAGCAGGATACCGACGTTGTCGCCTGCCTGCCCCTGGTCGAGCAGCTTGCGGAACATTTCCACGCCCGTGCAGGTCGTCTTCACCGTCGGCTTGATACCGACAATTTCGATTTCCTCGCCGACCTTCACAACGCCGCGCTCAACGCGACCCGTCACCACCGTACCACGACCCGAGATCGAGAACACGTCTTCCACCGGCATCAGGAACGCACCGTCAACTGCGCGCTCCGGCGTCGGGATGTACGTGTCCAACGCGTCGGCCAGATTCATGATCGCCACTTCGCCCAACTCGCCCTTGTCGCCTTCCAGCGCCAGCTTGGCCGAACCCTTGATGATCGGCGTCTCGTCGCCCGGGAAGTCGTACTTCGACAGAAGTTCGCGAACTTCCATCTCGACCAGTTCCAGCAACTCGGCGTCGTCCACCATGTCGCACTTGTTCAGGAACACGATGATGTACGGAACGCCAACCTGACGCGCCAGCAGGATGTGCTCACGCGTTTGCGGCATCGGGCCATCAGCGGCCGAGCACACCAGGATCGCGCCGTCCATCTGCGCTGCGCCCGTGATCATGTTCTTCACATAGTCAGCGTGGCCCGGGCAGTCGACGTGCGCGTAGTGGCGGTTAGCCGTTTCGTACTCGACGTGTGCCGTGTTGATCGTGATACCGCGCGCCTTTTCTTCCGGCGCCGCGTCGATCTGGTCGTATGCCTTCGCTTCGCCGCCAAACTTCTGCGTCAGAACCGTCGTGATCGCTGCCGTCAGCGTGGTCTTGCCGTGGTCAACGTGACCGATCGTGCCGACGTTCACGTGCGGCTTGGTCCGTTCGAATTTACCTTTAGCCATGTTTCTCTTCTTTCAAAAAGTTAATCGTTGAATGACTTGCCGCGCGATTACTTCGACTTCGCGTTGATGATCGCTTCCGACACGTTACGCGGTGCTTCGGAGTAGTGCTTGAACTCCATCGTGTACGTTGCACGACCTTGGGTCAGCGAACGCAGCGACGTCGAGTAGCCAAACATTTCCGACAGCGGCACCTCGGCGCGAACAATCTTGCCGCCGCCAACCATGTCGTCCATGCCCTGCACGATGCCGCGACGACCCGACAGGTCGCCCATCACGTTGCCCATGTAATCTTCAGGCGTTTCGACTTCTACAGCCATCATCGGTTCGAGGATGACCGGTTGAGCCTTGCGCATTGCTTCCTTGAACGCCATCGAGCCGGCCATGCGGAACGCATTTTCGTTCGAGTCAACGTCGTGGTACGAACCGAACGTCAGGTGCACCTTGACGTCGACCACCGGGAAGCCTGCCAGCACGCCTGCCTTCAGCGTTTCCTGGATACCCTTGTCCACCGCCGGGATGTATTCGCGCGGAATGACACCGCCCTTGATCTCGTCGAGGAACTCATAGCCCTTGCCTTGCTCATTCGGCTCGAGCGTGATGACTGCGTGACCATACTGGCCGCGACCACCCGACTGCTTGACGAACTTGCCGTCAACGTCTTCCGCCTTGCCGCGAATCGTTTCGCGATAAGCAACCTGCGGCTTGCCGACAGTCGCTTCCACGCCGAATTCGCGCTTCATCCGGTCAACCAGAATTTCCAGGTGGAGCTCGCCCATGCCCGAAATAATGGTTTGACCCGATTCTTCGTCCGTTTGAACGCGGAACGATGGATCTTCCTGTGCCAGACGGTTCAGCGCCAGACCCATTTTTTCCTGGTCGGGCTTCGTCTTCGGCTCAACAGCCTGCGAAATCACCGGCTCAGGGAAAATCATGCGTTCGAGCACGATCGGGCTTTGCGGATCGCATAGCGTATCGCCGGTCGTTGCGTCTTTCAGGCCGACTGCAGCAGCGATGTCGCCTGCGCGGACTTCCTTGATTTCTTCGCGCTGGTTCGCGTGCATCTGCAGAATACGACCCAGACGCTCCTTCTTGTCTTTGGTCGCGTTCAGCACGGTGTCACCCGAATTCACGACGCCCGAGTACACGCGGAAGAAGATCAACTGGCCGACGAACGGGTCGGTCATGATCTTGAATGCCAGTGCCGAGAACTTCTCGTCGTCAGCAGCGCGGCGCTCGCCCTTTTCACCGTTTTCCAGCTCGCCCGTAACCGGCGGGATGTCGATCGGCGACGGCAGGAAATCGAGCACGGCGTCCAGCATGCGTTGCACGCCCTTGTTCTTGAACGCGGTACCGCACAGCATCGGCTGGATTTCGCAAGCGATCGTACGGTCGCGGATACCCTTGACGATTTCCGCTTCGGAGAGCTCGCCCTCTTCCAGGTACTTGTTCATCAGCTCTTCGCTAGACTCAGCAGCCGCTTCGACCATCTTTTCGCGCCACTCGTTGCACGAGTCGACCAGTTCGGCCGGGATTTCTTCGTACGAGAACTTGGTGCCTTGGGACGCTTCGTCCCAAATGATCGCTTTCATCTTCAGCAGATCGACGACGCCCGTGAAGTTCTCTTCCGCGCCGATAGGCACCACGACCGGAACCGGGTTCGCCTTCAGACGCAGCTTGAGCTGGTCGTAAACCTTGAAGAAGTTCGCGCCTGTACGGTCCATCTTGTTAATGAACGCGAGACGGGGAACCTTGTACTTATTAGCCTGACGCCACACGGTTTCCGACTGGGGCTGAACGCCGCCCACGGCGCAGTAGACCATGCACGCGCCGTCGAGCACGCGCATCGAGCGCTCAACTTCAATCGTGAAGTCGACGTGGCCCGGGGTGTCGATGATGTTGATGCGGTGCTCAGCGCGGTCGCCAGCCATGCCTTTCCAGAACGCCGTGGTAGCAGCGGACGTGATCGTGATGCCGCGTTCCTGCTCCTGCTCCATCCAGTCCATGGTGGCAGCGCCGTCGTGAACTTCACCAATCTTGTGGTTCACGCCGGTGTAAAACAGGATGCGCTCGGTCGTCGTCGTTTTGCCGGCGTCGATGTGAGCGCTAATACCGATGTTACGGTAGCGCTCGATAGGTGTCTTGCGAGCCACTTTGATCCTCTATTGGGATGACGCGATGCGAGAAAATACCCATCGCGCTGTAACACAAACGGGCGAGGCGCTTTGTAAGCGCACCCGCCCGGAATTTCTTTCCGTTTTTTCCGCTAAACCCGGATTCGGGAAGCTTAGAAACGGAAGTGCGAGAACGCCTTGTTGGCTTCTGCCATCCGGTGAACTTCGTCGCGCTTCTTCATTGCGCCGCCACGGCCTTCGGCCGCCTCGGAGAGTTCACCTGCCAAACGCAGGGCCATCGACTTCTCGCTGCGCTTCTTCGCGGCTTCACGCAGCCAACGCATCGCCAATGCCATACGACGCGACGGGCGCACTTCGACCGGAACCTGATAGTTCGCACCACCAACGCGGCGGCTCTTCACTTCGACCACCGGCTTGACGTTGTTGAGCGCTACCGTGAACACTTCCAGCGGGTCCTTGCCACCCTTGGTCTGGATCTGTTCGAAAGCGCCGTACACGATACGCTCGGCAACCGACTTCTTGCCGGAGAGCATCAGCACGTTCATGAACTTAGCTACATCTACGTTACCGAATTTCGGATCCGGCAACACTTCCCGCTTGGGGACTTCGCGACGACGCGGCATGTTTCTTCCTTTAACTTTTCAGTTGGAGCTATTTTTAGCCCCGCGGCCACCAACTAACCCGATTCATCTCTAACGACTTACCAGCCTGGTCGGGTGACCACTTACTCGACAGCACCGGCGATTCCGGTACCACCGCTATTACCGCCTTTGCAGGCGACCTGAAACTACTGATCGGCTAATTACTTACCGGCCTTGGCACGCTTCGCACCGTACTTCGAGCGAGCCTGCTTACGATCCTTGACGCCCTGGGTATCCAGCGAGCCGCGAACCATGTGGTAACGCACACCCGGCAAATCCTTGACACGGCCGCCGCGAATCAGCACGACCGAGTGTTCCTGCAGGTTGTGGCCTTCACCACCGATGTACGAAATGACTTCGAAGCCGTTCGTCAGACGAACCTTGGCAACCTTACGCAGTGCCGAGTTAGGCTTCTTCGGCGTCGTGGTGTACACACGGGTGCACACGCCGCGACGCTGGGGGCAGTCCTGCAAAGCCGGGCTCTTGCTCTTCGTCGTTTCCGACGCGCGGCCTTTGCGAACCAGTTGATTGATGGTTGGCATTGTTTATTCCTGAAATTGAACAAAATCGACGCATCTGTTTCCGGGCAAAGCAGAAACTATTGCGCATCGAACTTCCGGACCGGTAGCCTGCGCACGAATAGACTTCGCGCGCAGGCATTCCAAGAACCGGAACCTAGCATAATATTCCGAAATTACTAAGGGAGTCAACAGGTTGCGATGTTTCGCACCCCTGCCAACCTAGTCAGGCACTCGCTGAGCGCTCAGTCGGCGGCGACCACTTCCAGCAATTCGTCACCGAAACGGTCGAGTTTGCGAGCGCCCATACCCGGAATGCCGCGTAAATCCTCGATGGAATCGGGGCCGTTACGGGCAATTTCCGCCAGCGTCGCGTCGTGGAAGATCACGTACGCCGGCACGCCGTCGCTCTTCGCCGTTTCAGTGCGCCATGCGCGCAGGCGTTCCCAGCGGGCACGTTCGCGCGGTCCCATGCCGATTGTCGGGTCGGCACGTTCGCTGGTCCGGCCGGACGATTGACGCGTACGCGTCGGCTTCACGTACCGGCGCATCGTGACGTTTTGCTCGCCCTTTAGCACGGGTTTGCTTGCCTCGGTCAGGACCAGCGAGCCGAATCCCTCATGATCGACCGTCAGATAGCCGAACGCGACAAGTTGGCGAAATATCGCGCGCCACTCCGGTTCGCCTAGCGCCGAGCCGATGCCGAACGTGGTCAGTTTCTCGTGACCACGCTGCAGGATTTTCTCGTTGCTGTTGCCGCGCAGGATGTCGATCAGATGTCCCGCGCCGAAATGAAAGCCGCTCGCCCGCTGCGCGCGGAACACGCACGACAGCGCCATCTGTGCCTCACGCGTTGCATCCCAGGTGTCCGGCGGTTCGAGACAGTTGTCGCAGTTGCCGCATGGCTTGCTCGACTCGCCGAAGTACGCCAGCAACCGCACTCGCCGGCAGGTTGCCGCTTCGCAGAGACCGAGCAGCGCGTCCAGCTTGCCGGTCTGCACGCGCTTGTGCGCGTCGTCGGCGTCGGACTCGTCGATCATCTTGCGTTGCTGCACGACGTCGCCGAGGCCGTAGGCCATCCATGCATTCGCCGGCATGCCGTCGCGGCCCGCGCGCCCCGTTTCCTGGTAATAGCCTTCGACACTCTTCGGCAAGTCGAGGTGAGCGACAAAACGCACATCCGGCTTGTCGATGCCCATGCCAAACGCGATCGTCGCGCACATCACGATGCCTTCCTCGCGCTGAAACATCTCCTGATGCTTCTGACGGAATTCGAACTCCATGCCGGCGTGATACGGCAGCGCGCGCATCCCTTTTTCTTTCAGCCACTCCGCGGTCTCTTCGACCTTGCGGCGCGACAGGCAATAAACGACACCGGCGTCGGTCGTGCCATCGGGCTTTGAATGTTCTGCGCGGATGAAGTCCAGCAACTGCGTACGCGCGTTGTCCTTTTCGACGATGCGATAGCGGATGTTCGGCCGGTCGAAGCTCGACACGAAAATGCGCGCGTCGTCCAGCGCGAGCCGGTGGATGATCTCATCCCGCGTGATTGCATCGGCGGTGGCCGTCAGTGCGATTCGGGGCACGTTCGGAAACCGCTCGTGCAGCACCGACAACTGAATGTATTCCGGCCGGAAATCATGTCCCCATTGCGACACACAATGAGCCTCGTCGATGGCGAATAAGCCGATGCGCGTACGCTCCAGCAATTCCTGGAAACGGGGCGTCATCAACCGTTCCGGCGCCACGTAAAGCAGGTCGATTTCGCCTTCGCGCAATGCACGCTCGGTCGCCATTGCCTCGGCGCTCGACAGCGTCGAATTCAGATACGCGGCGCGCACGCCTACCTCTGTAAGCGCGGCCACCTGATCCTGCATCAGCGCGATCAGCGGCGACACAACGATGCCAGTGCCGAAGCCGCGTTCGCGGCGCACCAGCGACGGAATCTGATAGCACAAGGATTTGCCGCCGCCCGTCGGCATCAGCACGAGACAATCGCCGCCGCCGGCGACGTGCTCGACAATTTCGCCCTGCTGTCCTCTGAACGCGGGGTAACCGAAGACTTCGTTGAGGATTTCGAGCGGACGGGACATGAATTTGAGAGAAGCAGCGTGATGCCGGTGACACGAATTTTACCAACGCATTCGTGCTGCGCCCGCGCTTTACTGCAACGTTAGCCGTTCGGCCTACCAAAGCAGGGTTAAGCGCGCAAAAAAGAAAGCGCATAAAAAAAGCCGCTCAGTCGAAACTGAGCGGCTTCGCTGGCTGGTAAGCCCAGGCGGCTTGCGCCGCTTGGGCTTACTGACCTGAGCTTACTCGCCTGAGTGCTGCTGTTCGGCGGCCGGGGTTTCCGGCGTACCGAATTCGAACGACTCTTCCGCTGCGATCTGATCGAAACGCTCGCGGTCGGACAGTTCCTTGCTCTTGCGTGCCTTGTGGAACGCGAGACCCGTACCGGCCGGAATCAGACGGCCGACGATCACGTTTTCCTTCAGACCACGCAGGTCGTCGCGCTTGCCCATGATCGCCGCTTCGGTCAGCACGCGGGTCGTTTCCTGGAACGACGCCGCGGAGATAAACGAATCAGTCGACAACGAGGCCTTCGTGATACCGAGCAGCACGTTTTCGTACGTTGCCGGACGCTTGTCTTCCGCGATCATACGGTCGTTTTCGTCGAGCATATCCGACCGCTCGACCTGTTCGCCCGGGATGAAACGCGTATCGCCGTTGTCCGTAATCTGCACGCGGCGCAGCATCTGACGAACAATCACTTCAATGTGCTTGTCGTTGATCTTCACGCCTTGCAGACGGTACACGTCCTGCACTTCGTCCACGATGTAACGCGACAGCGCCTCGACGCCCTGCAAACGCAGAATGTCGTGCGGATCCGCCGGCCCGTCGACGATCATTTCGCCCTTGTTGACGACCTGACCATCGTGCACCAGAACCTGCTTTTCCTTCGCGATCAGGAACTCGTGCTGGTTGCCCTCGAGGTCCGTGATAACGAGACGCTGCTTGCCCTTCGTGTCCTTACCGAACGACGTCGTACCCGTGACTTCCGCCAGGATACCTGCGTCCTTCGGCGAACGTGCTTCGAACAGTTCCGCCACACGTGGCAGACCGCCTGTAATGTCACGCGTCTTCTGCGATTCAGTCGGGATCCGTGCGAGCACTTCACCGACCTGCACTTGCTGACCGTCCTTCACGGTAATCAGAGCGCCGACCTGGAAGCCGATCTGCACCGAGTGCTCGGTGTTCGGGATCTTGACTTCTTCGCCGTTCGCATCGAGCAGCTTGACCTGCGGACGCACCGTCTTCGACGCTTGCGAACCACGACGCTTCACGTCGATCACGACCAGCGTGGACAGACCCGTCACGTCGTCGATCTGCTTGGCAACCGTCACGCCTTCTTCGACGTTTTCGAACTTCACCGTACCACCGTACTCGGTGATGATCGGACGCGTCATCGGATCCCACGTCGCCAGTTGCGTGCCGGCCTTGATCTGCGCGCCGTCCAGTTGCAACAGCGTCGCGCCGTACGGCACCTTGTGACGTTCGCGCTCGCGACCGTGGTCGTCGGTGATCATCGCTTCGCCCGAACGCGAGATGACGATCTGCTCGCCCTTCGCGTTGGTGACGTAACGCATGGTTGCCGTGAAACGCACCGTACCGTTCGACTTCGCTTCAACCGACGAAGCCACCGCCGCACGCGATGCCGCACCACCGATGTGGAACGTACGCATCGTGAGCTGCGTGCCCGGTTCACCGATCGACTGCGCAGCGATCACACCGACTGCTTCACCGACGTTGACCGACGAGCCACGACCCAGGTCGCGGCCGTAGCAGGCTGCGCACAGACCGTAACGCGTTTCGCAAGTCAGCGGCGTACGCACGCGCACTTCGTCGATACCGAGGCGTTCGATTTCTTCGACCGCATCTTCGTCGAGCAACGTGCCCGTTTCGTACAGCGTTTCCTGCGATTCCGGATTGACGACGTCAGCCACCGTCACGCGCCCGAGGATACGGTCACGCAGCGCTTCGACGACTTCACCGCCTTCGACCAACGCCTTCATGGCGACGCCGTTGGACGTACCGCAATCGTCCTCGACCACCACCAGATCCTGCGTCACGTCGACCAGACGGCGCGTCAGGTAACCCGAGTTTGCCGTCTTCAGTGCCGTATCAGCCAGACCCTTACGTGCGCCGTGGGTCGAGATGAAGTACTGCAACACATTCAGGCCTTCACGGAAGTTCGCCGTAATCGGCGTCTCGATGATCGAGCCGTCCGGCTTCGCCATCAGGCCACGCATACCGGCCAGCTGACGAATCTGAACCGCGGAACCACGAGCACCCGAGTCCGCCATCATGTAAATCGAGTTGAACGATTCCTGACGCGTTTCGTTGCCGTCGCGATCCGTGACCGGTTCCGTCGACAACTGCTCCATCATCGCCTTACCGACCGCTTCCGACGTTGCCGACCAGATGTCGACCACGTTGTTGTAGCGTTCTTGTGACGTGACGAGACCCGACATGTACTGACGGTCGTATTCCTTCACCTTCTTCGCGGCGTCGCCGACGATGGTTTCCTTCTGCGGCGGCACGAGCATGTCGTCGACGCAGATCGAGATACCCGCGCGCGTTGCCAGACGGAAACCCGACTGCATCAACTGGTCGGCGAAAATCACCGTTTCACGCAGACCGCACTTGCGGAATGCAGTGTTGATCAGACGCGAGATTTCCTTCTTCTTCAGCGGCTTGTTCAGCACCGAGAACGGCAGGCCCGGCGGAAGGATTTCCGACAGGATTGCGCGGCCGACGGTGGTTGGGTACAGCGAGATCTTCGGCACGAACGCCGGCGCACCTTCCGACTTGTCTTCGTTATGGACCATTTCTGTGATCCGCACGTTGACGCGCGAGGCCAGCTCGACTTCCTTGTTCTCGTACGCACGCAATGCTTCCGACACACCGGTGAACGTCAGACCTTCGCCCTTGGCGTTCACTGCTTCACGCGTCGCGTAGTACAGGCCGAGCACGATATCCTGCGACGGCACGATCGACGGATCGCCGTTGGCCGGGAACAGAATGTTGTTCGACGCCAGCATCAGCGTGCGCGCTTCCATCAGCGCTTCGAGCGACAGCGGCACGTGAACAGCCATCTGGTCACCGTCGAAGTCGGCGTTGAACGCCGCGCAAACGAGCGGGTGCAGCTGGATCGCCTTACCTTCGATCAGCACCGGCTCGAAAGCCTGAATGCCGAGACGGTGAAGCGTAGGCGCACGGTTCAGCATGACCGGATGTTCACGAATGACTTCTTCGAGAATGTCCCACACCACCGGCGTCTGGTTCTCGACTTCCTTCTTCGCAGCCTTGATGGTGGTGGCGACACCCATCACTTCGAGCTTGTTGAAGATGAACGGCTTGAACAGTTCGAGCGCCATCAGCTTCGGCAGACCGCACTGATGCAGCTTGAGCGTCGGGCCGACCACGATCACCGAACGGCCCGAATAGTCGACGCGCTTACCGAGCAGGTTCTGGCGGAAACGACCGCCCTTACCCTTGATCATGTCAGCGAGCGACTTCAGCGGACGCTTGTTCGCGCCGGTCATAGCCTTACCGCGACGACCGTTGTCGAGCAGCGAATCGACGGCTTCCTGTAGCATCCGCTTTTCGTTGCGGACGATGATTTCAGGCGCCTTCAATTCGAGCAGACGCTTCAACCGGTTGTTACGGTTGATCACGCGGCGATACAGGTCGTTCAGGTCCGACGTCGCAAAGCGGCCGCCATCCAGCGGCACCAGCGGGCGCAGTTCCGGCGGCAGCACCGGCAGCACTTCGAGCACCATCCAGTCAGGCTTGATGCCCGAACGCTGGAAAGCCTCGAGCACCTTCAGGCGTTTCGCGTACTTCTTGATCTTCGCTTCCGAACCCGTGTTCTTGAGTTCGGTGCGCAGCATCTCGACCTGTTCGTCGATGTTGATCGCGCGCAGCAGTTCGCGCACGCCTTCCGCGCCCATCTCGGCACGGAATTCGTCACCGTATTCTTCGACCTTGTTGTAGTAATCCTCTTCGGTCATGATCTGCCGCGCTTTCAGCGGCGTCATGCCCGGATCGATCACGACATATGCTTCGAAGTACAGCACGCGTTCGATGTCGCGCAGCGTCATGTCGAGCACCATGCCCAGACGCGACGGCAGCGACTTCAAAAACCAGATGTGCGCAACCGGCGAGGCCAGTTCGATGTGGCCCATGCGTTCGCGACGCACTTTCGCCAGCGTCACTTCAACGCCGCACTTCTCGCAGATCACGCCACGGTGCTTCAGGCGCTTGTACTTGCCGCAAAGGCATTCGTAGTCTTTGATCGGCCCGAAGATCTTCGCGCAGAACAAACCATCGCGTTCCGGCTTGAACGTCCGGTAGTTGATGGTTTCCGGCTTCTTCACTTCACCGAACGACCACGAACGGATCTTGTCCGGCGAAGCCAGACCGATCTTGATCGCGTCAAAAACTTCAGGCTGTTGGACTTGCTTGAATAGATCGAGCAGAGCTTTCATTGCTTTCTCTCCGTAGTCCGATTAGTTGCGGTCGAGGTCGATATCGATACCGAGCGAGCGGATTTCCTTCACCAACACGTTGAAGGATTCCGGCATGCCGGCGTCGATTACGTGATCGCCCTTGACCAGGTTTTCATAAACCTTGGTCCGGCCTGTCACGTCGTCCGACTTCACCGTCAGCATTTCCTGCAGCACGTACGATGCGCCGTACGCTTCGAGCGCCCACACTTCCATTTCACCGAAACGCTGGCCACCGAATTGCGCCTTACCGCCCAACGGCTGCTGCGTCACGAGCGAGTACGGGCCCGTGGAACGCGCGTGCATCTTGTCGTCGACCAGGTGGTGCAGCTTCAGGTAGTGCATGTAGCCGACTGTCACCGTGCGTTCGAACATTTCGCCCGTGCGGCCGTCGTACAGACGCACCTGATTCTTCGACGGCGTCATGCCGAGCTGCTTCGCGATATCGTCCGGGAATGCCAGATCCAGCGCGCGCGACATTTCTTCTTCCGTCGCGCCGTCGAACACCGGCGTAGCGAACGGCACGCCTTCGCGCAGGTTCTTCGCCAGTTCGACGATCTCGTCGTCCGTGAAGCTGTCCAGCTCTTCGGCGCGGCCCGACTCGTTGTAGATCTTGGCCAGGAATTCGCGCAGTTCAGCGATCTTCGCCTGGCGCTGCAGCATTTCGCCGATACGCCAGCCGAGACCCTTCGCGGCCCAACCCAGATGCACTTCGAGAACCTGACCCACGTTCATCCGCGACGGCACGCCGAGCGGGTTCAGAACGACGTCAGCCGGACGGCCGTCGGCCATGTACGGCATGTCTTCGATCGGAACGATCTTCGACACGACACCCTTGTTACCGTGACGGCCGGCCATCTTGTCGCCAGGCTGCAGGCGGCGCTTGACTGCCAGGTACACCTTGACCATCTTCAACACGCCCGGCGGCAGTTCGTCGCCTTGCGTGAGCTTCTTGCGTTTTTCTTCGAACGCCAGATCGAACTGGTGACGCTTCTGTTCGATCGAGTCCTTGATGGCTTCGAGCTGTGCCGCTGCCTCTTCGTCCGCGAGGCGGATGTCGAACCAGTGGTAGTGATCCAGATCTTGCAGATAAGCCTGTTCGATCTTCGTGCCCTTGGCCAGCTTCTTCGGACCGCCGTTCGCGACCTTGCCGTCGAGCATACGTGCGAGACGCTGGAACGCATCGCCTTCCACGATACGCAGCTGGTCGTTCAGGTCGAGGCGATAGCGCTTCAGTTCATCGTCGATGATCTGTTGCGCGCGCTTGTCGCGCTGAATGCCTTCACGCGTGAACACCTGGACGTCGATCACGGTGCCGCTCATGCCCGACGGCACGCGCAGCGACGTGTCCTTCACGTCCGAAGCCTTTTCGCCGAAAATTGCGCGCAGCAGCTTTTCTTCCGGCGTCAGCTGGGTTTCACCCTTCGGCGTCACCTTACCGACCAGCACGTCGCCCGCTTCGACTTCCGCGCCGATGTAGACGATGCCCGACTCGTCGAGACGGCCGAGTTGCACTTCAGCCAGGTTCGAGATGTCGCGCGTGATTTCTTCCGGTCCGAGCTTCGTATCGCGAGCTACGACGTTCAGTTCTTCGATGTGGATCGACGTGTAACGGTCGTCAGCAACCACCTTCTCCGAGATCAAAATCGAGTCTTCGAAGTTGTAGCCGTTCCAGGGCATGAACGCGACCAGCATGTTCTGGCCGAGAGCCAGTTCGCCGAGGTCGGTCGATGCACCATCCGCCAGCACGTCGCCACGCGACACGATATCGCCGACCTTTACGATCGGGCGCTGGTTGATGTTCGTGTTCTGGTTCGAACGCGTGTACTTGATCAGGTTGTAGATGTCCACGCCGACGTCGCCAGCAACGGCTTCGTCGTCGTTCACGCGGATCACCATACGGCCTGCGTCGACGTAATCCACCACGCCACCGCGGAATGCCTGAACCGTCGTACCCGAGTCGACTGCCACCGTGCGTTCGATACCCGTACCGACCACGGCCTTTTCAGGACGCAGACACGGCACAGCCTGACGCTGCATGTTCGAACCCATCAATGCGCGGTTCGCGTCATCGTGCTCGAGGAACGGAATCAGCGATGCTGCCACCGACACGATCTGCGACGGCGCCACGTCCATGTACTGGATGCGGTCCGGCGTGACCATCAGCGTTTCGCCTGCTTCACGCGACGACACCAGTTCGTCGGTCAGCGAGCCGTCTTCAGCCACCGCCGCGTTCGCCTGAGCGATCACGTAACGGCCTTCTTCGATCGCCGACAGATAGTCGATCTGATCGGTCACCTTGCTGTCCACGACCTTGCGATACGGCGTTTCGAGGAAGCCGTATTCGTTCAGGTGCGCGTACAGAGCGAGCGAGTTGATCAGGCCGATGTTCGGACCTTCCGGCGTTTCAATCGGGCACACACGACCGTAGTGAGTCGGGTGCACGTCGCGGACTTCAAAACCAGCGCGCTCACGCGTCAAACCGCCCGGGCCAAGTGCCGAAACACGGCGCTTGTGGGTAATTTCCGACAACGGGTTCGTTTGGTCCATGAACTGCGACAGCTGCGACGAACCGAAGAACTCGCGAATTGCCGAGGAAATCGGCTTCGAGTTGATCAGGTCGTGCGGCATCAGGTTTTCGCTTTCGGCTTGGCCGAGGCGTTCCTTCACAGCACGTTCGACGCGCACGAGACCTGCGCGGAACTGGTTTTCCGCCAGTTCGCCGACGCAACGCACACGACGATTGCCCAAGTGGTCGATGTCGTCCACTTCGCCCTTGCCGTTACGCAACTCGACTAGGATCTTGATCGTGGCGAGGATGTCGTCGTCTTGCAGCGTCATCGGGCCGACGATTTCGTCGCGACCGACGCGGCGATTGAACTTCATACGACCCACCTTCGAGAGGTCATATGCGTCTTCGCTGTAGAACAGACGGTTGAACAGCGCCTCGACCGCTTCTTCGGTCGGCGGCTCGCCCGGACGCATCATGCGGTAGATCGCGATGCGAGCGGCCATCTTGTCCGCGGTTTCGTCGATACGCAGCGTCGACGAGATGTACGGACCTTGATCCAGATCGTTCGTGTAGAGCGTCTGGATGTCTTTGATCTTCGACTCGCGCAGCTTCTCGAGCACGGTTTCCGTGATTTCGTCGTTCGCGTTAGCGATGACTTCACCTGTGTCGCCGTCCACGACGTTTTTCGCCAGCACGCGGCCGAGCAAATAGTCTTCCGGAACCGAGATGAACTTGGTCTTCGCGTTGTCGAGATCGCGAATGTGCTTCGCGTTGATCCGCTTGTCCTTCTGGACGATCACGTTGCCATCACGGTCCGTGATGTCGAAACGCGCGACTTCACCACGCAGACGCTCCGGAACGAATTCCATTTGCGCGCCTTCCGGCATCAGCGTGAAATTGTCGAACACGAAGAAGTTTGCGAGGATCTGTTCCGGCGTGAGGCCGATTGCCTTCAGCAGGATCGTGACCGGCATCTTACGGCGACGGTCGACGCGGAAGTACAACACGTCCTTCGGGTCGAACTCGAAATCGAGCCACGAACCGCGGTAAGGAATGATACGTGCCGAGAACAGGAGCTTGCCCGAGCTGTGCGTCTTGCCCTTGTCGTGTTCGAAGAACACACCCGGCGAACGGTGCAGCTGCGAAACGATCACACGTTCCGTGCCGTTGATGACGAACGAACCCGTCGGCGTCATGAGCGGAATTTCGCCCATGTACACTTCCTGTTCTTTCACTTCCTTAACAACCGGCTTGCTCGGCGATTCCTTGTCGAGCAGCACCAGACGCACTTTCGCGCGCAGGGCCGAGCAGTACGTCAAACCGCGCTGCTGACATTCCTTGATGTTGAATGCCGGCGGCGACAGCATGTAGCTGACGAACTCTAGACGAGCGAACCCGTTATGCGAAACAATTGGGAAAACGGAGGTAAACGCAGCCTGCAGGCCTTCCGGCTTGCGTTGCGTGGACGACGTGTCTGCTTGCAGAAACGTACTGAATGATTCAAGCTGGGTAGCCAGCAGGAAAGGTACTTGGTGAACGATGGGGCGCTTCGCAAAACTCTTGCGAATACGCTTCTTCTCGGTGAAGGAATATTGCATACGATCTCCGAATCACGGCGGGCATTGTTGTCGAGGCAGGATACCTTGATGAGACAACCCGAGTGTTCACCGACTGAGACCCGATGGCCGTCCGATGGCTTGAACGAGCCTAGAAGCTTGGTGGTTGGCCGCTACCAACCGCTGGCTGACGGCAGCGGATGCCTATGTTGCCCGCTACCCGACCAAACTTGCCTTCTGCAGTCGCTTCAGAAGACAAAGAGAAGCGCCGGTCAATGTTGCCGAATGGCGATTTTCTTTGGCCTCTGGGGCATCGGTTATTGCCGAAACTAGCTGGCAAAAACATAGTCCCCACAAAGCACAAAAAGGCCGGCGGTGGAAAACCGCCAGCCTTCGCACAGCGCGCTGAAACTTACTTGATTTCAGCCTTCGCGCCGGCTTCTTCCAGCTTCTTCTTGGCTTCTTCAGCAGCAGCCTTCGGTACTGATTCCTTAACAGGCTTCGGTGCGCCGTCGACCAGGTCCTTCGCTTCCTTCAGGCCGAGACCCGTCAGTTCACGAACCGCCTTAATGACCGAAACCTTGTTCGCGCCGACTTCCGTCAGGTTGACCGTGAATTCGGTTTGCTCTTCAGCTGCAGCAGCAGCGGCGCCGCCTGCCGGGCCTGCCACTGCAACGGCAGCTGCCGACACGCCAAACTTTTCTTCGAACGCCTTGACCAGCTCGTTCAGTTCCAGAACCGACATCGAGCTGACTGCCTCGAGGATGTCTTCTTTTGCGATTGCCATTTGAAATACTCCTAAATTGAATTCGGATACAGCCAGCGATCAATCACGCTCGACTGAAGTGCGTTACGCAGCGGTTTCTTCGCCTTGTTTCTTTTCTGCCAGCGCGGCCAGAGCGCGCGCGAAGCCGGAAACAGGTGCTTGCATAACGTACAACAGCTTGGAGAGCAGTTCTTCGCGACTCGGGATGTTTGCCAGCGCTTGCACGCCAGCCTTATCCATCACCTTGCCTTCGTAGGAACCAGCCTTGATGATCAACTTGTCATTGGTTTTGCCGAAGTCGTTGACGACCTTGGCAGCAGCAATTGCATCTTCCGAGATGCCGTAGATCAGGGGACCAGTCATCTGCTCTGCCAGCGGAGCAAACGGGGTACCTTCGACAGCACGACGCGCCAACGTGTTTTTCAACACGCGAAGGTAAACCTGTTGCTCACGCGCTTTCGCGCGCAGCTTGGTCAGATCGCCAACCGCGATTCCACGATACTCAGCCAGAACCACGGTCTGGGCTTTCGCGACTTGCGCGGCAACCTCAGCGACGACGGCCTGCTTGCTTTCTTTGTTGAGTGGCACGGTTAACCTCCAGATTCGATACACGCGGCGTGCGCCTTGTGTACCGCATTCAATAACGGCGTCCGACCAGTCAGGAGTATTTCGACCGCCCGACATCCGCATTGCTCCGGACATCGACCAGTTTCATCACTACAAAACCTTTTCGGGTTCGCCATCTGCGTTGGCTTTACATTAAGGACTCGCCTATCTGCTGCGTGTCCGCCAACGGTCTTTGACAACCGGCTGCGCAATGCAAACTGCCATTTTCGCAACCGCCCAAAGCCCATAAAACCGCCTCGACTCACGCCGAGGCGATCAAATCTTTTACTGTGCGGCGATCGATGCCTGGTCGACGCGAACGCCAACACCCATCGTGCTCGACAGCGCGACCTTGCGCAGGTACACACCCTTGCTCGTTGCCGGCTTTGCTTTTTGCAGCGCGTCGACAAGAGCGTTCAGGTTGCTACGCAGAGCCGTCGGCTCGAACGAAGCACGGCCGATGGTCGCGTGGATAATACCGGCCTTATCGACACGGAATTGCACCTGACCAGCCTTGGCGTTCTTGACCGCGGTCGCGACGTCCGGCGTAACCGTACCGACTTTCGGGTTCGGCATCAGGCCGCGCGGGCCGAGGATCTGACCGAGCGTACCGACAACGCGCATCGTGTCCGGCGAAGCGATCACGATGTCGAAGTCCAGTTTGCCAGCCTTAACCTGTTCAGCCAGGTCTTCCATACCGACGACTTCTGCGCCGGCTGCACGGGCCTGTTCAGCCTTTTCGCCCTGTGCGAACACAGCGACGCGGACCGACTTACCGGTACCTGCCGGCAGAACGACCGAACCACGGACCACTTGGTCCGATTTCTTCGCGTCGATACCGAGCTGCACTGCGACGTCGATCGACTCGTCAAACTTCGCGCTTGCGCATTCCTTCACGAGCGACAGAGCTTCGTCGATTGCGTACAGTTTTTGACGATCAACCTTGGCTGCAAATGCTTGCAGACGCTTCGAAAGCTTAGCCATTTACACGCCCTCCACGGTGATGCCCATCGAGCGGGCGCTACCAGCGATCGTACGAACCGCTGCGTCCAGATCAGCTGCCGTCAGATCGGGCATCTTGGTCTTGGCGATGTCTTCAGCTTGAGCGCGGGTGATCTTGCCGACCTTATCGGTATGCGGTTTGCTCGAACCCTTGTCGATCTTCGCTGCCTTCTTGATCAGAACCGTTGCCGGCGGCGTCTTCAAAACGAACGTGAAGCTCTTGTCCGCGAACGCGGTGATCACGACCGGAATCGGCAGACCCGGTTCCAGTGCTTGGGTCTGCGCGTTAAATGCCTTGCAGAACTCCATGATATTCAGGCCGCGTTGACCCAGTGCCGGACCGACCGGCGGCGACGGATTGGCTTTACCTGCAGGAATCTGCAGTTTGATAAAGCCGATGATTTTCTTTGCCATGTTGAAAACCTCTTTGGAACACCGCATAAGTACATGCGAGTGTCAGTGAGTAGTAGCGCGCATTCGCCGAAATATCGGCTACTTACGCTCCTCAACGGCCATTGCGCGGACCGTAAGCGCGAAATACGGAACGCACCTGCTGATGCGCTCCGTGGAATTCTGGATTACAGCTTTTCGACCTGGCCGAATTCCAGCTCGACCGGCGTTGCGCGACCGAAAATTGTAACCGAAACACGGACGCGTGACTTTTCATAGTTCACTTCTTCGACGCTGCCGTTGAAGTCGGTAAACGGACCATCCTTTACCCGCACCATCTCGCCCACTTCGAACAGGGTCTTCGGACGCGGTTTCTCCACGCCTTCCTGCATTTGCGACATGATCTTCTCAACTTCACGCGGAGAAATCGGACTCGGACGATTACGCGCACCACCTACGAAACCGGTCACCTTTGCCGTATTTTTCACGAGGTGCCACGTCTCGTCCGTCATTTCCATCTCAACGAGCACGTAGCCCGGAAAGAAACGACGCTCGGTCACCGATTTGTGACCACCCTTCACCTCGACCACTTCTTCAGTCGGAACGAGGATTTGACCAAACTGGTCTTGCATGCCAGCACGTTCGATGCGCTCCTGAAGCGCACGTTGCACGCTCTTCTCCATGCCGGAGTAGGCGTGCACGACGTACCAACGCTTGCCGCTCGGGGATGCCGGAGTATCGCTCATATCATTTCCAACCCAGAATCACCGAGAAAATCGCCCATTCGATGGATTTGTCGCTAACCCAAAGAAAGATTGCCATGACGAACACGAAGCCGAACACTACTAGCGTTGTTTGAGTAGCCTCTTTGCGGGTCGGCCAAACAACCTTACGCACTTCTTTGTACGAGTCTTTGGCGAAAGCGATGAAACCCTTGCCAGGCGCGGAGAGAAGACCGACTGCAACCCCCGCGATCGCACCTACAGCCAAGGCGGCTCCGCGGACGTACCATTCCTGGCCGCTAAGCCAGAAGAACCCCACGAACCCGGCCAAGACCAACAATACGCCCGCGACGAGCATCAGCTTGTCGCCAGATGTATTTACAGTTTCGACGGAAGGATTCGCCATAACACCTTAACGAAGCGCCACATATGGCGCGAGAGTTGGCAGGGGCAGAGGGAATCGAACCCCCAACCTTCGGTTTTGGAGACCGACGCTCTGCCAGTTGAGCTATACCCCTAAACCACTTGGGGTTGACGACACCGCCAACCCCGAAACTACCGATCAACGAGAACTATCTGGCGTTACTCGAGGATCTTGGCAACCACACCAGCACCGACCGTGCGGCCGCCTTCGCGAATTGCGAAACGCAGACCTTCTTCCATCGCGATCGGGTTGATCAGCTTCACCGTGATCGACACGTTGTCGCCCGGCATCACCATTTCCTTGTCCTTCGGCAACTCGATCGAGCCCGTCACGTCCGTCGTACGGAAGTAGAACTGCGGACGATAGTTGTTGAAGAACGGCGTATGACGGCCACCTTCGTCCTTGCTCAGCACGTACACTTCAGCAGTGAAGTGCGTGTGCGGGTTGATCGAACCCGGCTTGGCCAGAACCTGGCCACGTTCCACGTCTTCACGCTTCGTGCCGCGCAGCAGGATACCGACGTTGTCGCCTGCCTGCCCCTGGTCGAGCAGCTTGCGGAACATTTCCACGCCCGTGCAGGTCGTCTTCACCGTCGGCTTGATACCGACAATTTCGATTTCCTCGCCGACCTTCACAACGCCGCGCTCAACGCGACCCGTCACCACCGTACCACGACCCGAGATCGAGAACACGTCTTCCACCGGCATCAGGAACGCACCGTCAACTGCGCGCTCCGGCGTCGGGATGTACGTGTCCAACGCGTCGGCCAGATTCATGATCGCCACTTCGCCCAACTCGCCCTTGTCGCCTTCCAGCGCCAGCTTGGCCGAACCCTTGATGATCGGCGTCTCGTCGCCCGGGAAGTCGTACTTCGACAGAAGTTCGCGAACTTCCATCTCGACCAGTTCCAGCAACTCGGCGTCGTCCACCATGTCGCACTTGTTCAGGAACACGATGATGTACGGAACGCCAACCTGACGCGCCAGCAGGATGTGCTCACGCGTTTGCGGCATCGGGCCATCAGCGGCCGAGCACACCAGGATCGCGCCGTCCATCTGCGCTGCGCCCGTGATCATGTTCTTCACATAGTCAGCGTGGCCCGGGCAGTCGACGTGCGCGTAGTGGCGGTTAGCCGTTTCGTACTCGACGTGTGCCGTGTTGATCGTGATACCGCGCGCCTTTTCTTCCGGCGCCGCGTCGATCTGGTCGTATGCCTTCGCTTCGCCGCCAAACTTCTGCGTCAGAACCGTCGTGATCGCTGCCGTCAGCGTGGTCTTGCCGTGGTCAACGTGACCGATCGTGCCGACGTTCACGTGCGGCTTGGTCCGCTCAAACTTACCCTTGGCCATTTTCGACTCCTAAGAGGATTTTCCGTACGTTGCGCCGGGCGCAAACAATCACCGAGTACTTCTGGTGCCCATGGGCAGGATCGAACTGCCGACCTCTCCCTTACCAAGGGAGTGCTCTACCACTGAGCCACATGGGCGCTACTTTCGTGTTGCTGGAGCGGGTGAAGGGAATCGAACCCTCGTCGTAAGCTTGGAAGGCTTCTGCTCTACCATTGAGCTACACCCGCAAGAATTCATGGATTCCCAACAACTACTACAACTTGCATTCTGGTGGAGGAGGTTGGATTCGAACCAACGTAGGCGTAAGCCAACAGATTTACAGTCTGCCCCCTTTAGCCACTCGGGCACCCCTCCGCAGAGAACTGATGATTATGAGGGAACAACCGACTGTTGTCAAGGCTCGCTTGACTGTCCCAAACCCTAAGCTCTCACTTATATAGTTGTTTGATCACGGCGGTAAACGCAGAAACCCCACCTTTTTGGGGTGGGGTTTCTGTCTGCTGCGGGGGAGCCTGACGATGACCTACTTTCACACGGGTAATCCGCACTATCATCGGCGTGGCGTCGTTTCACGGTCCTGTT
>NZ_JAMWXW010000032.1:0-105508 GCF_031570135.1 Paraburkholderia sp. USG1 | reverse complement strand
TGTTAATTTTTAAAGATCGGTTACGCATTCACCACCGAACCGCCACCACCGCAATTGCCAACCTCACAACCACCCGGCACCGCTTCGTTCTGCGTCGCTGCATCAGCAGCAGAGAAACGAGATTATGGAGAGCGAGCGACAGGTCGTCAACCCCCTTCGCGGAATATTTTTCAGAAAGTCGAGAGTAACGAAATGAGTCATCATCACTACACCATCAAATTAGTTAGCCATCCGATTTAATTGTGAGCCAGCGAGGCAATCACACTTCCGACGACCTGACCATGATCGGCGAATGCACCTCTCGCTAACCGACCAGGCAATGAGCGCCCTCACTCCAATATAGTCCCCACCACACAACAAAGAAGCGGCGAAAGAAACGAAAGCCCCCGCGAAACTAAAGTTTCCCTCCTGACAGCCGTCAACCGAGATATCCCGCCACTCAAATAGCCGCCGACCATGGACAATCCAGTCGAGGAACACTCCCCCGCCGGACAAACGTCAACTCTGAATCTGGATAACGTTCCGGTAGGCATCCCCCTCGAGTGGCCGATCGTCGACGCCGACGGCACGCTCCTGTTCGCCGCTAGCACCATTCTCGCGACCACGGACGAGCGCAACTTCCTGTTCGGCCACTTCCACCCGCAACGCGGCGACTTGCTGGACGCGGCCACGCAACCGACGCGCGAATCAGACGCCCACGCGGACCCCGGCAGTCCACTGACGCTCAAGGACATGCATCTGGAAATCGGTGCCTTGATCGGTGTGCGCCCGCAGGTCGGCAGCGGCGCGCCGATGCATCCGTGCCGCATCATCGGCTTCGCACCGAACCATGCGCTCTTCGTCACGCCGCCAATGCACGACGGCCGCATGCTTCCACTGGGTCTCGGCGAAAACATTGAAATCGTCGCGATAGCCAGCCATGCCGTGTTCCGTTTCGTCTGCACGATCGAGGCGATCTGCCGCTCACCGTTCGATTACGTCGTGTTATCGAAGCCCGGCGTGATCCGTCGCCTGCGCGAACGCAAGTCGATCCGCGTCCGCACGCATCTCGCGGTGCGTTTCGGCATCGGTCAAAGCGGCGAGTCGTATGAAGGACTCGGACTCGCGAAAGGCGTCAGCGCGCTCGGCATGTCGCTGGCCGCCTCGTGGACCCTGGGCGCCGTCGGCGACCGGTTGCGACTCGCGTTCCGTCTGAAATCGAAAGATCGCGATACGGAGATCGAAACCACAGCCGTGATCCGTAATGTGCAGCAAGGCAGCGGGCCGGGCACGCCTTCGACTCATGGACTCGAACTCGATCAACTCGACGCGACCCAGCAAATGGCGATGAAAGTCTTCGTGTTCGACCGCCAGGACGACGTGGTGTATTGGTCGAGCGGCTTGAAATAAATCCGCGCGGGACAGTGAGCGGTACAGCGCACCCGTCGCTCAGCTCATTAATTCTTCCGGCGTAAAGCGCCGCGCGCCCCACGCGTCGGCGAGCAATTCGCAACGGCCGAGCCGTATCGCCTCACGCTCGAAATCGACGACCACGACTTCGTCCGCGTCGAGCGGGCGCGCGGGCATGTCACGCGTACGGCCATCGGTCAGGATCCATAGCCAGCGTTGCTGCGCGGGCTTGCTGCGCGCACTGCGCTCCAGCAGTTGACCCGCTTGCCGAACGCCCGCCGTCAGAGGCGTGCCGCCACCGCCTCCCACAGGACTCAGCCACCGCTCGTTCCACCAGCGCGGCACCGCGGGACCGAATCGCACATCCGCCCCCGCACCGCCGAAACAGACCAGGGCGGCCTCGGCACGCGCGGCGCTCGCGTGGTCGAACAGGGCGATCAACAATCCCTTGGCGAGCGCGAGGCGCTGTCCGGCCAGCATGGAGCCCGAGCAATCGAGTACGAAACAATGAAGCACGCCGCCGCGCGGCGCCTCGCGCATGAAGCGCAAATGCTCGGTCCGCAACGCGTCCTGCCGCTTCGCGGCGAGTGTCCGGGGCCAGGCGATGCGCTTGCCCGGCGCCGCACCCAAGTGGCTGCGCGCACCCGCACCCGCACCTTGCTGCCATCGAAAACCGCTGCGCGAGTCAGCGGCGGTGCCTTTCCGATGGCTCAGCGTTTTTTTACGTTGAGCGGTATGACGCCTTTGACATGCGTGGTCGCGCTCGGCTCGGGCGCCAGGTAGCCCCAATCGCTATCGCCGGAAGCGTCAGCCGACAGCGCTTCCCCTTGCACAGATGAAGATGAAGACGCAGACGACCGCTCCAAAGCACCAGCGGAAGCGTCATCCTCACGCGCATCACGATCCGCTTGCGACTCGCGAGAATGCCGCCGATGAACCAGCACCGCCTCCGCAACCCGATCGACATGCGCCGCCGTCACCGTTGCAGCCTGTTCGAACGCCGCCAACGCACGCGCCGCGCGCAGCATCACGAGATCGGCGCGTAAGCCGTCCACGGCGGCATCGATACACAACGCGCTGACACGCGCATGCACGGCTTCGTCGAATGCGAGTTGCGGCAGTGCGGCGCGCGCCGCATGAATCTGCTGCACATAAGCCGCCTGTTGTTGCGCGTAACCCGCCCGGAAACCCTGCGGATCGAGATCGAACGCCAAGCGTGCCTTCACGATCGCCTGACGCACGCGCGGCTCGAAACAGTTCTGCAACTCGACCATCAGCCCGAAACGGTCGATCAATTGCGGCCGCAATTCACCCTCTTCAGGATTCATCGTGCCGATCAGCACGAAGCTCGCGTCGTGGCTATGCGACACGCCATCGCGTTCGACGGTATTCACGCCACTCGACGCCGCATCGAGCAAGGCATCGACGAGCACGTCGGGCAGCAGGTTGACTTCGTCCACATACAGCACGCCGCGGTGCGCCTTCGCGAGCAGACCAGGCGAGAAATGCACCGAGCCGTCGCGCAGCACGGCTTCGATATCGAGCGTGCCGATCAAACGATCTTCGCTCGCGCCAAGCGGCAGATTCACCAGTTGCCCTTCCGGCAACAACTCGGCCAGCGCCCGCGCCGCGGTCGACTTGGCCGTACCGCGCGGCCCCGTGACCAGCACGCCGCTCAGCGCCGGATCGATGGCAGCCAGCAACAGCGCCTGTTGCAAGGGCGCCTGGCCGATCAGCGCGGCAAATGGAAAAACGGGCCGCTGGGCTGCTGAATTCATGGGTGCATTCCTTCAATCTGCTGCTCGCTCGCGAGCAGATGCTGTTCGACCTGCGCGCGATAGTCGCCCGGCGCCTGCCATAATCCGCGCTGCATGGCTTCGAGCAAACGCTCGCAAATCGAATGCAACGCGTGCGGGTTGTGCCGCTGCAAGAACTCGCGGGTGTCAGCGTCGTTCAGATACGCATCGGTCACGAGCGCATATTGATGATCCGCGATCACGCGCGCGGTCGCATCGTAACCGTACAGATAGTCGACGGTCGCGGCGATTTCGGCCGCGCCCTTATAACCGTGGCGCTTCACGCCATCGAGCCATTTCGGATTGACCACGCGCGAGCGGATCACGCGCGCGATCTCCTCGTGTAGCGTGCGCACGCGCGGCGCGGCGGGATTGCTGTGATCGGCGTGGTACACGCTCGGCTGATTGCCGGCCAGATGCCGCACCGCGGCGACCATGCCGCCCTGGAACTGGTAGTAGTCGTTCGAATCGAGCAGGTCGTGCTCGCGGCTGTCCTGGTTCTGCAGCACCACATCCAGCGCGGCGAGGCGCGCACTGAACGCATGACGTGCTTCTTCGCCCGCGCTCTTTTGCGTGTACGCGTAACCGCCCCATGCCTGATAGGCGTTCGCCAGATCCGCGTCGGTCTGCCATTGCTGCGAGTCGATCATGTCCTGCAAACCCGCGCCGTAAGCGCCGGGCCGCGCGCTGAACACACGCCACCCGGCGCGCTTGCGCGCTTCGCCGGCGTCCATGCCGCGCGCGATGAGCGCGTCGCGTTCGCGCAGCACGCGCGCGCGAATCGGGTTCAGGTCTTCGGGCTCGTCGAGTTCCGCTACTGCCTGCACGGCGGCGTCGAACAGATGCATGACGTTGGCGAAAGCGTCGCGGAAGAAACCGGAAACACGCAAGGTGACGTCGATACGCGGCCGGTCGAACACCTCGATCGGCATGATTTCGAAATCGGTCACACGGTGACTGCCGGGCGCCCATTTCGGCCGCACGCCGAGCAACGCGAGCGCCTGGGCGATATCGTCTCCGCCCGTGCGCATGGTCGCGGTGCCCCACACGGAGAGGCCGATGGCGCGCGGATAATCGCCCTTCTCCTGCAAATGCCGTTCGATCAGTTGCTGCGCGGATTTCAATCCGAGCGACCAGGCAGCTTGCGTGGGAATGGCGCGCGTGTCGACCGAATAGAAGTTGCGGCCGGTGGGCAGCACATCGGGCCGTCCACGCGAGGGCGAACCGCTCGGCCCAGGCGGCACGAAACGCCCTTCGAGGCCGCGCTTCAGCTGAAGCATTTCCTGCGGGCCGCAAGCATCGAGCCTCGGCAACACGTCGGCACGCAATCGCTCGATTACGCGCTCCGCCTGCGGCAAGCCGTCGACGAACAACGCCGCCGAAGCGTCCGGTTGATCACCGCACACGCCGCGCAACAGCGACGCCGCCAGCAACTCCAGCCGTTCACGCGTATCGCCGCAGTGCCGCCACGGCGCATCGCTCACACGCTGCAATACATCCGGACGCGGGCCGTCCCACACCGCCGACCAATCCACCGACAACGGATCGAACAGATGGTCCATCTGCAGATCGCGTGCCAGCGCATCGATCAAGCCAGCCTTGCCACCCTGCCCGTCGCCAACAGGAAAACGCCCCAGCGCCAGCAACGTATCGCGCCGTTGCACACCGCCAGGCGATTGACCGAACGTATGCAAGCCATCGCGAATCTGCGCTTCCTTCAACTCGCACAGCCATGCATCGACACGCGTGAGCAGCGCATCCTCATCGTTTTGCCCGTTCGGTTCCGCGAGACTCAGTTCCTCATGCAACCGGTGTTCGACAATGGTCGCCAGAATCGTACGCCGCAACAGCTTCGAGCGGCGCGGGTCGACCATCAGCGCTTCATAGTATTCGTCGACCTGACGCTCCAGATCCTGCAGCGGCCCATAACTTTCGGCGCGCGTGAGCGGCGGCATCAGGTGATCGATGATGACCGCCTGCGCGCGGCGTTTCGCCTGGCTGCCCTCGCCCGGATCGTTGACGATGAACGGATACAGATGCGGCATCGGCCCGAGAATGAGATCGGGCCAGCACGCGTCGCTCAACGCGACGCTCTTGCCGGGCAGCCATTCGAGATTGCCGTGCTTGCCGACATGCACGATTGCGTCGATACCGAACTGGTGACGCAACCAGAAATAGAACGCCAGATAGGCATGCGGCGGCACGAGGTCGGCGTCGTGATAGCTGGCGTAATCGCCCTCCTCGCGCGAACGCAACGGTTGAATGCCGACGAACACCTGCCCGCAACGCAAGCCCGCGATCATGAAGCGGCCGCGCCGCAGCGTCGGATCCTGTTCGGGCGTGCCCCAACGCGCGTTCAATGCCTGCCGCGCCTCAGCGGGTAAAGCGTTGAAATGCACGAGATAGTCGTCGAGCGCGAGGCTTTGCAGCGCGGGACGCAGATCACGTACCCCCGGATCGTTGGTCACGCCTTCGGTGAGCTTTTTCAGCAGCGCGTCGCCGTTCGCGGGCAAGTCGGCAAGACGATAGCCTTCGTCGCGCAGCATCGACAGAATGCCGACTACCGAAGCCGGCGTATCGAGTCCCACGCCGTTGCCAATGCGCCCTTCGCTCATCGGATAGTTGGCGAGGATTAGCGCGAGCTTTTTGTCCGCGTTATCCAGTGAACGCAGACGGCACCAGCGCCGGCTCAGTTCGGCAAGAAAACCCACGCGCTCGACGTCCGGCTGATAACGCACCACGTCGACCTGGGTGTGCGGACAACGGTATGCGAGCCCCTTGAAACTGATCGCGCGCGTAATGATGCGGCCGTCCACTTCCGGCAGCGCGATATGCATGGCGATATCGCGCGAATTGAGGCCTTGATTGTCCTTCACCCAATCCTCGCGATTACCGCCGCTCAGGATCACCTGGAACACGGGGGCGTCGCCGGCGAGCGCGAGCGGCTCGGGGTCGTCGATCGCGGACGCGGCGAAGGCGGTCGTATTCAGCACCAGCGCGACATTGTGCTCAGCGCACAGCGATTGCACCACTTCGCGGCTCAGCGCATCTTTGAGCGAGGTGATCGCAATCGGCAGCGGATTCAGACCTTGCGACTCGAGCGCGTCGATCAACGCGTCGAACACGGCCGTATTGGCTGCCTGCAGATGCGCCTTGTAGAACAGGATCGCCGCGACCGGCGCGTTCCGTTGCCAGCGCGCCTGCCAGTCGGCGATAGTCGGTGTGTCGCGGCCGGGATGATAGAGCGTCGCGGCAGGCAACGCGCGCGGCGGCGCAGGCTCGCGCCCCCAGCCGAATGCGCGATGCGCGATACAGCGCAGGAACGCTTCGGCATTCTGCGGGCCGCCTTCGCGCAGATAGCGCCAGAGCTGATGGCACAGATCGGCGCTGGCGGTGCTGCGCGCAAGCAGGTTCGGATCTTCCTGCAGATCGCCGGAGAACATCGCGAGCGTCTGCTGTTTGCGCTCGGCGAGCGCCACCACCTGCTCGATGCCGTAAGGCCAATACGCTTCGCCGCCGAGGTGATCGACCACCACCACACGCGCATGCTGCAAGACGTCTTCGACGTAGAAATCGACCGAGGCCGGTTGCCGCAAATACGTGACGTTCGCGAGCCGCACGCTAGGAAAACCCTCGCCCAGACGCGGAAAAACACTCGCGAGCAGCGACAGCGTGGTATCGGCGGAACTCAGCACCACGATATCGGCGGGCTGCTGATCGATGCGGATCACGCCTTGCGTATCGTCGACAAAACCGCCCGGCGTGGTGCGCAACAGATGCATGAGCGCTTACGCCTGTTGTGTTTCGACGCCCGAAGGCACGCCGAGCGCCGTGTCGAACGCACGCTGCAACGCGGCCTGATCGAGATCCTCGCCAATCAGCACGAAGCGGCTCGGGCCGCTTTCACCGGCCTGCCAGCGTCGATCGAAATAGCTGTCGAAGCGGCGGCCCACGCCCTGAATCACCAGGCGCATCGCCGCGCCCGGCAGCGCCGCGAAACCTTTGACGCGGTAGATCGTGTTCGTTTCGACGAGCCCTTGCAGCGCGGCGATCACCGCCTCGCGCGACGGTGCATTCGCGTGCACGACCACCGAATCGAATTCGTCGTGGTGGTGGTCGGCGTCCTCGGCGGAACCGTGGTGATCGTGGCGCAGGTGGATCGTATCTTCCGAAGCCGCTTCGAGGCCCAGCAACGCGTGCAGATCGAGCTGGCCCATCTGCGCGCGCACGATCTTCACTTGCGGCGGAATTTCTTCCCGGATCGAAAGTTCGACCGCGCTTTGCTGCGCGTCGTCGAGCAAATCCGTTTTGTTCAGAATCACCAGATCGGCGGCGGACAACTGATCCTCGAACAACTCGTGCAACGGCGATTCGTGATCGAGATTCGGATCGGCCTTGCGTTGCGCATCCACGGCAAGCGGATTGTCGGCGAACTGGCCGCTCGCCGCAGCCGGTCCGTCCACCACGGTGACCACGGCGTCCACGGTAAAACTGTTCTTGATCTGCGGCCAGTTGAACGCCTGCACCAGCGGCTTCGGCAACGCGAGACCCGACGTTTCGATCAGCACGTGATCGATCTGATCGCGGCGCTCGACCAGTTTCTCCATCACCGGAAAAAACTCTTCCTGCACGGTGCAGCACAAACACCCGTTTGCCAGTTCATACAACTGGCCTTCGGTTTCGACGCCGTTTTCATCGCAACCGATTCCGCAACCCTTGAGAATTTCCCCGTCGATGCCCAGCTCGCCGAACTCGTTGACGATCACCGCAATGCGCTTGCCGCCCGCATGCTGAAGAATATGCCGCAGCAGCGTGGTCTTGCCGCTGCCGAGAAAGCCTGTGACGATGGTGACGGGGATCTTGCGCATTTGAGTTTGCATCGTGAGGTCCATCCGTAGGAGTTGCACGTGCACGCCGGGCGTTTGTGTGTCTGTCCGCATGAGCCGGGTAAACGGCGCGTAAGTCCAGCGAGCCAGGACGACAACACAACACGGGGACGAACGACGGGTTGCCGCGACAACAAAAACAGAAAGCGGAAGTGAGGTCATGAACGCGCTACCGCATCCCCGCGGTGTTCGTCCTTCGTATCTGGCCGGTATCCGGGCTGGCGAAAGCGCCGCTTCCCCTTCCCGGGCGAGTGATTTCTCGCCCAGTGGTGATATGTCTACGCGGCCTTGCGCGTGGACATCGAAGCCGGCTCCGCGGCGCTAAAGAACTGACCTTAGCACCACATTTCGCTTACCGTTGCGGGGGCAGCACAGGTTGACCCGTTCCATGACAGGCGGGCACCCTGTTTCCCGTTTAACTGCATGCGCACGAGCGCGCATGCGAGCACCAAAGTGCGTGCGAGTGTAGGCCCGCAGCCCGCGGCAGTCAAGAAAACGCCGGCCGCAAGCGCTTATCGGACGGGACGCCATGTGCTATCGTATGCGCGCGTTTGGTGCCCGCACATGCATTCGCGTGTGCAGTTAAACGGGAAACAGGCCGCGCTTCATGCGCTCAACCTGTGCTGTCCCCGCAACGGTAAGCGACCTGCGGCGCAATGTTGAGTTGTCTTGCGCCGCGCATGCGTTTTTTTCGATGCCACTGTCCTGCACATTCCAGCGAATGCGGACGGGAAGGCAAAGCGCATGAGGCCGCCAGCCCGGATACCGGCCAGACGCGGAGGCGGCGAACCTCAGGGCAACATCGCGCCGCCGGCCGCCGGAATCCGCGAGGGACGGATGTGAAGGCGCTGAAGCACGACGTGGTGCGTCCGTATGCGGGTTCCCGGAGGAACCGTTGCGAGCCGCGCATTGCGCCGTGCCTGAATCCGTAGCAGTGCATGCCCCAAAAGTCCGCTCTCCGGTGCTCGTTCGCGCCTGCCCCTGATCCGCTCGTCACTACATGGCGCCCGCCATGCACGTCGCGATGACCCGCGCCTGGCTGATCGGCGCCGGTCCCGGCGACGTCGAACTCATGACGCTCAAGGCCACCCGTGCATTGGCACAAGCCGATGTAGTGCTGGTCGACGATCTGGTGAATCCCGACGTACTCCAGTTCGCGCGCGCCGACGCACGCGTCGTCCATGTCGGCAAACGCGGCGGACATCCGTCCACACCGCAGGAAGGCATCGTCGCGCAATTGCTCGAGCACGTGCGGGCCGGGCGCAGCGTCGCGCGCCTGAAAGGCGGCGATCCGTTCGTGTTCGGCCGGGGCGGCGAAGAACAGCAGGCGCTGCATGCGGCGGGCATCGAGGTGGAAGTCATCAACGGCATTACGGCGGGAATCGCGGCACCTGCGGCAATCGGCATTCCGGTCACGCATCGCGACCACGCGCAAGGCGTGGTGTTCGTCACCGGGCACGGCGCGGGCAGCGCTGAGCCGGACTGGGCCGCGCTGGCGGCCACGCGCATGACACTCGTGATCTACATGGGCATGCGGCGCCTGAGCGAAATCGTCGACGCGTTGCTCGCGGCCGGCATGAGCGCCGAAATGCCGTGCGCGGCGATCGAATCGGCGACCCGTCCCGAGCAACGCCATGTGCTCGCGCGGCTCGGTGAGTTTGCCGGGCGCGTCTCGCGTGCGGGACTCGGCTCGCCGGCGATCGTGGTAATTGGCGGTGTGGCGTCGCTCGCGTTGGCGCGCGACGCTGCGTATGCCAAGACTGCAACGTTGCCGGCGAACGGAGACGTACCATGAAAACGCTGAGCGTAGGCATTGGTTGTCGCTTGCACAGCGCGGCTGGGCAGATCGAAGCAGCGGTGCGCGCCGCGCTCGGCCCGCATTCCTTCGACGAAATCGCCACCGTGGCCTCGATCGATACCAAAGCCCACGAAGCCGGCCTGCTCGAATTCTGCGCTCGCCATGCACTGCCGCTGACATTCTTCAGCAGTGAGCAGATCGCGGCGCTGCCCATAGCGGAGCCGTCAAGCGCGGTGCGCGAGCATCTCGGCGTGGACGGCGTCTGCGAGCCGTGCGCCTTGCTTGCAGCAACGACCAGACGCGGCGAAACCGCCGCTTTTCATGCGCATCGAGCACGGCTTCTCGTGCGCAAAACCGTCCATGCCGGCGTTACCGTGGCGATCGCCTCGAGCGCCGCCCACGCTGAACGCGACCACCCTAACAACGACACTCAGGAACAGAACCTGCCATGAAGACCGATCCCGAATCGCATCAACGCATGACCGAGCGCCGACGCGAGGGCCATGAGAAAAAGCAGGCCAACGCCACGGTCGAAAAAGGTCTGCTGATCGTCAATACCGGCACGGGCAAGGGCAAAACCACCGCCGCGTTCGGCATGGCCGTGCGCGTGCTGGGTCACGGCATGCGCCTCGGCGTCGTGCAGTTCATCAAGGGCGCGCTGCACACGTCAGAGCGCGACTTTCTCGGCGCGATCGCCAACTGCGATTTCGTCACGATGGGCGACGGCTACACCTGGAACACGCAGAACCGCGACGCCGACATCGCGACGGCGCGCAAAGGCTGGGACGAAGCGCGCCGCATGATCGAAAGCGGCGACTACCAGATGGTGATCCTCGACGAACTGAACACGGTGCTCAAGTACGAATATCTGCCGCTCGACGAAGTCCTGTCGGTGCTCACCGCACGCGCGCCAATGCTGCATGTGGTGGTGACCGGCCGTCACGCGCCTGATGCGCTGATCGAAGCCGCCGATCTCGTCACCGAAATGCGCATCGTCAAGCATCCGTATCGCGAGCAGGGCGTGAAAGCGCAGCGCGGCGTGGAGTTCTGACGCATGTCCGCGCCCCCCAAGGGCACGTCCGCCGAAGCGTCTCCCGCGGAGACGTCCCTTGGAGCGTGCCCCGCCCTCTTTATCAGCGCGCCCGCATCCGGCCAGGGCAAGACCACGATCACCGCGGGTCTGGCGCGCTATCACCGGCGGCTGGGGCGACGCGTGCGCGTCTTCAAGACCGGACCGGACTTTCTCGATCCGATGATTCTGGCGCGCGCAAGCGGCGCGCCCGTCTTCTCGCTCGATCTGTGGATGGTGGGCGAAGCCGCCTGCCGCACGCTGCTCGCGCAAGCGGCGGCGCAAGCCGATCTGATCCTGATCGAAGGCGTAATGGGCCTGTTCGACGGCACGCCGAGCAGCGCCGATCTCGCCACCACGTTCGGCGTGCCGGTGCTCGCGGTGATTTCGGCGAAGGCGATGGCGCAGACCTTCGGCGCGGTCGCTTTCGGTCTCGCACAATTCCGGCCGCAGGTGCCGTTTTACGGCGTGCTCGCCAATCGCGTCGGCTCCACGCGACATGCGCAGATGCTTCAGGAAGCGTTGCCGCCGGGACTGCGCTGGTGCGGGCACATTGCCGCCGGCGACGAAATCGGGTTGCCCGATCGTCACCTGGGCTTGCACCAGGCAGACGAAATCGACGACCTCGACGCGCGTCTCGATCACGTCGCCGACACGCTCGGCGGCACCGCGCTCTGCGAACTGCCGCCGCCGGTCGAATTCGGCATGCCAGCCCGGCAGAGCTTGCCGCGCCTGCTGGAAGGCAAAACGATCGCCATCGCGCGCGACGCCGCGTTCTCGTTCATCTATCCGGCCAACGTCGCGCTGCTGGAATCCCTTGGCGCGCGGATCGGCTACTTCTCGCCGCTCGCCGACGAAGCCCCGCCCGAACACGCCGACGCGCTGTATCTGCCAGGCGGCTACCCCGAACTGCACGCCGCGGCGCTCGCGGCCAACACCCGCAGCGCCGCCGGCATTCGTGCGCACGCGAGCGCCGGCAAGCCGCTCGTCGCCGAATGCGGCGGCATGCTCTATCTGCTCGACCGGCTCACCGACACGCAAGGCGTGAGCACGCCGATGCTCGGCCTGCTGCCCGGCCACGCGACAATGCAAACGCGCTTCACCGCGCTCGGCATGCAGCAGATCGACAGCCGGCACGGGCCGATGACCGGCCACACGTTTCACTACTCGAAGCTGAACACCCCGCTCACGCCGCTTTGTTCGGCCACCCGGCCGCAAAGCGACGCACCCGGCGAGGCCGTCTACCGTGCCGGCTCGATCGTGGCGAGCTATATGCACGCTTATTGGCCCTCCAACCCGGCCTTTGCGGCCGCCCTGTTCCATGGCGAAGCCTTTTGACGAATCGGAGCGCGACGCCGTCTACCGCGCGATTTACGAACGCCGCGACATGCGTCATTTCGTGCGCGATCCGGTCGATCCGGCCGTGCTGCAACGCCTGCTCGGCGCGGCGCATCACGCGCCGAGCGTCGGCTTCATGCAGCCGTGGCGGATCGCGCGGATCACCGACCCCGTTTTGCGCAAGGCCTTGCACGACGCCGTGGAAACCGAACGCCTCGCCACCGCCGACGCGCTCGGCAAACGCCGCGAAGAGTTCATGAAGCTGAAAGTGGAAGGCATGCTGGACTGCGGCGAGCTGCTGGTGATGGCGCTGATGGACGGGCGCGAGCGGCACATATTCGGCCGCCGGACCTTGCCGGAGATGGACCTCGCGTCGGTGGCGTGCGCGATCCAGAACATGTGGCTCGCGGCACGCGCGGAAGGTCTGGGTATGGGCTGGGTGTCGCTATTCGACCTCGACGCGGTGCGCCGGTTGCTGCGCATGCCCGAAGGCGCGCGGCCCGTGGCGATTCTGTGTCTGGGCCATGTCGACCAGTTCTATAGCGAGCCGATGCTGGAAACCGAACGCTGGGCGAGCCGTTTGCCGCTCGCCGACTGCGTATTCGAAAACCGCTGGCCGGAAGCGGACAACGAACCGCGCAACGAGCCCGGATGATGCGCGCGAGTCACGGCTGAAGCGGCTTCACCGACACGACCTTCGGCACGCCACTCGTCTCGTCTGTGCGCAGTTTCACCCGCCAGTCGGGCGGTGCGTCGAAGGGAAATCTGGCCAGCGCGCTTTTGACGAGCGCCGGCATGGCATGCTGCGGATCCGCATCGCGATCGCTGCTGGACGCACTGACTTTATAAACCTCCTGCCCGCTCACGCGCTCGAAAAACCGCAACGTGAGCGCGTGCCGGTAGGCCGGCCCGCCCAACAGCGAGAACGGCGCGTCGGGCGCGCGCCCGCAGTCGCTCGCCATGCAGCCTTTTTCGCCGACGCCGATCGTCGCCGGGCGCGTGTCGTAAGCAATCGAGAGCAGATAACGCGCGGACTGCCCCGTCGTTGCGGCAAAACCCTGCTTTGCAAGCTCATCCGCCAGCAGGCTTTCGAATCGCGGATGCTCCGCGCTGGCCTCCTGCGACGGCATGCGCGCGATCGCGTAGGTCCGTTCGCCTTGCAGCGCGGCGGCGGCATGGGTGGCGTCGGCGGTATGCACGTCGGCACTCAGGCCTGCGCAGCCGGTGAGACTCGCCGCGGCCAGCGCGGCACAGATCAGGATCGCTTTCACCATCTTCTCGCTTCGATAAGGTGCGTGTTCATGCGTCATGTCCGCTCCGTGACGGAGGCGCCCGACTGCGCGTCTTCGAGCACCGGCAGGCGGATCGTAAATGCCGTGCCGCGGCCGGGTTCGCTGGCCACTTCGACATCGCCGCCGTGACGCGTGACGACCGTCTTGACGAACGCCATGCCGAGCCCCGCGCCGCCCACTTCCGGCCGCTCGGTTTCGTGAAAGCGCCGGAAACGCTCGAACAGACCCGCCTGCCGATCCTTCGGAATGCCGTAGCCCTGGTCGCGAATCGTGCACGACACGCGCCTCGTCGCGCCCGGCCCGGCCTTCGGCGTCAGGCTCGCAAGACTGCAGACGATCCGCGTATCCGGCGGACTGTACTTCACCGCGTTGTTCAGAATGTTGACGAGCGCGCGCGTCATCAGCGAACGGTCGGCGTAGATCCAGTGACCGTCGTCGGCAGCGTCGGCGGTTGCCGTTTCCGTGTGCAGCGTGATGCGCTTGGCGTGCGCCTGCGGCCAGACTTCGTCGCTGGCGTCGATCAGCAACTCGGTCAGACTCACCGGTTCCAGCATATAGGTTTGCGATTCGGCACGCGCCAGTTGCACGAAGTCGTCGGCCAGCGTGAGGGCACGCTGCGCGTAGCGTTCGATGCGCTCCAGCAAGGCGCGCGCGAGCACCGGCTCGCTGCGGGCGCGCTCGATCTCCACCAGCGCCAGAATCGACGCCTGCGGCGAGCGCATGTCGTGCGACAGGAGCCGCAGCGCGTCTTCCCGCTGACGCTCGGCCGCATGCAGGGCCGACACGTCGACGAGGCCCGCGATCCAGCCGGTGGTCTCGCCCTGCTCGTTGGTGCAGTTCGCGTAGCGCAGCAAATGGTCGCGCTCGCGGGCGTCGCGCACCTCGACGCCGTGCGCCATCAACGCGGCGAATTCGCGGCGCGCCGGATCGAGCGGCGCCGGCCAGTGCGCGCGGGCGAGCAGATTGTTTTCGGCGTCCGACGCCGCGTCGCTGTCGATCGTCTTCACGAGCGTCAGGCCGCCCAGCACGGCCTGCATCGGACGGCCTTCGAGCGGCGCGCCGAGGTGCGCGAAATGCGCCTTGGCGGCGTGGTTCGCGATCAGCACGACGCCGCGCACGTCGCTAACGAGGATCGGCTCCGGCATGCTGTCGAGGCTGTCCCACACGAAACGCTTCATGTCCTGCACGCGCTGCGCGGCCTGCGCCATCAGCGCCATGTGCTGCTCCAGCACGTCGCCGCCGAACTCGCGGCGGCGCTGCGGCGTTTCCGGCAGCAGGTGGGGTTCGTCGGCGAGACGTTGCAGTTCTTCGCGCAGATACGCCATTGTCATTTCCAGGCGCCGCCAGTTCCAGATCGGATAAACCGCCACCACGCCGACGATCGCCGGCACCGGCGACATCCAGAGCCGCGCACCGTAGAGCAAGACGGCGCTGCCGGACGCCGCAAGCAGGCACAGCGCGCCGGTCAGCAGCAGCGAACGGCGCGGCGACAACACCAGAAAACCGGCCAGCAGCGCGGCAAGCGGCAGCAGCGACACCGCGAACAGCGCCCACCGCGCGGCCGGCTCGATCTCGCGGCCGGTAAGCAGCGTGTCGAGCACGTTTGCATGGATATACACGCCGGGCAGCGGCCCGAGTTCGCCGGACACCGGCGTCGCAAAGCGGTCGTACAAACCGGACGCGGTCACGCCGATCAGCACGATGCGGCCGCGCAACTGGTCCGGCGTCACGTCGCCGGCGAGCACGCTGGCGAAACTCAGCTTCGGGTAGCTCTGCGCATTCCGGCCGAATGGGATCAGGAAGCGGCTTTCGCCGCCGTCGTCGGGCGCGGCCACGGTCGTGGTCGTGGTCGAAGCATGGCGGGGCTGCCCGCCATTCAGGTGCAGCGCGCCATGCTCGACCGCCTGGGCGACCGGCACCATCAATTGCGGCCAGCGTGAATCGGCGTCGCCCTCGTATTGCGCGACGCTGCGCACAATGCCGTCGCTGTCGACTTCGAGATTGATATGGCCCAGCCCCGCCGCCGCTTGCGCGAACGGCGCCACCGGCTCGACCACGGCCCGGCGCCCGCCGCTGTCAGGCGCGGTGAGCAGCACCGGCAGATAGGTCGGACTCAGCGCGATAGCGCGGGCCAGCTCGGCGTCCTGCGGATTGGCCTCGGTGAACAGCACGTCGTAGATCACCGCGGCGGGCTTCGCTTTCGCGATCTGTTCGAGCAGCTTCGCGTGGACACTGCGCGGCCACGGCCAGCGGCCAAGTTGCGCGATGCTCGCGTTGTCGATTTCGAGCACGACGATGTCGCGCAGCAAAGGCTGTGCGTGCAGGCTCAGAAAGCGGTCGTAGACCAGATGATCGACGCTCGCGCTCAGGCGGCCGAGCGAACTGAGCAGAATCACCACGATGCCGAGACAGCCGATGCCCACCCATTCGATCAGGAAGCGGCGGCCGGCGCGCCGTCCGAGACGGGCGCGCGGGTCGAGGCTCAGGCGCGTAGAGGTGGTCGGCAAAGCTTTGCTTGGTTCAGGGCCAGGAAGCGGGCTGATGAATCGCTCAGCCCTGTGAATCTACCAGCGTCAGCGCGCAAGCGTAAACGAGCGCACCGCGCTGCTCTTCTCGTAGAAGCGGCCGTTCTCGAACTGCTCGGCGACGATCGTCCAGTAATAAACGCCGGCCGGCAGATCGCTCACCACCAGTTGGCCGCCCGACAGATCGGTGCGGTCCACGAGCGGATGGCGCAGATCGTCGGTCGTCGCCAGCACGAAACGGAAGCGTGTCTCGACCGTGGCGCGGCTGACAAACCAGCGGAACTCATAGTCGCGGCTGCCGGCCCGCTGGGTGGCCGAAGCGGCCAACCCGAACTGGCGGCGTTCGAACGCATACACCTGCGGCAATCCTTCGAGCCCGTTGCTGTCGATCGCGGCGATTCGCACGAAATAGGTGCCGTCGGCCAGGTCGCCGAAATCCGCATGCGGCGCGCTCACGCGCAGCTCGCGGATCAGATCGAGCTGGTCGGCGTCGCGCGCGATCTGCACACGGTAGGCCATGGCGTGTTCGGACGGAACGAGGTCGAACGCGACCGTCTTGCCGTCCTGCACTTTAGCCGGCTGCGCGAGCGCGGGCGCGGGCAGCAACTCGATCGGGCCGCCAATCGCTCCGCCTGCCCGCGTCACGCTGCCGAAGCGCGCCGGCACGAGCTGAGCGGAGGCCTGCAGCGGCGCACCGGGCGGCGGCGCCGAGGCACGTCCGGCGAGCACGGCCGGGTCGACGCCGACCGAGCCGTCCAGCACTTCTACCGCGGTGGTTCGCGCGTCGCCATCGTAGGCGACCTTGAAGCGCGTTCCACGCACGCCCGCCACCACTGACGGCGAGCGGATCTGGAAGCGGTCGTCCTTTTTCGTGGCGTGCGTGACCTGGCTCTCGACTTCGCCGCTGCGCAGTTCGAGCAAGCGGTCGCCGGCGCCGGTCAGCGTGGTGCGCCGCAGTGTGCCGATATCCAGCAGGCCGTTCTGCGCCATCGTGACGTGCGAGCCGTCGGGCAATTCCAACGTCACAAAACCGTTTTCCCCGGTGCGGATGCGATCGCCCTCGCCGAGCGTCGCGCCTTCCGCGAGCGGCACGTAGGGGTTCGTGCCGAACGCGTGCTCAGCCGGGCCGCTCGTCGCGATCACACGGGCCGATTCCTGTTCCTGTTTGAGCCTGTCGGCGGGCAAACGCAAGACAATGCCGGCCGGCATGCGGCGTGGCGCGGGCACATGATTCAGGCGGCTCAGCGCGGCCCAATCGCTCGGGTCGCGCATATAGTTGCCGGCGATGTCGTACAGCGTGTCGCCTTCGTGGGTCACGTACGAGACGTACACCGGCGCCGCGGCTTTCGCACGCGGCTTCAGCACACGCGACGATTGCGCATACGCGGATACAGGCGCAAAGCAGGCCATCGCGAGCAGGCCGGCTGCCGCGAGCAACGCGCCGCTGCGGCGGCCCGGCGAAACCGCGCTGCCGCGCGGCGCCACACCGGCGGAAAACGTCACGCCTCCCCCGCTTCGGGGCGCTCATCGAGCGCGGGCGGCGGCGTGGCGGATTCGATCCGCTCCAGCCGGTAGCCATAGCCGTAAATCGGCGTCAGCCGGTAGCCGCGCTCCGGGCGCAGACCGAGCTTGCTGCGCAGCATCGACACGTGAGTGTCCATCGTGCGCGACGGAATGTCGGTCGCCTGTTTCCAGATCACGTCGAGAATATGCGCGCGCGACAGCGGCCGGCTCAGATGCTGGAACAGCAACAGCGCGAGCTCGAATTCCTTTTGCGTGACGGCAACCGTCGTGCCGCGCACCACCACGTGCTTGGCGCTCAGGTCGAATTCGAATTCGCCGAACACTTCCTTCACTGCGGCCGGCTTGAGGTGATAGGCGCGGCGCAGCAGCGAGCCGACGCGCGCCAGCAGGACCGCGGCGGAAACCGGCTTGACGACATAGTCGTCCGCACCCGTGTTGAGAATCGACGTGATGTCGCTTTCACGGCCGCGGCTCGTCATGAACAGCACCGGCAGGCGCTCGGAAAGACTCTCCCGAACCCAGCGCAGCACCTCTTCACCCGACATGTCGGGCACGTTCCAGTCGAGCACCAGCAGATCGAAGGTCTGGCGGCGCAACTGCCTCACCAGTTCTCGGCCCGCACCGTATGCGTGACAGATATGGCCCGCCGCCGACAGCGTTTGGCAAACCAGATCGGCCTGAGCCGAATCGTCATCCAGGACAGCAATTCTCATAAAACCCCGCAACGCGACATCGTCGTTCGTAACTGGTGGCCGGCTTACCGGCAGACGACCGGGATGACGGCGCTCACACCGACGATCCGGCTTCCCATTTCATCTTCGGCGGCACATTTTTCGACTAATGGTCCTTTGCCTTGCGCCCTGCTCAGTTCCGCCCCGTCTCAAAATTGGCGCGCATTGTTCGCTTTATCGCGCCGGGTATCGAGGGGCAGGTCATCATAATCGAAAAAACGGCCGTTCTTTTCCCGGATGCGATCAGGCGCTTATCCGGTTCGGCTATGTGATTCTCTAGCCTTTTGCGGCATTTTCAGCAGGGTACTTATCGGCCCGGCTGGTTATGCACATCGACCGCAAGGGTCGTCGTTTCAGCGGCTGGTCTCGCTCGCACGGTAATTGGCCCCGTTCGCCGTTGTCTTTTTCAGGCTGCGTCCCGCATTCGGGAAACGGCGATTTGACAATTTGCGAGTCAGTATAGAAACAGTCTCAAAATAAATCGTTTAAAGATTGTTAAGTCAAAGGCAGGAAGAGGACGAAGCCGTACGGAGCGGGCAAAAAAATGCGGCACCGCCTCCGTCCAGAGGCCGACGCCGCTCAACACACTACACGCTCGCGGGGGTCTAACCACACAAGTGCCATCAAATTAGCCGCTCCGAAATTCCAACTCAAGATGAAAGAACTGCTTTTGTAACTGGAAGCGCGGTAGTTATTACTTCGGCGGTAATGCGTTACGGATAGAACCGTTGTGGCTTCTGGCGTCGAAAATGGTATGAATTGAAGCGGCAGCAACTGTCGATTTACAGACGCAGAAGGTTTGTTACAGATGGATCGGCTCGGCGGAATATCGAAGCCACGTCCGATCAATCATGCGATGGCGGGACGTCGCGCTTCTTTCGTCCGTGCCTCATCGTTCGTTATGTGCGAGTGAATGGCGAGCCCGCCGCTGCGCCGCGTCACTGGCGCTTTGGAAGGTACTTGAGCGGATCGGCCGGTTTGCCGTCCACTCGCACTTCGAAGCGCAACGACGCCTCGCCTTTATCGTCCGTGCCCATTTCGGCGATCGGATCGCCCGCCTTGACGGAGGTGCCTTCCTTGACGAGCAGCGCGCGGTTGTTGCCGTATGCCGTCAACAGATGCGCGTCGTGCTTGATGATGACCAGTTTGCCGTACGCCGCGATCCGGCCGCCCGAGTACACGACACGACCGCCCGACGCCGCCCTCACGGTTTCGCCGATGTGCCCGCCCATCACGATCCCCTTTGTGCTGCCCGACACGAATCGCTCGGTCAGTGGACCGCCGGCCGGCCAGGCAAGTCGCGCCTTTGCGGGCGGGGGTTCGTTCAAGCTATCCGCGAAGATCGCGCGCGCTTGCGCAAGCGAGTCCGATGGCGCGTTCGACGCCGGCGCACCGCCGTCGACGATCGGCGGCGCGACGCGCAGCACCTGGCCGATGCGCAGGCCGTCGTCAGCCGACAGGTGGTTCCATTGCGCAATCGCCGCAGGCTCGCGACCGAACGCCTTGGCAACGCCGGTCTGCGTGTCGCCCGGATTGACGCGGTAGAAGCCGGCAGGCACCGTTGGGGCAGGTTCAGATGCGGACGTCGGCGCGCCTGCAACATTGGCCAAAGCAGCCGGCACCGTGCCAGGCCTGAACTGCGCGCAGCCAGCGAACAACCCAACCAGCGACAAAGCAAACAGCGCGGAAAAGCCCGACCTGAGGTATCGGGACAAACAGGATTTCATCGAGAGGAATTCGGTAAAGTGCGCGAGTAAATCGCGCGGGTGGCTTGGCCGCGGTTGTCGCGACCGCCGCTAACCGGAAGCAGTGTCGAAGCGGATTGCCATTGCGTGCGGCAATTCATCCGGCCGCGTGTACGGCGGCAACGGCAACAATCTGCTTCTTCATGAGCGACGTGTCCTCAACGTACTGCGTTGAATGACCTTTTCACGGTCGCGTGTTCAACGAGTGTCAGGAGAAAGCGTTGACGGCGTCGCCGGGAGCGCGGCGCGCATTGACCATTTGTCACGCTTTTGGGCTACGCAGCGGCAAAACTGAGGATATTTGAAAGCCGCCGCGACCATGCCGCGCATCATCTGCCGCTTTCAATTTCCGGCATCGGTGCGAACAGCGCATCGAGATCGTCGTCCGAGAACTTGGCGGCGCCCGCGGCGTCTTCAGAAAGAATGCTGTCGGCGAGTCCCGCCTTCTGCTCCTGCAACTCCACGATCTTTTCTTCGATGCTGCCCGCCGCGATCAGCTTGTACACGAACACGGGCTTGTCCTGTCCCAGCCGATGCGCGCGGTCCGTCGCCTGATTCTCGGCAGCCGGGTTCCACCACGGGTCGTAGTGGATCACGGTGTCGGCGGCGGTCAGGTTCAGGCCCACGCCGCCCGCCTTCAGGCTGATCAGGAAGAGCGGCACCTCGCCTTGCTGGAAACGCTCGACCGGCGTAACGCGATCCGCCGTGTCGCCGGTGAGAATGACATAGGGAATCGCGGCTTCTTCGAGCGCTTCGGCAATCAGCGACAACATGCCGGTGAACTGCGAGAACAACAGCACGCGGCGTCCTTCCTCGATCAGTTCCGGCAACATCGACAGAAGCAGGTCGAGCTTGGCTGATCGCATGGCGCGCGCGCCCTTCTCGATTCTGTCCGTCCTGTCGTGCGTCTCATGCGCATCGCCCGCCGCCTTGAGCGTGCGGACCAAGCGCGGGTCGCAGCACACCTGGCGCAGCTTCAGCAAGGCATCGAGCACGATGATATGGCTGCGCGCGAGCCCTTGCGCGCTGACCGCGGCGCGCACTTTCTCCTGCATCGCCGTGCGCACGGTTTCGTACAGATCGCGCTGCGCCCCTTCCAGGTCCACGGAGCACAGGATCGTCGTCTTGGCCGGCAACTCCCTGGCGACCTCGTCCTTGCGCCGGCGCAGCATGAACGGCCGGATGCGGCGCGCCAGCAACGCGCGGCGCACGCCGTCGCCGTTCTTCTCGATCGGATTGCGCCAGCGTTTGGTGAAGTCTTTCTGGCTGCCGAGAAACCCCGGCAACAGAAAATCGAACTGCGACCACAGCTCGCCGAGATGATTCTCCAGCGGCGTGCCCGTCAGACACAGCCGATGCCGCGCGCGCAGCCCACGTATCGCCTGGGCGGCTTTGGTGGTGGCGTTCTTCACGTACTGCGCCTCGTCGAGAATCAGCAGGTGATAGTCATGCCCGGCGAGCACCTTCTGATCGCGCCACAGCAGCGCGTACGTGGTCAGAATCAGCTCGTGTTCGCCGATCTGCTCGAAGCGCTCCTTGCGCTGCGGGCCGTTCAGCACCAGCACTTTCAGTTCGGGCGCGAAGCGGCGCGCTTCCTCGCGCCAGTTGTGCACGAGCGTGGTCGGCACAACGATCAGCGCGGGCCGGTCGAGACGCCCCGCTTCTTTCTCCGCGAGGATATGCGCGAGCGTCTGCACGGTCTTGCCCAGACCCATGTCGTCGGCGAGCACGCCGGCCAGATCCTGTTCGCGCAGAAACTGCATCCAGTTCAGGCCTTCTTGCTGATAAGTCCGCAATTCAGCCTTCAGGCCGCGCGGCACCGGCACCTCGCGCAGCCCCGGACCGGCTTGCAGACGCTGCGCCAGTTGGCGGATCGAATCTTCACCGCGAAATTGCCAGCGGCCGGTGCCGTTCAACGCTTCGAGCCGGCCCGCGTCGACGGACGCCACGCGCAGCGGCGCGCCTTCGGCAAGCGAACCGCCCAGCGCGTCGAACAGATCGACGAGCACGCGCACCACCGGTTTCAGGCGGTCGGCGCGCAGGCGCAGGCGTTTGTTCTCCTCGGTCTTCAGCTCGATCGGCTCGTCGTCGGCGATGGTTTCGAGCGCGCCGCTCAGCCAGCGCCGGTCGCGCCTGAACAGGTCGGCGAGCAGCGGTTCGAGCCGCACGTTGCGCTCGCCGATGCGAATGCCCATCTCCAGATCGAACCAGCCGTCGCCGGCCTGATGCGCAGTACCTTCGATCGCGTCAATCTCGATCACGTTGTAGCGGAACTCGGGCGCCATCGTGACGCGCCAGCCTTTGCTCACGAGATCCGGCACCGAGTCGTTGACGAACGCGGACCACGCCTCGGCATCGGCCAGGCCGAGCATGGTGTCGGGCAGCAGGCGCGACGCATGGACCCGGCTGGTCGGCACCTTCTGCAAACCGGTCTTGCGCAGTTCGAGCAGACGCTTTTTCTCAGCCTCGTAGCGGCGGCGGATATGAATGACGTCGCCGCCCGGCATCGGCACGAGCGTCACGCTGCTATCCACATTGATGCTCACGCCTTCGTAATCGAAACTGACGCCGGCCAGTTCGACCGCCGCGGAATGCCGCAAACCCGCCTTGCTCGTCGCCGACGGCAACGCGTGACTGTTGAGCGTGAGCACCGGCACGGGATCGACGTCGATCACCCGAATCGCGGACGCGTCGTGCGTGGGCGGCAGCGGCAACTCGGGCGCGATCTCGCGCAGCACCGAGGCGACCAGCGGCGCTTCGGCGAGCGAGATGGGCGGCATGGCGAGGTAATCGGGCAACTGCTGGAACGGCAGCGACGACTGGACGATGCCCGCCTCATTCGCGACGCCGTCCACATACCAGACCGGCTCGGTCGGCAGCACCATGCTGGCGCGCGGCTCGGTGCAGAGCACGGGCCGCAGGCGCTCGTCGGCGAGCGGCTCCCATTCGATCCGGCCGGGCCGGTCGGTGCCGCGCGACAGCGGGATCGGCCCGTCGCGGCCGGAGCCATGCGTGAAATCGACGAACAGCCGGCCCGTCGCGATGAGTTTCTGCAGCATCTCCGCGCCGCTCGTGCCGCGCAGGATGAACTGCCCGAAATCCTCGCGGGAGCGGCCGAGCCACAGACCGCGCAGGATCGACAGGTCTTCGTCGGAAACGAATTTGGGCTGCTTGAGGAGCGCCGCTTCCACATTGCCCCAGGGCTCGGCCACTTCGACTATCGCACCGTCCGGATTGCAGCGCGCGCGGTACAGCACGACCTCGTGGCGCATGTGGAATCTGGACCAGGTCAACCGGTAGGCGAGCGTCTGGGTGCGTGGGGCGCTCGCCTTCTGGGCGTCGGCGTCCGCAGCTTCGGCGCGGGCGCGAAAACGCTCGAGCCAGCTGACCAGTTCGGGCCGCACGCCAGCGGCCGATCCGGGGTTCGCCACGGGCTCGCGCGCCAGGTCGCGCGCGGTCTCGCCCTCGTCGTCCAGGTGGACGTGGGTGACATGGTCCATCTCGTCGTGATAGTCGAGCTCGGCGAACAGCAGCGCGGCAACGTGCTTGCAGTTGCGGCCGACCGGACAGCTGCATTCGCCCTGCGCCCAGGGCGCACCGCCGTCGGTACGAAACCGCACGCGCGTCTTGTACGGAAGCGGCTGCGTGCCCTGCACCTCGCCGCTGAGCGTGGAGCCGTGCCACTGCACATGAGTGACGGGGCCGACCGAGCGCGCCTTGGCGACGGTGTGTTCGCCGAGCCACTCTGCAATGCGATCCCGATCGAAGAAAACTGACGACATCAGCGTCCATTCCTATTCAAGCCGGCAAAGGCAGGCGCGCGCGGACAGAATCAGCCCGACGGCGCGCGGGTGGCGCCGGCCGGCGAGTTTCCGCGCGGCATCGATTGCCTGTGGTAACCGGCCATTTTACGCGTTGGACGAACCTGGCTGTGTGGCGACCTCCACATCCAGCCCGGCCGCCGCGAACACCTGAGCCAATGCGGGCGCGGGCGCTTCGTCCGTCACCAGCAGATTGACGGCGTCCGCGCCGAAAGCGTGCACCAGCGCGCTATGGCCGAATTTCGCGTGATCCGCCGCCACCACCCGCCGCTCGGCCTGAGCAAAGGCGGCCAGCGAAAACGCTACGTCGGCAGGCAGCGCGTCCATGAAACGCCCCTGCATATCGATCGCGGTGACCGAGACGATCGCGTAGCGCACGTGGAACTGGCGCAGGAAAGCCTGCGCGCTGTCTCCCACCGCGGCGCAGTCGTCGGGGCGCAACTCGCCGCCCGCGATGAACACGCGGTTGCCGTTGCGCGGCGCGAGCACACGGGCGACTTCGGTGGAATTGGTCACGACCGTGAGCCGCGAGCGGGCGGCAAGCGCGTGCGCAATATGCAGACAGGTCGTGCCGCCCTCGAGAATCAGCGAATCGCCGTCTCGCACCAGTTCGCCGATGCGCGCGCCGATCGCCCGCTTGCCTTCGGCGCTCGCCGCCATGCGCCGCTGGAACGGCGGTTCGTCCAGACGCTCGGGCAGCATGATGCCGCCGTGGACCTTGGTCAGCAGGCCGCCGGCGATCAACGGCTTGATATTGCGGCGGATGGTTTCGTCGGACACGTCGAAGCGGCCGGCAAGATCGGTGATCGTACAGGTGCGCTGCTCGCGGACGAGTCGCAGGATTTCGGCTTGGCGCTGGTTGGAGAACATGGGAATTGGGCGGTGAGTGTCTGCTGGAGTCTAGCAAAAGTCACGCTTCGGTGTGGTTAATGGCCACACGTTTCCAAGCAAAACCACACTTCAGCGACGGCTGGCCGCGTGCGGGTTGCGGGGCTGCGTTGCCGTGCGTCAAACCCCGCCTAGCGGTGGCGTCGGCAACTTGATAGCCCGACGAGCGTATGGCACAGCAGGTTTCCCGGTAACGTCAGATGCCCGTTGCATTTCGTGTCTTTTTGCGGCAATCTATTCCGACATAATCAACAACTTTCCACATATGTCAACATCGGTTCCTACCCACACTCGCGTCGTCATCATCGGCGGCGGGATCATCGGCTGTTCGGTCGCCTATCACCTGACCAAATTGGGCTGGACCGATGTGGTGCTGCTCGAACAGGGCCAACTGTCGTGCGGCACGACCTGGCATGCAGCCGGACTCGTCGGCCAGTTGCGCGCCCAGGAGAGCATGACCCGGCTGATCCGCTATTCGACCGCGCTCTACGCCGAACTCGAAGCCGCCACCGGCCTCGCCACCGGCTGGAAGCAATGCGGCTCGCTTTCGGTGGCCCGCACGGCCGAGCGGATGACGCAACTCAAACGCACCGCAGCCGTCGCGCGCGCCTATGGCGTGGCCTGCGAGGTGATCAGCCCGCAGGAAGCCGGCGACCTGTGGCCGGTCATGCACACCGACGACCTGCTCGGCGCCGTCTGGCTGCCCGGCGACGGCAAGGCGAATCCGACCGACCTGACCCAGGCCTTGGCCCGCGGCGCCCGGATGCGCGGCGCCCGGATGCGCGGCGCGCGCATCGTCGAAAACACCCGCGTCACGGCGATCCACACGCGCACCGCGCAAGACGGCAAGACAAGCGGCGCACGCGAAGTCAGCGGCCTCGCATGGCGCAACAAGGACGGCGAAACCGGCACGATCGGCGCGGACATCGTCGTGAATTGCGCGGGTCAATGGGCCAAGGCGGTCGGCCGGCTGTGCGGCGTGACCGTGCCGCTGCATTCGGCCGAGCATTACTACATCGTCACGGAACGCATTGCGGGCGTGCATCCGGATCTGCCGGTCATGCGCGATCCGGACGGCTTCATCTACTTCAAGGAGGAAGTGGGCGGCCTCGTGATGGGCGGCTTCGAACCGGATGCGAAACCGTGGGGCATGAACGGCATTCCCGAGAATTTCGAATTCCAGCTGCTGCCGGACGATTGGGATCAGTTCGAAATCCTGATGAAAAACGCGCTGCAGCGCGTGCCCGCCCTCGAAACAGCTCAGGTGCGGCAGTTCTATAACGGCCCCGAATCGTTCACGCCGGACAACAACTTCATGCTGGGCGAAGCGCCCGAACTGCGGCGCTTTTTCGTCGGCGCGGGTTTCAATTCTATGGGAATCGCCTCGGCGGGCGGCGCGGGCATGGCGCTCGCGGAATGGATCGTGGCGGGCGAACCGACCATGGACTTGTGGCCCGTGGATATTCGCCGCTTCGCGCGCTTTAACGGCAACGACACGTGGCTTCACGATCGCGTGAAGGAAACGCTCGGCCTGCATTACGCGATGCCGTGGCCGAATCGCGAACTCGACAGCGCGCGGCCGTTTCGCCGCTCGCCGCTGTATTCGCTGCTGCGTGACGAGGGCGCGTGTTTCGGCAGCAAGATGGGTTGGGAGCGCGCCAACTTTTTCGCGCCCTCACCCGCTGAAGCGAGAATCGACTACGCGTTCGGCCAGCAGAACTGGCTGCCCTGGAGCGGCGCCGAACATCGCGCGTGCCGCGAAGGCGTCGCGCTGTTCGACATGACGTCGTTCTCCAAATTTCTGGTCAAGGGCCGCGACGCGCAAAGCGTGCTGCAAGGCATCGTCGCCAACGACGTGGACGTGCCGACCGGCGCCACGGTCTACACCGGCATGCTCAACGAGCGCGGCGGCTACGAATCGGATTTCACGCTCACGCGCCTCGCCGACGATCAATACCTGCTCGTCACCGGCAGCGCGCAAACCACGCGCGACTTCGACACCATTGAGCGGGCGATTCCACACGATAAACACTGCACGCTAGTCGACGTCACCGGACAGTACGCGGTGCTCGCCGTGATGGGTCCACGCTCGCGCGAGTTGCTGCAAAGCGTCTCCAAAGCGGACTGGAGCAATGAAGCATTCGCTTTTGGCCAAAGCCGCGAGGTGGATCTCGGCTACGCCACGGTGCGCGCCACGCGCCTCACCTATGTCGGCGAACTGGGCTGGGAACTGTATGTGCCGGTCGAATTCGCCGTGGGCGTGTACGAAACGTTGCATGCAGCGGGCAAAGCGTTCGGCCTCGTCAACGCGGGCTACTATGCGATCGACTCGTTGCGCATCGAGAAAGGCTATCGCGCGTGGGGCCGTGAACTCACGCCGGACACCAATCCGTTCGAAGCGGGCTTGTCGTTCGCGTGCAAGCTCGGCAAGGACATTGCGTTTCGCGGTCGCGACGCGCTGCTGAAACTGCGCGCCGAGCCGCTGCGCCGCCGCATGGTCGTGCTGACGGCCGACGGTGCCGCGCAACGCATGCTATGGGGCGGCGAAGCGATCCTGCGCGACGGCAAGCCGGTCGGCTTCGTCAGTTCGGCGGCATTCGGGCACACGCTCGGCTGTCCGGTCGCGATGGGCTATGTGAACAACCCCGACGGCGCGGCGGATGCCGCGTATCTGAACAGCGGCCGCTATGCAATCGATGTCGCCGGCGAACTGCTGCCGGCCACCGTGCATCTGAAAGCGCCTTATGATCCGCGTTCAGAACGCGTGAAGAACTGAAGCATTAACAACTCGTTAACAAAGCATCAACGCTCGCCGCGAGCCATACTCGAAAACACACCGTCGCGGCGAATCAGCCCATGCAGCAACGCCGCAGCGAGATGCAACAGCACCGTGGCGAACAGGGCAAATGCGAGCCATGTGTGCAACGCGCGCAGCAACGCGAACAGCTCGACGTTATGCGGCGCGATCGGCGGCAGATGCAGCGGACCATATAGCGTGACCGGATAGCCCGCAGCCGACAGCATCGCCCAGCCGATCAATGGCATTGCCGCCATCAACACATACAGCACGAGGTGCGAGGCCTTCGCTGCGAACCGCTGCGGCGTGGGCATGGTGTCGGGCAACGGCGGGCTGCCGCGCGTGAGGCGCACGCCCACGCGCAGCACCACCAGCAGCAGCAACGCGATACCGAGCGGCTTGTGAATCGCAATCAGCGTGTCGTGCGCGCGCGAGACGGTGGCGACCATGCCTACGCCGATGAACAGCATCGCGATGATCAACGGCGCCATGGTCCAGTGCAATAGCCGCGCGAGCGGGCTGAAATGGGTGCGCGTCGGCCTCATGAGTGCTCTCCGTTTGTCTGGGCTTGATGAACCGCCGGATGCAGCGCTTCCTCGCGTGTGCGGCGTTTGTACGACAGCGCATACGCGGCCGAGCGCGCGGCGAGCAAGGGATCGTCCGACGGCTCGATGCCGGCCGGCAGAATCGTCGGATCGAAGTTGACGTCGCGGCATGCGCCGTTTTCCTGCGACGTCGTGTGATCGATCACCAGCGTGCCCGCGTCGATGTGCTGACGATCGTCGGGCCATTGCAATGTGGCGTCGTTAGTGGGGTCGCCGGGTTTGGCGACGGTCAGGATCAGATGCCAGCGCAGAGGGCCGTTTTCCAGGCGCTGATCGAGGTCCGCTTCGAGGAAATTCTTTTCGGCTTTTTCCGCATCGGTGATCGGCGCATACGGCGTCTCGGGCACCATCGCCCAGCGCACGGCGCGCGTGTTGCCGGCGCTGTCGGTGAAACGGAACGCGTTGATGCCGTAGTACGCGGCATTCGCCAGACTCGACGAAGGCGGATGCGCCTTCACCCACGCCTGAAACGGCTGCGTCTCGGGATTGGCGGCGTAAAACGCCTTCAGTCTCGCGGGGTCCGGTTTGCCGGTCGCCGGGTCGGGCTTCGCGGCGACCAGTTGCTGATAGAACTGCTCCGGCGTGTGCACGGCGAAAACAGGCGTCGAGTTCATCCCCGTGCGCCACTGCTCGCCGTTCTGCAACAGGAACTGCAACGCGAGGCTGCGCACGGGCGAACTGGTGTCGGGCGCGGACGGGTTGCCGCCGGGCACTGCGAAGCGGCCCGTCACCGGCGTGCGGCCGGGCGCGAATACGGCAGCGCGGGACAGCACCGCGCCGTCGCCGTTGCTATCGAAATAGCCCTCGATGCACAGACCCTTCGCGTGGTTGCGCCGGTAGCCGGGATGCGGCTGGCCGGCCACGGTCTCGAAGGTGTCGATGAGACGCGGCGCGGTGAGACGCGAAGGCGTCAGCCAGCCCGCCGTGTAGGCAAAGCCGCCGGCGAGAACCAGCACGGCCGCGCCGATCACGGCCAGTCTGCAAGGCACACAGACAGGCCCGGAGTTGGGAACGGATGGTTTTGCCACGGAAACTCCTCTGTTGGATAGATGCGCTTACCGGGCTAACACGCGATGCCGCGATCTATTCCAAACGATGCCAATCGATACCGGCGCGCCCGTTCCATTCGCGCGCCGGGTATCGTCAGCTTCAATTGACGCTGCCCGCCTGCGCGCTTTGACTCGCGGCATGGGTGGCGGCCGCCGCTTGCGCGGCGAGTGCTTCCTTGTGCTGTTCGACCTGCTGAGCGAACACGGGGCTGACGTCGGGATACGATGCATCGGTGACGTAATTCAGGCCGTTCTGCTGTGCCTGAATCAATTCCTGGTACACCTCAGCACGTGTCTTGCCTTGCGCAAAAGCGCTCGACGAAGCGGCGAGAACGGCAACGGACAAGGCGGCAAAAGCGAGCTTCTTCATGATGAACTCCAGTGAGTTTTGTGCGGGTTCGCATCAGGGAGAACCACGGGTTCGCGGCTTTTATTCCTGTATCGAAGGCTCGAAAAAAACATATCCGGAAGTGGGAATAAAGCGGCGCACCAAGGGGTTAGCACGCAACGCGGCAGCGCACCGAAGGCCGTCTGAAAGTGCGGCCGCGGCCGCCCTGCGGCGTCGAAACCGGCATGTGAACATATGGAATAAACTTGGCCGTGTGGGTGTTCGCCCTCGATAGCTGAACTCCAACGCACGCCGACATCATGACCACTAACGCCCCTTCCGATTCGCCGCTTTCCGAAGCGGACATTCAGGCCTACGCCGACGGTACGTTGACGCCGGAGCGCGCCGCGTTTCTGCGGGACTATCTGGGCAAGGATCCGGCGGAGGCGCGCCGGGTGGCGTTTTACGGCAGGCTGAACACGCAGATCCAGCGGGCCTTTCAAACGACTGACGAACCCGTGCCAGGCCGCGCGACAGGATGGCGCCGTGCATTCGGGCGCATGAATGCGTCAAAACGCGCTCGCAGGATACTCAACGCGCTGGCGGCGCTCGCGCTGACGCTGGCGGTGGCGAGCGGCTGGCTTGCCGCCACTCAGGTGTCCGCTCAGGCGCTGAACAATGCGGCCGTCATGGCGCTGGCCGAAAGCGCCGCGGGGCAATTTTCCGCCGCGTCGCCGACTCGCGCCGATCCGTCCGCGCCGAACCTCTCGGCGATCGGTTTGCGCCTCGTCGACCAAAGGGTGATCGCGCTGGGCCCGTTTCAGCGCGTCAGCGAATTCATCTATCTGAACGGCGACAATCAACCAGTGGTGCTGCTCTCGGCATTGGCGCTGCTCGCGCCGGCGCAGCCGCAGTGGTCCGCGCGGCGTATCGGCGACATTCGTCTGTTGCTCTGGACCGCTCAGCGGCAACGTTTCGTGGTCGCCGGCAACGCCCGCACCCACGGCCTGATGCGCGCCGCCGACGCAATGACCATGCGATGACCGCCGAACGCAATCCGCGATCTCATGTAAAGCAGGGGAATAAAGTGCACGCACGTGTGTTCGCACCTCGAATGCGTCTTTTCGCGCGACTGCAGGACGCCTCCCTGCCCGCGAAAAGCCCACGATTGGGATAGAAAATGGATGTCCGTGACGAGCTGATGGAGCATGTGCCGCGTTTGCGGCGCTATGCACGAGCGCTGATCAACAACCGCGACCTCGCCGACGATCTGGTGCAGGACACGCTGGAGCGCGCGCTCGGCCGCACCGGCATGTTCCAGCCGGGCACCGACCTGCGTGCGTGGCTGTTTACGATCATGCACAACGTGTTCGCCAACCAGGCGCGCAAGGCTTCGGCGCGCGCCGTCCACGTAGCGGTGGACGACGAAAGCGTGTCCGAGAGCGAATTCGCCGTGCCCTCCGAGCAGACCCGCTCGCTGGAAATGCGCGACCTCGACTACGCGTTGCAGCGCCTGCCGATGGAGCAGCGCGAAGTCGTGCTGCTGGTAGGCCTCGAGGAAATGAGCTATGCCGACGTGGCGCTCGCGCTGAACATTCCGATCGGCACGGTGATGTCGCGGCTCTCGCGCGGACGCGAACGGTTACGGGCACTGATGGCGGGCGCGCAGCCCGGTGCGAAATTACAGGTGGTGCGATGAGCGACCAGACTATGCCGATCGGCGAAGAAGACCTGCACGCGTACGTGGACGGCACGCTGTCCGACGAACGCCGTGCCGACGTGGAGCGCGCGCTCGAACAGAATCCCGAACTGGCCGCGCGCGTCAGCGATTATTTTTCGCTGAACAGCATGTTCCACGAGCGCTACGACCGCGTGCTGAGCGAGCCGGTGCCGAAGCGCCTGCAAGCGCCCGCGCCGCGTCGCTGGAGGATTGCCGCCAACTGGCCGCAATTCGCCGGCATGGCGGCGGCGCTGGTGTTGGGTGTGGGCATCGGCGTGGGCACGCATATGGGGCAGGACGTCATCGCGCCGGTGGCCGGCGGCCACTCCGACACGCGCCCTGTCAGCGCGGACAGCTCTGAAATGTTCGCGCGGCAAGCGGCGGTGGCGCACGTGGTCTACATGCCCGCCATCGACCGGCCGACCGAGATGAGCACCGACGGTCACGAACAGGATTTCGTGCAGTGGCTCGCCAACCGGCTCGGCACCAACGTGCATCCGCCGATTCTCTCGAAGAGCGGCTTCAACCTTTCGGGTGGACGCCTGTTGCCCGGCGCCGACGGACCGACTGCGCAGTTCATGTATCGCGGGCCGAACGGCGAACGCGTCACGCTGTGCATTTCTCGTCGCCAGCAGAATTCGAACACGACCGCGTTCAAGCTGTATCAGGACGGCCCGGTGAACGTGTTCTACTGGATCGACGGCGACTTCGGCTATGCGGTGTCAGGCGGAATCGACCGCAAGCAGTTGCTGCAACTGTCGCATGATGTCTATGCGCAGTTGACGGGTGCGACGCCGGGCTGATCGCAACGCTGCCGCGTCTTTATCGTGGTGCTGCAATGCGGCGGCCATCTTGCGGATCGAACGCAACAAGGCTGCCCGCGTTCGCGCCTGACCTGGTCAGCTCGCGCGGCGTTACGCCCAGCAGCCGGCCCATCCAGTGCGCCATATGGCTCTGATGCGCGAAGCCGGTATCGAGCGCGATCTGACTCGCGTTGAGTTTGCCTTGCAGCAGCAGCGTTCGCGCGCGCTCCACGCGCCGCTGTACCACGTACTGATGCACCGGCATGCCGAGCGTCTCGCGAAACAGCACCTTGAAATGCGGCACACTCAACCCGGCGAGCGCGGCCAGTTCGCTCAGCGTGAGACGCTGGTCCAGATGCGCTTCGATAAATTCGATCACGCGTGCGGCCGTTCTGGGCACGAGCGTGCGCCGCTGCTTGTTTCCGGGCGTCGGCGCGGCGCCGATCAATCGCACCACCATCGCCGTGCACAAGCTTTCGGCGTACAGAGGATCGGATGCCTCGTCGGCTTCCAGCTCGGCGCGTAAGGCCCACGCGAGATACTGAAAGCGCGGATCGCGCAGCTGGAATTGCGGGCGCAGTTGCGCGTCGGCCGTTTTCAACGACAGTTGCTCGACGGTGCGCCGCGCGAACGCCTCGCCGATCCACACGCTGAAAATCGTGCAGGCGGCTTCGTCGCTCCACTGCCCGTCGAGTCCCGCGGGAATCACGTCGGCGTCGCCATGCGCCTGGATTCGCGAGTGGCGGCGCTCGTTGCACATGCAGCGCGCCCTGACCGGCGCGCCGACGTGCACGCCCACCCGGTGATACCTGAACGCGGGCATGCGGTGCAGCCCGGCCGACACGTTGACCAGCTCCGCGCCGAAGTCCTGCCAGCCGAGCAGCCTGCTCGAGCGCAACACGACGCGGGAACCACTGTGCGGCTGCGGCTGTGTTAACGGTGTCACTGCATTCATCGCTTCCCTCGTGGATGGCGGCTCATGTGTCTGCATTGTGCGGCGTTTTTTGCGGCTTCGCTCAACTCTACGTGATTCAACGTTCCTGCTGCCGCGCCGCGGATAAAACCGTCATCCGAATCTGCGCAAAGCGATCCTTGCCCGCGCGTTTCCCGAGCGCCGCGCTCCTAAGATGGCGCCATACCGGGTCAACAAGGAGCGCAACGTGTTCGTGATTTTTGGAGCCGCCGGCAAGGTCGGCAAAGTGAGCGCGGCGGCATTGCGCCGTGCGGGTCGCATCGTGCGTGCGGTGGTCCGCGACAAAGCGCAGGGCGAATTCCTCGCGAAGATCGGTTGCGAGATCGTCGTCGCCGATCTGCTGGAAACCACGACCGTGGCCCGCGCTATTGAAGGCGCGCACGCCGTGCAACTACTGTGTCCGGTGCCGCACGCGCACGCCGATCCCGCGCAGGCGATGCGGCGCATGATCGACGCGAGCGTTGCGGCATTGCGTGGCGATCCGCCGCCACGCCTTCTCGCGCTCTCCGACTACGGCGCGCAACATCCGGCCGGCACGGGCATTACCACGCTGTTTCACGAGCTTGAAACGCAACTGCGAACCGTCGACTCGCAATTGACGTTTCTGCGCGCCGCCGAACACATGCACAACTGGGCCCGCGTACTGCCGGTCGCACTCGCGAAAGGCGCGCTGCCGAGTCTGCATCATCCGTTGAGCAAGCGTTTTCCGAGCGTCGCCGCACAGGACGTGGGCACGCTGGCCGCCGAACTGTTGCTCGACGATCGAGCGCAGCCGGTCTCGCCGCGGGTCGTGAGCATCGAAAGCGATGAGCGTGTCAGCGCATTGGATGTGGCGCGCACGATCGGCGAACTGGCGGGCCGCGCGGTGGTGGCACGCGCAGTGCCGCGCGGCGAATGGGACGCAATGCTTCAAGGCGCGGGACTCGGTGAACGCCATGCGCGTCTGATTACCGATCTCTACGATGCGCACAACGCCGGTCGCATCGATGTCGAAGCGGATATCAGCGAGCGGCGCTTCGGCGCGACGACGCTAGCGGAAGTATTGGCGGCGATTGTGCCGCGTGTGGCTGCGGCAACCGCTCGTTGAACGGCACCTGGATCAGGAGAGACAGCATGCGTACCTGCCCCTGGTTATACGCCTCGATCGAAGCGCGGAAGGTCACGACGGCCTGTCGTCGGACGCCCGCGACGCGCACGGGCACGAACGCGGGCACCAACGCGGACACGCCGCGCCGGCCGGCGATTGCGGCAACTCCTGCTGGCTGGTTCGGTTGGCGCGCGCTACGGGACTTGCTCAACGCGATTCCCGACAGCAACGACGACTTCGGCATGTTCTGATCCGCGGCGCTTCGATGCAACGAAGACCCACAGCAAAGTGGAAACGCAAAGCAAAGCGGCCGGGAATCCGGCCGCAAGATATTGACGAACCCACCGCTACAGCGCCGGCCGCCATTCACACACGGCAGCCGATGCCTGCGTATCGCTCATTCGTTTTCGTCGAAGTAATGTCCGAACTTGACCTGCTTGGTGCGGATATAACGCTCGTTTTCCTCGCGCATCGGGATCGCCAGCGCGACCCGCTCGCACACCGGAATGCCGTGCTTGGACAGCGTGTCGAACTTCTCCGGATTGTTGCTCATGAGCCGCACCGACGTGACCTTCAGCGTGCGCAGAATGCCCGCGGCGGAATCGTATTCGCGCGAGTCGTCCGGCAAACCCAGATCGAGATTGGCCTCGACGGTGTCGCGCCCCTGCTCCTGCAGCGCATACGCGCGAATCTTGTTCGACAGTCCGATGCCGCGCCCTTCGTGGCCGCGCAGATACAGCAGCACGCCGCAGCCTTCCGCCGCGATATAGCGCAGCGCAAGGTCGAGCTGCTCGCCGCAGTCGCAGCGGTACGAGCCGAGCACGTCGCCGGTCAGGCACTCCGAATGCAGGCGCGTCAACACGGACGACTTGTTGGCGACGTCGCCCATCACGAGCGCAAGATGTTCGGCGCCGCTCTCGCACACGCGAAACACGTAGGAAGTGAACGTGCCGTAGCGCGTGGGAAGCGTGGCGGTGGCGTCGAGAACGACGCATTCGCCGTTGAGTGCGCCGTCTGCTGCGGGCGACGGATCGTGAGGCGTGAGCATGGCGTTATACAGTGGTGCTGACATGAACCCGATCAAACCGGGGATAAGGTACGGACTGGGGAGTTTACCGCTAATCGGCGTCCCGCACCCGTATGCCCTTGTGTATGCCGGTGCGTATGCCCTTGCGCGCGACACAAAACCGCCGCCGCCGCGCAGCGCTACCCGAGTTGAACGTTACGCGCGCCACAGTTATTCCCTGGGTACTGCAGCGGCGCGTCGCGCCTATACTGGAATCGCCTGTCCCTCACGACAGCGCGCCGCGCCGGCGTGCTGCACTGCGAAACGGAGCCGCTCCATGACAAGCGTTGCACAGCTTCTTAAAACGAAACCGAACAACACCACGGTTTTCACCGTCGGGGCCGACGATTCCGTCTACGACGCGATCAAGCTGATGGCCGAAAAAGGCATCGGCGCGCTGGTCGTCACGGACGGCGACAGCATCGCGGGAATCGTCACGGAGCGCGATTATGCGCGCAAGGTCGTATTGCTGGACCGGTCTTCGAAGGCCACGCCGGTGCGCGACATCATGAGCAAGGCCGTGCGCTTCGTGCGCCCCGACCAGACCACCGACGACTGTATGGCCCTGATGACCGAACGGCGCATGCGCCACCTGCCGGTGATCGAGAATGACCGGCTGGTCGGCATGGTATCGATCGGCGATCTGGTGAAGAACATCATTGCCGAACAGCAGTTCACCATTCAGCAGCTCGAGTTCTATATTCACGGCGAGCGGCCCTGACGCCCGGCGCACGCCGCGGCAAGGGTGCGCGAAAAAAGCCCAATCCGTGAAACGGTTGGGCGAAGCTACCTTGCGGCAGCGGAGGTTTCTTGAATTGTGGGCCGCGCGATTCGCGCGGCGCAGAGGTACTGAGACGCGCGCGATGCTGCCGAGGCACGTCGCGTTCATCTTGACCTGCTGGCTGAGTCCGTGCCTGCCACGCCTGCCGGCGCGCATGCAACGCCAGCTTCACTTCATACGACTTACGGCTCTAACTGCGAGCGACCGCGAGGCGCGCTTCTAGCAATCCGTGTCCGCCTCGCCCCGATCAGAGTCCCGTCGAGCAGACAGCCCGCTCAGGCCCGCCACGGTTCTGAATGAGCCAGCCTTGAAAAGCCCGGCTTGGCTTAGTTACCGAAATACACCGAGCGCGGGCCCGACATCGGCTGAACCACGCCGCCGGCTTGCGACGAACCGCTCTTCGCGCCACCGTAACCGCTGGTGTCGGCGACCGGTTCCTGGGTTTGCGCGACGGCCGGGTTCTGCGCCTGCACACGGCTTTCTGCAGCCTGAATGTCGGCCGGATACGTCGGGTCGTTGGACGCTGCCGGGTTATAGCCGGCCTGTTCCAACTGGATCAACTCCTGGCGAACTTCCGCGCGGGTGACCGGTTGTTGGCTCGACTGAGCAAAAGAAGCAATAGGAGCGGCGAGAACAGCTGCAATAGCGACTGCCTTAATGAGCGATTTCACGATGACTTACCTCCATACTGGTTTTATTTGCTTCGCTTATCACACCGTGTGAGAAGCGAGTGATTTCAGTCTAGTCACCAGATCGCCAAGGGAAAACCCTTGATTTCGAGATACATAATTGTCGTAATCGCAAGAATGGTCCGCTAATTACCGTAAGATTTTATTCAAGCAGCATCACTAGCGTAATAATTGTCGGGATCGTAACGTTTTGTGTCTGACGTTTCAAAAACACGTCGGAACCGGGTGCTTTTTGCCGCCGGCTGAACCGCCGCTGGTTAAATTTACGTCCGCTTGTGCGCACCCTGCGCACCCAATTGGGGCGGCAGCAGGAGCTTTCTCGGTCCGCTGACAAAAGCGCTGCCGGGCTCGAAAAACCGCAGCGGCCGGTGCATCTCGCGGGACAGGCCAATGCGTGTCGTGACGCCCACCGTCGTTTCGCCCCGCTCCAGAACGCCGATCCACAAATCGCGCCCCGCGCACAGATCGAGGCCGTCGAACGCCTGGCCGATGCCGAGTGCCGTGGTGAGCCGGCCGGGCCCGCGCGCGAGATCTCGCAGCGGCACGCCGGGCCGCCGCGCTTCCATCAGCGGCAAGCCTTCGAGCGGCTCGATCGCGCGAAACAGAATGCCGGCGCCGACGTCCTCCGCCTCGGCGGACATATTGAGCATGTACGAGAGTCCGTAAGTCAGTCGCACATACGCATGGCCGCGAGCGAGAAACAATGATCCGTTATACGGACGCCGGCCAATAAATGCATGGCTCGTCGAATCGCCGACGGGATACGCCTCGGTTTCCACAATCCGTCCGCTCATGCGCCCTTCCGGCAAATCGTGCACGAGGTATTTGCCGATCATGAAACGCGCGAGTTCGACGGTGTCGAGCGGTAATTCGTCACGAAGCAATGGCACGATAGGGAGTGGCTGATTCCGCATGCGTCAGACCTTATCTTTAAAGCACATGGGACGGCGAATTGAAAAATCCGGAAAACGCGATGCAATGCGCCCGACAATCCGATAGACCGGCCGTTATCCGCGAATAAAGCAATGCGCGCCTGATATCAAGCGATACGACGCCATCGGCCTGTTTTCATCGGCCCATTCGTTGTACCAAAACCTCACTTGCGCTGTGCTGCCATCACCATGGCACTAATTGGAGTATCGTGTGTTTCCGGCCTGCAGCACAGCCTTTGCCGGCTCACGTGTGTTTCGGCCCGCCCGAATCAGCGTATAGATTGAAAGCATTCGCACGATCCGCAGCACCGTTCCATTCAGATTTGATCCCGATGTACCTGCTGGTGTAGCGCACCGCCCCATCCCGGGGGCGTGTACCCATGACAATAGGAGAGAGTTGAATGAAAGCATTTCCGGCAATCAAGATGATCGGCAGCGCGCTGATCGTTCTCGCGTCCCTCAACGCGTATGCACAAAGCAGCGACGCCGCAGCCCCGGCCGCCGCATCGGCTACGCCGTCGGCCAAACAGACCAAGGCGGCCAACCGCGCGCTGGGACGCAAAGTCCGCAGCGCATTGTCGAAGACCAAAGGTCTGAGCGTGTCGAACATCACCGTGCGTGCGCGTGGCGGCGCGGTGACGCTGGCCGGCAGCGTGCCCGAACAGGAGCAGATCGACCTGGCCACCCAGGCGGCGCAAGGCGTGGCCGGCGTGACCTCGGTCAAGAACGCGCTGACCATTCGTCCGGTCGGCCAGTAAGCGAATGAACCGGGTATAACGACATAGCCGGGCGCCAGCGGTCCTGTCATGGCACGCTGGCGCCTTGGCCGCTCCGGCGGGCGGTTCCGCCGGGCGCCGCGCACCGCAAGTTGCCGCACACCGAGATGATCTGCCCAGCCGGTCGCGCGTCGGGCCAAAGTATCCCCCGCCCCTCAATTGCCTTGTATTCGCGACGCGCGAGTCGCTTGCCACCCGCGCAATTCCGCGTGACCCGATCCGTCGCACAAGCTGTCGCCGTTTGCGCTCACAGGATGCCGGACGCGCTGGCTCACCTTCGTCAAGCCCCCAGAATCGATACCTGCCCGACATCGATTATCCTTTATAATTTAATGTGTTAAAGCATACTCCTCATAAGTTACCTGAATATTCAGCCACGCTTCAGACCAGGACGGAGGTCGTCCGGGCCTGCCGCACTACCCAATACAAGCATTAGAAGGACGCCCGAATGACCACGCCCGTGACCGTTCTGCCCCGCTGGACCATTGCCGTGCCGTTCGTCGCGTGGATCGTACTCGGCATCGCTTATGCCATGCCGGGCAACGTTCTGCTGCTCGCGCTGGTCGGCGCGGCGCTGTGCGCTGCGGTTTTCACCGCGGTGCACCACGCGGAAGTGGTCGCGCATCGCGTCGGCGAGCCGTTCGGCACGCTGGTGCTGGCGGTGGCGGTCACCGTGATCGAAGTCGCGCTGATCGTCTCGGTCATGCTCACGTCCGGCCCGGAGAAAGCCGGTCTGGCGCGCGACACCGTATTCGCCGCAGTGATGATCGTCTGCAACGGCATTGTGGGCCTTTGCCTGCTGGTGGGCGGCCTCCGGCATCGCGAGCAGGATTTTCAGAGCCGTGGCGCTTCGGCGGCGCTGGCTGTGCTCGCCTCCCTGTCCGTGCTGACGCTCGTCATGCCGAACTACACGACGACCAGTGTGGGTCCGGTCCTGTCGTCTTCGCAGTTGGCGTTCGCCGGAGTGTCGTCGCTGGTGCTGTACGGCGTATTCGTGTTCGTGCAGACCGTGCGCCATCGCGATTACTTTCTCGCCGCCACGCCGGATGAAAGCGTCCACGCCTCGCCGCCAACCGCCGGCGAGGCGCTGGCGGCCGCCGGCTTGCTGCTGGTGTGTCTCGTCGCGGTGGTCTTGCTCGCCAAGGTGCTCTCGCCGGTGGTCGAAACCGCGGTCCAGAATGCGGGCGCGCCAGCGGCCGTGGTCGGCATCGTGATCGCCGCACTGGTGCTGCTGCCCGAAGGGCTTGCCGCCGTGCGCGCGGCGCGCGCCGATCGGTTGCAGAACAGTCTGAATCTGGCGCTTGGCTCGGCGCTTGCCAGTATCGGCCTGACTATTCCGACGGTCGCCGGGGTGTTTCTGTACACCGGTCAGCCGCTCGTGCTCGGGATCGACGGCAAGGAAACCGTGCTGCTCGTTCTCACGCTGATTATCGGCACACTCACGCTCAGCAGCGGCCGCACGACGATTCTGCAAGGCGCCGTGCATCTGTCGCTGTTCGCGGCGTACCTGTTTCTCTCGTTCGCGCCCTGAGCCAGCAGACTACTCCTCCCAGTGCGCCGCGATCCAGTCGCGAAACAGGTTCAGCTTCTGCTGGTGCGCGACCGAGTCCGGGTAGACGAAGTAATAACGCCAGCCGGTCTTGAGTACCGTATCGAACGGCCGCACGAGGCGCTTGGCCGCCACGTCCTCGTCGATCAACGCAAGGTCGCTGATCGCGACGCCGAAACCCTGCAGCGCGGCGTTGGTCGCCATGTCGAGCGTGTCGAAGCTCGGGCCGTGCTCGGCGTCGATGACCGGCGCGTTCGCGGCGTCCACCTCGGTCACCTTGGCAAGCCACATTTTCCAGTCGCGATGGTCGCGCGTGGGATGCAGCAGCGTATGGCGCGCAAGGTCGGCCAGTTCGGCAAGCGGCTTGTCCTTCAGCAGATCGGGCGCGCATACGGGCGTCAGACGCTCCTCGAACAACGACACGGCCTGCACGTCCGCGCCAGGCGAGGAGCCGTAGATGATCGCAGCGTCGAACGGTTCGAGCTGGAAATCCACGTCGTGCTGCCACGTGGTCGTGATCTGCACATGCAACTCGGGATACTCGGCCTGGAAGCGCATGATCTTCGGCAGCATCCAGCGCATCACGCAGGTCGGCACTTTCAGCGCGAGATCGGTGCGCTGCCGTGTCAGGCGCAGCGAAATTTCCTCGATGCGCGCAAAGCTCTCCTTCACGGCCGGCAGCAGCAATTCCCCTTCGGCGGTGAGCGTCAGGCCTTTCGCATGGCGTTTGAAGAGCGGAAACTTGTAGTAGTCCTCGAGCGCGATGATTTGCCGGCTGACCGCGCCTTGCGTGAGGCACAAGTGGTCGGCGGCGCGCGTGAAACTGCGATGTCGCGCCACGGTTTCGAAAATCTGCAGCGCATTGAGCGGCGGTAGGCGTCGCATCGGCGTATCCGGGATCAGAAAAAATCATTGGTGGACGTGACGGCATGGATCGTCGTAAGCCGCCGAAATGCCGCCAGAGCCCACAGGATACGCGATCACAAATTGCCTTAGGGCAAGTCGGCAGCGGAGCGCCCATGCATTCGGCTCATGCTGCCGCCGAAACTTAAGGCTCGCGAGGCCGCCATGCACCGATACAGGGCGAAACCTGTTCGAAACCGCACCAGAACCGAGCTTTCCTCATACCTCCGCGTGAACGCGAAACGCCGGTAAAAGATGGACGTTAACCCGCATGCGCTACTGCCTCGGCGCTCCCGCCACCTGAGCGGCGTGCGCCACCGCAGTCGCGCGACGGCCTGCGCATGAGATTACGTCATGCGCTCCATGCGCATATTTCGTTTGTTGAGGGATTTTGACAAACCTAGAGTGCATCCACACGCAGCGCAAGCAGGCAACGCAAACACGCGATGCAACGGCAGCGGTCACACGATTCCATCAGGCAACAGGCGTTCAACACAGGAGACCGCCATGCAAGAGATCAAACGGGGTAGAAGGCAGGCCATCAAGACGATCGGCGCGGCACTCGCGGCATCCACCTTGCCGATGCCGTTCATCAACCTGCGCGCGCAGGAACACAATTTCAGCGGCAAGACGCTGCGTCTGCTGACCTGGTCGGACGATACCGGCGCCGCCGCTTTGCGCAACATCGCCGCCACGTTCACGGCGAAAACCGGTGCCAAAGTGATCGCCGACCGCGCCGACGGCACCTCCGGCATGGTCGCCAAGGTGAAGGCCGCGGGCGACCGCCCCACCTACGACGTCATCACGTTAGCCGGCGTCGGTGCGTCCGGTCTCGGCGACGCCGGCCTGCTGATGAAGCCCGAGCTGGACAAACTGCCGAATCTGAAGGACGTCGCGCCGCAGTACCGCACGGGCGCGAACGGCTTCGGCGTCGGCTATCTGCTGTGGTCGGACGGGCTGATCTACAACACCTCGACGGTCAAGACCGCGCCGGCTTCGTACGAAGCACTGTGGGATCCCAAGTACGCCGGCCGCCTGTTCCTGCCGCCGCCCGAATGGGCCGAAGCGGTCGACCTCGCGATCATCGCGGCGAAGATGAACGGCGGCTCGCAACAGAACATCGAACCGGGCTTCAAGAAGCTGATGCAGCTGAAAGATCGCGTGATGACGCTCGGCGAGAACCCGAACCAGGTGGCCGATCTGTTCCGCACCGGCTCGCTCGATATCGGCGGCATCTATTCGCCGGCGTTTTTCCCCGACCAGATCCGCAAGCCCGAGTACAAGATGGGTGTGACCTACGGCATGAAGGAAGGCTTCGCCACGCAGTTGATGTTCACCGTGATCCCCAAGTCGCATCCGGGCGACAGCGATCTGATCCACGCCTTCATCAACCATTCGCTCGACGCGGGCGTGCAAGGCCGCATGGCCGCCGACGTGCTGAACGGCCCGGTCAATTCGAAAGCGGTGATTCCCGCCGAGAGCCGCGCGTTCGTGCCGAGCCCGCAGCAGATCGCAGAAAAGGCCGTGTTGCATGACGACAAGGCGCTCGCCGTCGTGCAACCGGCGTGGATCAAGCGTTACACCGAAATCTTCTCGGCATGACAGCGATGCTCGCGCGCTTTTCGCGGCGTGCCTCATCGGCGTCCGGCGCAGTGCCGGACGTGCCTGACGCGCCTGCCGCCACCGCGATGGAAAAAGCGCGGCCGTGGCTGCTGCTCGCGCCGATCCTGCTGTTTCTCGCCGTGCTCGGCGCCGCGGCGCTGGTCGTGCTGCGCATGAGCTTCGGCACGCAAGGCAACGAGTGGCGCGGCTTCACGCTGCAAAACTACGCGGACCTGCTCGACGGCTACTTCATGAAGTCGTTGTGGCTGACATTGAAGCTCGCATTTCAAAGCATGATCTGCGCAGTGCTGCTGGCGATTCCCGTCGCCCTGGCGATGGCGCGCACGAAGTCGCGGCTCGCCCGGCGCCTCCTGCTGGCCGGTGTGCTGCTACCGCTGCTCGTCAATCTGCTGCTGCAGGGCTATGGCTGGCTGATCATTCTCGGGCCGGCCGGGCTGCTCAATCACGCACTGCTCGGCAGCGGCCTCGTGCAACGTCCGTTGATGTGGCTGTACCGCGAAAACGGCGTGCTGCTCGGCCTGATCCAGACCGCGTTTCCGCTCGCCGTGCTGCCGCTTTCGAGCGCGATGCGCGCGGTCTCGAGCACTTACGAAGAAGCCGCCGCCACGCTCGGCGCAACGCGCTGGCAAACGCTGCGTCACGTGCTGTTGCCGCTCGCCATGCCCGGCCTCGTGTCCGGCGCGCTGCTCGTGTTCGCGTACAACGCGAGCGCGTTCGCCGTGCCGCTGCTGCTCGGCGGACGACGCGTGCCGATGCTCGCCGTGCTGGTCCACGATCAGGTCGCGCCGCTGCTGAACTGGCCGGCGGCGTCCGCGTCGGGCGTGGTGCTGATGGTCGCCACGCTGACCGTGATGGCGCTGTCGCAGCGCCTCGTGCGCCGCACGCAACGTCTTGCCGAGGAGCCGCACACATGAGCACGCCGATTCAGACGGCGCAAGCCGCGCGCTTGCAGCCGCGCCCGCCCCGCACTCCCCGCACGCCGCGTCTGGCGGCCACCATGCCCGGCCAGCTCGGCAAGGCCACCGCCCTGCTCGCGGCGATCGTTCTGTTTCTCGCCGCGCTGCCGATCCTCACGATGATCACCATGTCGTTCAGCGCGGCCGACACGCTCGAATTCCCGCCGCACGCGTACGGCCTGCACTGGTATCGCGCCGCGTGGCACAGCTTCGTGTCGCCGGACGCGAGCGACTCGCTGTCGATGGGCGCCGCATTGACCACGAGCCTGATCGTCGCGATTTCGACGATGGTGATCGCCACGCTCGTCTCGGTGCCTGCCGCTTACGCGTTGAGCCGCTACCGTTTTCGCGGCAAGCCCGCGGTGGAACAACTGGTCGCGCTGCCGCTCGTGTACCCGCTCGTGATGCTCGGCCTGTCGCTGCTGCTGGTGTTCAACGTGCTGCCCGTCGAGCTCGGCGTGTTCCGCCTGATCATCGCGCACGTGATTCTGGCGCTGCCGTTTACCGTGAAGAACTGCGCGGCGTCGGTCGCCGCGATCGGCCCGGAGTTCGAAGAGGCCGCCTGCGTGATGGGCGCGAGTCCAGGCCGCGCGCTCGTCGACGTGATCCTGCCGCTGATGCGCCCCGGCATTCTCGCCGGCATGCTGTTCGCGTTCATCGTCTCCTTCAACGAATTCACGGTGACGTTCTTCCTCTACGGCATCGACACGATGACGCTGCCGGTGTGGCTCTACAGCCGCACGGTGTCGTCGCTCGATCCGACCGTGTTCTGTTTCGCCGTGTTCATCGTCGCGATCGACTTCGCGCTGATCTGGCTGCTCGAAAAACTGATCGGCGACGAAGGCGTTGCGCTGTGACCGCATCCCGTGAACCCGCGCGCTCATGACGACCCCTTGCTGGAGCATCCGATGACCCATTTAACGTTGCAGGCCGTGACCCGGCGCTTCGGCGCGGCCCATGCCGTGGACAGCGTCGATCTGAGCGTGCCCGACGGCAAGCTGGTGTGCTTTCTCGGCCCGTCAGGCTGCGGCAAGACCACGCTGCTGCGGATGATCGCCGGCCTCCAAACGCCGACCTCGGGCAGCATCCATTTCGCCGGACGCGACATCACGCGGTTGCCCGCGAATCAGCGCGACTTCGGCATGGTGTTCCAGTCGCTCGCGCTGTTTCCGCATATGACGGTCGCGCAAAACGTCGCTTATCCGCTGAAGCTGCGCAAGACCACGAAGGAGCAGCAGACGCGGCGCGTAGCCGAACTGCTGGAACTGATCCAGTTGCCGCACATGGCCAACCGCCCCGTCACGCAACTCTCCGGCGGCCAGCGCCAGCGCGTGGCGATTGCACGCGCGATCGCGTCGCAGCCGAAACTGCTGCTGCTCGACGAACCGCTTTCCGCGCTCGACGCCAAGCTGCGCGAAGCGATGCAGGTGGAAATCCGCCTGCTGCAACAGCGTCTGGGCATCACGACGATCATGGTCACGCACGATCAGCGCGAAGCCATGACGATGGCCGACGAGATCGTCGTGATGGAGAAAGGCCGCATCGCCCAGGTGGGCAAGCCGCTCGACATCTATCGCGATCCGGTCAGCGAATTCGTCGCCGACTTCATCGGTCTGGGCAATATCCTGCCGGTCACGTACGATGGCGCGGGCGGCGTGAGCCTGCCCGGCGGCCGGCGTATCAGCGTCGTGCAGCCGGCGCGCGTGCCGGCCTCCAGTAGCGATATCCGTCTGCTGATCCGCCCGGAAGACGTGTGCGTGAAAGCCGCGTCCGACGCGGCGGGCCCGAACCGGCTGGCAGGCACCGTCACGTTCATCCGCGACGTGGGCGCATCGCTCGAAGCGACCATCGACTGTGCCGGCTTCACGCTGACCGCCGCCACCACGCCGCGCGAAACGCCGGGGATCGCGCTCGGCATGGCGGTGCTCGCGGAACTGCCGCCGCATGCGTGCAAGCTGATCGCCGCACGCGCCGCACATTGAATCAAGGCACTGAAGCATCGCTGTATCACTCAGATTTGCCCATTCCAATACCGACATTTTCGACAGAGGACAGACCATGAACCAGCGCCCCACTGCCCAATCCCGCACCCGCCGGGTGTTCGCCACGCTCGCAGCGACGCTTGCCTTCACCGGCCTCGGCGCGCTGTGCGCGTTGCCGTCGGCCGCGCATGCGGACGCGCTCGACACCATCGCCAAGTCGGGCACGGTACGCATCGGCGTATTCGAGGACTATCCGCCGTTCGGCTCGATCGGCCCGGATATGAAGCCGATGGGCTACGACATCGATGTCGCCAACCTGATCGGCAGGGCGCTCAACGCCAAGGTCGAACTCGTGCAGGTGACGGGCGACAACCGCATGGCCTACCTCGCCGATCACAAGGCCGACATGCTGCTGTCGGTCGGCCAGACACCCGAGCGCGAAAAGGTGATCGATTTCTCGCAACCTTATGCGCCCTACTACCTCGCGGTGTTCGGCCCCAAAGCCTTGCCCGTGAAGAACGCCGCCGACCTCGCCGGCAAGTCGATTTCGGTCGCGCGCGGCACGCTGGAAGACCTGAGCGTGACCAAGATCGCGCCGCCCACCGCGAACATCAAACGCTTCGACGATCCTAACGGCGCAATTTCGGCGTTTCTTTCTGGTCAGGTACAGTTGATGGTAGTCGGCAACGACGTCGGCGCCACGATTCTCGCGCGTCATCCGGCCAACGATCCCGAGCAGAAATTCTCGCTGTTCAGCTCGCCCGATCACGTCGGTTTGAACAAGAACGAGCCGCGTCTGAAGCAGAAGGTCGACGAAACGATTGCCAAGGCCCGCAAGGACGGCACCATGAACGCGATTTCGCAGAAGTGGCTGCGGGCGCCGCTGCCGGCCGACCTCTGAACCTTTTTTGCGCGGACCGCGAGGCGTGGTCCGCGGCGGAGTCTGACCTCACGATGAGCGCCACGCCATGACCTATGCGTTCGATTTCAGCGGCTTCGGCCTCTATGCGGGGATGCTCGCGCGCGGCGTGGCCGTCACCCTGGGGCTGACGGCCGTTTCCACCGTGCTCGGCGCGATTGTCGGTATTGCCGGTGCGAGCGTGGCGGTGGCCGGACCGAAATGGGCGCGCTGGGTGGTGGCGAGTTATGTGGAACTGATCCGCAACACGCCGTTCATCGTGCAGTTGTTTTTCGTATTCTTCGGCTTGCCGAGCCTCGGTATCCATATCGACGAAGTGCAGGCCGCGATTCTGGCCATGACCGTCAATCTCGGCGCTTACGCGATCGAGATCGTACGCGCCGGCATCGACTCGATTTCGCGCGGCCAGGTGCAGGCGGCGCAGGCGCTCGGTCTGCACGGGCGGCAGGTGTTTCGCTATGTCGTGCTGCCGCAGGCCATCGCCAACGTGTTTCCCGCGCTGCTGAGCCAGGTGCTGATCGTGATGCTCGGCTCGGCGGTGGTCTCGCAGATCTCCGTGCCCGATCTCACGTATGCGGCCAACTTCATCCAGTCGCGCAACTTCCGTTCGTTCGAAAGCTACCTGATCATCACCGCGACCTATCTGTTGCTGTCGATCGTATTGCGGCAAATCCTCAACCGGCTCGGCCGCGGTCTGTTCGCGGGCCGTGCGGCGCGCGGCAACGACAGCGCGCCGCGTAACTGGCGCAACCGCCTGATGTGGCGCGGCGCCCGCACTCTGCCCACGGAGCGTTGATCATGGTCGAATTCACGCTGTGGGACATTGCCCGCAATCTGTTGCTCGCCGCCCGCTGGACCGTGCTGCTTTCGCTGATCGCGTTTGTGGGCGGCGGCATCGTCGGGCTGATTCTGCTCGCCATGCGCGTGTCGCCGATCGCCTGGCTGCGCCGTATCGTCGTGGTGTACGTGGAAGTGTTTCAGGGCACACCGCTGCTGATGCAGCTCTTCCTGGCGTTTTTCGGTTTGCCGCTGCTCGGTGTCGATGTATCGCCGTGGGTCGCGGCCACCGTCACCCTGACGCTCTATACCAGCGCGTATCTGGTCGACATCTGGCGCGGCTGCGTCGAAGCCGTGCCGCGCGGTCAGTGGGCCGCGGGCGCGAGTCTCGGCATGACGTTCGGCCAGCAGTTGCGCTATATCGTGTGGCCGCAGGCGCTGAAAATCGCCGTGGCGCCGACAGTCGGTTTTCTCGTGCAGGTGGTGAAAAGCACGGCGCTTGCGTCGATCATCGGTTTCACGGAATTGACCAAGACCGGCACCATGATTACCAACGCCGCGTTCCGCCCGTTTCCGATCTACGGCATGGTCGCGATGATCTACTTCGCGATGTGTTTCCCGCTGACGTGGTACGCGCGTGTGCTGGAGAAAAGACAGAAGGTCGGCCAGCATCGCTGAGACTCGCAGCGGCGATTGAATAAAAAAAGCGGCAACCGTGCACAACGGTTGCCGCTTTTCTTTGCATGCCGCCTGACAGAACTTGCGGAACTAGCGCGCTGCGTGCGTCGACTTGCGCAACTTGGCGACGTCTCCGGCCGTGACCGCCGGCGCACCGTTGTTCCACCCGGCCCGCACGAAGGTCAGCACGTCGGCGATCTGCTGGTCGTTGAGCACCGGCGCGTACTTCGGCATCGGATACGGCGCGGGAATGCCGCCGATCACCAGGTCTTCAGTACCGTTGAGCGTCACGTTGATCAGCGACGACGGATCCTTCTCCAGCACGTTCGGATTGCCGGACAACGGCGCCAGCATCGGCGCGAAGCCGCGCCCGTCGACGCCGTGACAGTGCATGCAATACGCCGTGTAGACGCGCGCGCCTTCATTGTTCGCCGGCCGGTTGAGCGACACCTTCGTCGCCTGCGGATCGTACTTGTATGGCGCCGCACCGCTGCCGCCTGCCGGCGGGAGCGACTTCAGGTACGTCGACATGGCCGCGATGTCCGTGTCGTTCATGCCCTGCGTGCTGTTGTTGATCACGCTGGTCATCGAACCGAACGCAGAGGCATGGCGATTCGCGCCGGTCTTCAGGAACGCCTGCAGGTCCTGATCGTTCCAGCGGCCCAGACCGACGTTGTGCTCGCCGGTCAAGTTTGCCGCGAACCAGCCGTCGAGCAGGCCGCCGGTCAGGAACGCGCTGCCGCTTTCATCCAGCGCCTTCTCCTGGAACGCGATGCCGCGCGGCGTATGGCACGAGCCGCAGTGCCCGAGTCCCTGGATCAGATACGCGCCGCGATTCCATGCCACGTCTTTGCCCGACTTGTCCTGGTAGACGCCCTTTTCGAGGAACACCATGTTCCAGAACTTCAACGGCCAGCGCATGTTCAACGGCCACTTGATGTCCGGCTCGCGGTTCGCCTGCTGCACGGGCGCCACGCCGCTCATGAAATACGCGTACAGCGCTTTCATATCGTCGTCGTTGACCTTGGCGTACGACGGGTACGGCATGGCCGGATAAAGATTGTGGCCGTCTTTGGCGACGCCTTCGCGCATGGCCCGTGCAAAGTCCTCTTCCGTGTAACCGCCAATGCCGGTCTGCTGGTCGGGCGTGATATTGGTGGTGTAGATCTGGCCCATTGGCGTGGTCATCGGCAGGCCGCCCGCGAACGGCTTGCCCTTCGGCGCCGTATGACAGGCGACACAATCGCCGACCTTGGCCAGATAGGCGCCGCGTTGCACCAGGGCTGGATCGGCCGATTGCGCGGCCGCCTGCGCCGGCGTCTGCGCGAGCAACGGCAGCGTCACGCACAACGCCGCACCGAAACCCTTCAGTGTATTTTTCATGTCGGGCTCCGTTAAGCGGTCTGCAACTGGCTGCCGACCGGCAATTGCCGCAGCCGCTTGCCGGTGGCCGCGAAAATCGCATTGGTCAGCGCTGGCGCGAGCGCCGCCGTGCCGGGTTCGCCGATACCGCCGGGCGCCTCGCTGCTCTTCACGATATGCACCTCGATAGGCGGCGTCTGATCGATCCGCAGCATCCGGTAGTCGGTGAAATTGTTCTGCTCCACGCGGCCGTCCTTGATCGTGATCTCGCTATAGAGCGCCGCCGTGATACCGAAGATGATGCCGCCCTGCACCTGCGCCTCCACCGTGTTCGGATTGACCACCATGCCGCAATCGACCGCGCACACCACCCGCTTGACCGCCACCTCGCCCTGATCCACCGCGACGTCGACGACAATCCCGAAGAAGCTGCCGAACGCATGCATGACCGACACGCCGCGCCCTTGCCCCTTCGGCACCGCGCTGCCCCAGTTCGCCGCCTGGGTGGCGACGTTGAGCACGTTCAGCGCGCGCGGCGTCTTGCCGAGCAGATCCTGACGGTATTTGACGGGATCGACTTTGGCCTGGGCCGCGAGTTCGTCGATGAAACTCTCCACCACGAAAGTGCTGCGTGTCGGTCCCACGCCGCGCCAGAATGCGGTGGGCACCGCATGCGGCTCCTGGCGAACGTAATCGACCAACTGGTTAGGCAAGTCATACGGCAGGTCCGAAGCGACTTCAACCGCGTCGGGATCGACGCCGTTCTTGAACGCGGGCGGCGCGAAGCGCGCGATCACCGACGAACCGACTATCCGGTGCTGCCACGCAATCGGCTTGCTGTTCGAATCCAGTCCCGCGGAGATCTTGTCGTAGTAATACGGCCGGTACATGTCGTGCTGAATGTCTTCTTCGCGCGTCCAGACCACTTTCACCGGCGTGGACACCTGTTTGCCGACCTTGACGGCCTGCGTGACCATGTCGAATTCCAGCCGCCGCCCGAAGCCGCCGCCGATCAGATGGTTGTGCACGACAATCTTGTCGGCGGGCAAGCCTGTGACCGCCACGGCGGCGTCCACTACCCGGGTCGGCACTTGCGAGCCGAGCCAGACATCGCAGCCGTCGGGGCGCACATGCACCGTGCAGTTGATCGGCTCCATCGTGGCGTGCGCGAGGAACGGCTGCTGATACACGGCGTCGACGCGCGTCTTCGCGTTGCTGAACGCATTGGCGACGTCGCCGTCTTTACGCGCCACCGCGCCGTTGCGCTGCGAGGCGTTGGCGAGATCGTCGACGATCTGCTTCATCGACAGATTCGCGCCCGAGCCTTCGTTCCACTTGATGACGAGCGCCTGCACGCCGCGCTTGGCTGCCCAGGTGTGGTCGCCGATCACCGCGACCGCGTTATCGATCTTGATGACCTGGCGCACGCCGGGAATCTTTTTCGCATTGGTGTCGTCGACGCTGGCGAGCGTGCCGCCGAACACCGGACAGTTCGCGATCGCCGCATAGACCATGTCGGGCACGCGCACGTCGAGCCCGAACAGCGCGGTGCCGTCCACTTTCTCCGGCGAATCGAGACGCTTGACCGCCGTGCCGATCAGCTTGAAGTCTTTCGGGTCCTTGAGCTTGACATTCTGCGGCGCGGGCAGACTGGCGGCCGCGGTCACCAGCTGGCCATAGCCGATGCTGCGCTTGCTGGCCGCGTGAATCACCTGCCCGGCCTGCGCATGGCAACTGGCCGGGTCGACCTGCCATTGCTGCGCGGCCGCGCTGATCAGGACCGTGCGCGCGGTGGCGCCGGCTTTACGCATCGGCTCCCATGCATAGCGGATCGAGGTCGAACCTCCCGTGAGCTGGCCGCCGAGCAGCGGGTCCATGAAGAGCTTTTCGTTCGGCGGTGCGTGGTCGACGGTGACCGTGTCGAGCGGCACTTCGAGTTCTTCGGCGATCAGCATCGGAATCGACGTATAGACGCCCTGGCCCATCTCCACCTTCGGAATCACCAGCGTGACCTTGCCCGCGGTATCGATCTGGATGAACGCGTTCGGCGCGAACACGCCGCTTTGCGGCGTTTCCACACCGTCGCCGCCAATCACCGATTTGCCGGCCTTCTGATCCTGGCTGGCGGCCGGCATGCTGAAGCCGAGCAGCAGGCCGCCGCCCGCCGCCGCGCCCACCGTCACGCCGAATTTCAGAAAGGTGCGGCGCGACAATCCACCTGCGGCGCGCGCGCCGGCTTTCGACGGCTCTGCGCCGTTCTGTGCATCGAGCAATCCCTGGGACATGTCAGGCTCCCTTCGCGGCTTGCTTGATCGCCGCGCGGATGCGGTTATACGTTCCGCAGCGGCAGATATTGCCGGCCATTGCGGCGTCGATGTCCGCATCGGTAGGATTGGGGTTGCTCGCGAGCAGCGAAGCGGCCGACATCACCTGCCCCGACTGACAGTAGCCGCATTGCACCACGTCGAGTTGACGCCATGCCTGCTGAACTTTCTGGCCGGCCGGCGTGCTGCCCACCGCTTCGATGGTGGTGATCTTGCGGTCGCCGACCGCGGCGGCCGGCAATACGCACGAGCGCACCGCCACGCCGTCGAGGTGCACGGTGCAGGCGCCGCATTGAGCGATGCCGCAACCGAACTTCGTGCCGGTCAGACCGACCAGATCGCGCAAGACCCACAGGAGGGGCATGTCGGGCGGCGCGTCGACGGTGTGCGTCTGGCCGTTGATATTGAGCGTTGTCATGGGGCGGCTCCGAGTGGGGCTTATTGTTTATGAGGCTGTTTAGAGAGAGACGTCGAACCAAACTGTAAAGACCTGCCGTTTTTATTCGACAAGCCGGACTAATACGCAATGCGGCTTTCGGTTAGTTAGAAACGGCAGTTAATACACGGCGCGAACTCGCCGGGACTGACCGGTAAATTGTAGCCGCGCATCAAGAAGTTCGCCGCCTGGCTGCACGCCGCCTGCCGGCCGAAACCGTCTCGCCGGGCATATTGCACCGCTGAAAGCAGATTCGAATCAACGCGTTACCCTTCACACACCGGCCTCACCAGAGAGCCGCTGCGCGATCAGTTAATCTTGTTGAATCAATGCCGTGCGATTTTGTTAGCATGGATCCGGTCTGACTATCCGAAGGAGCAGCACACATGAACGACTCGCAATGCACCCAATTCCTCTCGGAGATTCGCCGGCCGCTATTGGCGCTGCACAAAGCCATTCTCGATCACGAGCGCGCAGCGTACGAAAAGGAATTCGGCCCGGTAACGCCCGCGGCTTTCCTGCAGGTGCTGATCAACGGTTCGGGGTTTCGCTGGCTCACGCCGCTCTCGACGGTGATTGCGAATGTCGACGAAACTCTCGACGACAAGGAGGCCGATGCCACCGACCGGATCGCGGCGGCCGAAGCAGTGGCGGGACTCTTCTCGCCCGACATGCCGAACAATGCTTTCCTGCCGCGCTACCTGCCGCTGCTGCATGCCGATCCGGCGATCCTGCATCATCACGGCCAGGTGACGCAGTTGTTGCGTGGGATCGAATCGAAGTAGTCGGCTCCCGAATTCCCTCACCATTGAGAGCGGGCGTTTCGATCCATCCCGAGGTGCTCGCTCGATGGCCCCATATGCATGCCATTGCCGGATTACCAGGCATTTTCGAATGCGGCCAATCCGGTGAGGCCTATTTTCAAGACAATTTATGCGCGATTCGTAAGAGTATGGCTCGCCTGCATGGCTCGTTTGCTGCTGAAACGAGTGCGAGATGAAGCGCCGTTTGAATTTGCCTGGTTTTGCTGAATAAAATAAAGGTGAGCTTCTGCGGGAGTCGCTACGAGCACACTACGAAGAGCATGCTACGAAAAGGCGGCCAGCATGCGTTACGAAGCCCTGCTAAGGTAAGCAGACCTCCTTGCGACGCTCACCGCTATGCAAAATTTGCCGCTCCCCGAAAGCTATACCTTTAACGATCAATCCGTACGCTTTAACGTGACCGGCAACGGTCCGCCGCTGGTGCTGGTTCACGGCACGCCGTTTTCTTCTTACGTGTGGCACCGCATTGCCCCGCATCTCGCGCAGACGCGCACGGTCTACTACTACGATCTGCTCGGCTACGGGCAATCCGAACAGCGCGATGCTCAGGACGTTTCGCTCGGCGTGCAGAATGGCTTGCTGGCGGAATTGCTGGCGCACTGGCAACTGAAAAACCCGGACGTCATCGCGCACGATTTCGGCGGCGCGACTTCATTGCGCGCGCATCTGATCGACGGCTGCGACTATCGCAGCCTCACGCTGATCGATCCGGTGGCGGTGGCGCCGTGGGGTTCGCCCTTCGTACGGCATGTGCGCGAACACGGTGACGCGTTCGCCGGACTGCCGCCTTACATCCACGAGGCAGTGGTGAAGGCGTATGTGCGCGGCGCGATCGCGCGCGAGATTCCGGATCACGAACTCGCGCCTTATGTGACGCCCTGGCTCGGCGCAACCGGTCAGGCCGCGTTCTACCGCCAGATCGCGCAGATGGATCAGCGCTACACCGACGAGGTCGAAGCACGCTATCCGCAACTGCGCTGTCCGGTGCAGATTCTGTGGGGCGAAGAGGATCAGTGGATTCCGCTGGCGCGCGGCCGTCAACTGGCCGCGGCCATGCCGGAAGCACGGTTTCAGCCGGTACCGAAGGCCGGTCACCTGATGCAGGAAGACGCGCCGGAAGCGATCGTCGCCGCGGCGCTGCGATGGCTGGACTAGGCGCGCGTGCCTAGCCGCGTCCTTGCGGCAGGTACGGCATGGGATCGATCGGCTTGCCGTCGCGGCGCAACTCGAAGCCCAACGACACCCGTGAGTTGTTCTCGTCGCCCATCTCGGCGATCTGCTGTCCCTGCACGACGATATCGCCGGTTTTGACCAGCAGCTTGCGATTGTGCGAGTAAGCCGTCAGAAAGTCCTTGTTGTGCTGGACGATGATCAGGCTGCCGTAGCTGTTCAGGCCCGTGCCGGCGTACATCACCTTGCCGCCGGCCGCCGCCCGTACGGGATCGCCCGGCTTGCCGCTGATTTCGATGCCCCGCGTTTCTCCCGGCTGGAAGGCCTCAACCACGCTCCCGCCCGCAGGCCAGGCCAGCGACACGCCATTCGCGTGACGCGCGGTTTGCTGCGCCACTTCGCGTGCTTCGGCGGCGCTGGGCGCGGGCGACTGTGCGGGCTGCGGTTGCGCCGCGCCTGCTGATCCTGCTGATCCAGCCGATGCCGCCACGGTTTGCCGCGCCGCGCCCGAAGCCGCGGATCCAGAAGCCGCAGCGGCCTTTGCTGCCGCATTGGCTGCATTCACCGCCCGCACGGTTTCCGGCGACGCGACGCGCAACACCTGCCCGCGCTTCAGCCGCGAGGACGCCTTCAATCCATTCCAGGCCTGCAACTGCCCGACACTGCAATGATGACGCTGCGCGATGCGCGCGAGGGTGTCGCCGCGCTTGACGCGATACACCAGCGGCGGCGATTTCTTGAGTGGCGCGCTCTGGTCGGCGCCGGTCACGACCGGCGTTGCCGCCGCCGCGTCCGATGCCGGCACGCTTGCGGCCGGCACCGCTGAAGCAACCGTTGCGCCTGATGCCGCGCCGGTCTGCGCACCCTGCTGCCCCACACTCGCACACCCACTGACCGCCAGCGCAACCCATACGCCGGCCAGACTGGCCATCATCGTTCTGTCGAAACGCTTTCCCATCTTGTTCGACTCCTGCCTCATTCATTGTCGAGCCGGATGCCGGCTTGTAGCGGCGATGCGCACGCCCGAACGGCGCGCTGCTCTCCCTGCTACACAACCACGCCGCCTCGTGCGGCGCTCATCCATAGGCTGCCGGCAACCCAACTCTTCGCGTTCACAGCCTGCCGGATAGCCAGGACGCGCACCTACTGCCCGTCAAAACAGCCGATCTTCTGCGAAAAGGGTCAGATTACCGATTAAAATTCAAGCGGAATTGTAAAGTGCGTTTTATAAAAAACGCGTCAACTCACACACTCTGATACAAACCTTACCCACGGTATTGCCGACTTCGTTGCACTCGCAACGTGTCGGGCGGTAGCGGCTGGTCGCTGAAAGTCCGGCTCCACGCCCGCCTGCCCGCTTGTTGCCGGACTGCGCTTCATACGCCGCACACGGACAAGCGGCCGCATCCGCGAGACACGCAGGACGTACCAACGGCTACGTCTCGGCAACCGCACGATAACGTTTGCTTAACGGCAAAGTGAGGCAAAAACTTGAATCTTCTGTGAAGCGGTGGTGACAGCGGCGAGACAATCGTGACAGCACGAGGACGAATTTACGTCCGTCCCGCACGATGGGACGAGCACGGCTAGCTGTAGTACTCGCCTCGGTACTTCACGTAGCCGACCGGATGATGCGTAAAGTGCAGAACCGGCAGAACAGGGTTGCTATTGTCTTCGGTGGGATAGGCGCTGGCGTCGGGGATGTACTCGCCTTGTGCTTCGATCGGCTGCCTAGCCTCCAAGCCGGGAATTTCATGCGCGAGGCCCTCGTTGTCGCCGAAACGCACGGCGACGAACACCTCGGTGCCCAGCAGATTTTCCGTACCGCCTTCGAACTTCACGACCGTGTCGATCCTGATGATGAAGTGCTGGTGATTGGCGCCGTTGTGATTCTCCGGGCTGGCGAACACCTTGCTGATCGTGCCTTGTACGCAGGCCAGCGGCGCGCCCAGCGAATGAACGTAACTATGATGAGGAAGGATCTGCGTCGCTCGATTGCTCATGAAGTCTCCGCGAAAGGAATCAGCCTTGCTTACAGCGAATCGTAAGGCGCGCCGCAAGCGGGCAGCGGCGCGATACCGTTTGAGCCGGGCATGGCGCGTGAGTTCAGCGCACCGTTCATGGGAAACACGATGACCGTGAACTTCTCTGCGCACTTATGCCGCAAAGGATTGCTTTGCCACCGTGTGGAACAGCACGCCGACCCCGCTCGTGAAATACCGGTCGGCGCGAACGTGGCTGAGGGCTTCGATAGCCGCAGCCCCGACGTCGACCATCGAACCCCTGAACAGTCGGCGCCGATCATGACGATCTCGAGTTCCGCATGGTCGGCGAGTTCGAAGGAAGAGCCAGCATGCTATTGCAGTACGCCACGCTGAATCTGTTCGGCACCTGGCTGGAACGCGGCGAGTTTCCGTGTTTTTCGGACTAATCCTATCTGCCATTAGGAAAAGGACGATAGGTTGGAGAAGGCAATAAAAATATTCTTACGCATCCCATTGAAGTCGACGGGCACCGCGGTCAACCCGGCGCCGGTTTATCAAATGGGAAACCATTTCCGTCAGAATATTTTAAGTTCGCCGCCTTGACCGAGGCAGTGAATAAAGCCGAGGTTCAAGTGGATTCTCTCAGTTCAGCAAACCGGTTCATGAGCGGTTTTTTCTTCGGCACGCTGATTGCCGCCGTCGTCATGGTGCTGTTGTGCAATGCTGGCGAATTTTCGCCGTTTATGGCCAAACTGCATGCGCTGGAACAGGTTATCGTAACCGCGCTGATTTCGATCGTGATTGTCGACGCCAAACCATTGGCCTACAAAACCGTCTGGCGCGAGCGCCGCTGCAGCTTCGTACTCGATGAAGACATTAGCGCGACCCTGCGCGGCCGAACCTTCGGCATTCCGTTCGGCGTGATAGTCGGCATTCTGATTCAGAATTACGTGATCACCTGAGCGTTAATCCGTTCAGTACGCCGCCCGATATTCACGATTTTCGATTCTCACGCCACCGGATATTCGGTCGCGCGGCGCGGCGATGAAACGAAATCGGATATATCGCGCCTAGAACTTATGCCGGATCGCCGCCCGCACCACGACCTGCTTCGACGTCGATGAAGGAGACTGCGTGCCGGGCGTGAAGGCCTCGTCCAGAATCGAATAGGTCGAGTCGCCGGTCACCTGCTGATACTCGCCCTGAATGTAGACGTCGGTGCGCTTGGACAGGTTGTAGTCCGCCATCAGGCCGAACGAATGGATTTTCGGCTTCACACCGCCGGTCGAGGCGTCGTAGGTTTCCATCGTGTACACATACTGCGCGCCGACGAACAGCATTGGTGAGATCTGATACTTGCCGTTCAGCTCGAAGTTCTGATACTTCAGCGAATTCAGCAGTACGCCGGGCGGCACGAGCGGCGTCACGCCGAGATACCCGTTGCCGGTCGGATCCAGATAGTTCGAGTTGGTGTAGACGAAACCGGCCGTCGCCGGGCCGAACGTATAGGTAATGCCGCCGCCGAACACGCGCATGCGGGCAGCGATGAAGCTGGCGTCGTTCGCCGTGATCGCGCCGTTCGCGCCATTGCCGGGATTGTCGGCCTGCAGGTACGCCGCCGCCACCAGCAAGCCGCCATACGCATACTGGCCGCCGAAACTGTACGCGCGATTGTTGGCGAAACCGGTGTCGTTGCTGAAGCTGTAGACACCGCCGAACTGGAAGCCGGAAAGCGACGGACTGGTGTACTTGACCGCGTTGTCGAGGCGAAACGTGTTGTCCGTGTTGTCGTTATCGTACGGGTGCGAAAACAGCAAGCCGCCCCAATTGCCGTTGGCCGTGGTCTGGGCCAGATAGTCGACCACCGAGTCGTACTGGCGGCCGAACGTCAGCGTGCCGTATCGCTGCGCGCTCATACCCACGAAGGCCTGGCGGCCGAACATCCGGCCGCCCTGGTTGAACCGCCCGGAGCTCACGTCGAAACCGTTTTCCAGCTGGAAAATGGCCTTCAGTCCGCCGCCCAGTTCCTCGGCGCCTTTCAGCCCCCAGCGGCTACCCTGCGCATCGCCGCTCGCCAGTTCATAGACATGGCCGCGGCCGACATTGTTGGTGTAGTTGATGCCTTCGTCGAGCACGCCGTAAAGCGTCACGCTCGTCTGCGCCGAGGCGGACGCGGCAAAAGCGACAGACACAGCGGCAGAGACAGCTAGCGCGAACACTTGCCTGTTCATGAAGATCTCCCTGCACTCGAGCAATGGGACAACTCGACCCGGCCGCTGTTGTTCTGGCGCTTCGCCCAGGTGCTGACCGACCCTGACGCGCGCTTTACAGAAATCCTCACACGCCGTTAGCTCGCCGTCCATTGGGTGTGGTGTCGATATCTCAAATTGTTGCGAAATCTCCACTTGGTGCGGCAGCCCCTTTTACCTCGGCCCCCATTGAGGTAAACGAAGCAACGTCGCCTGGACTCGATCCGGACAACGGCTGACGCACCATGGACTTGCGGCGTGGCTGCGCAGTCGCGAGCGGATTTGTCACGGAAAGAAATATAATCGAAAGCTTTTTTGCGGCGCCGCAGCGGAACTCCGCCCCCGTCATGGGGTCATCTTTTACGCCTCCTGCAATCGCGCCGCGCCCGGCCCGGCCGGTTGAAAGCGGCGACGGGGATCGCGTATCCGCCGCTGTACCCCAATCCAATTTCCAGAAAGCCTTGTGAGACGCCTGCCGCGCTGGACTAGCGCGCCGTCGCACGGGGCCTGCTTTGGGCACCATACAATGCAAAAGTCGCAACCCCGCCTGATAGAGCTCGATTTTTTTCGCGGGCTGGTTCTTCTGATCATCGTCGTCGACCACATCGGCGGCAGCATTCTGTCGCGCGTCACGCTGCACGCCTATGCGTTGTGCGACGCCGCCGAGGTCTTCGTGTTCCTCGGCGGCTTCGCCACCGCCACGGCCTATGCCGCGCTCGCCGAACGGCGCAACGAGACGATCGCGCGCGGCCGCTTCCTGCGGCGCTCGCTGGAAATCTATCGGGCGTTTCTCGTCACCGCCGCGTTGATGCTGCTGGTCAGCGCCGCGCTTACCGCGTTGAGCATCGACGGGCCGAATCTCGCCACCACGGATCTCGACGACCTGATCGACACCCCGCTCGCCGCGCTGCGCGACATCCTGCTTTTCCGCCGTCAGCCCTATCTGGCCTCCGTGCTGCCCATGTACGCGTTTTTCGCCCTGCTCGTGCCCATGATCCTGCCGCTCGCGCGCAGCAAGCCGTGGCTGCTGCTGGCAGGCAGCGTCGCGCTGTGGGCCGGCGCGCCGGCGATCGACGCCTACCTGCCCGCCGCGCCGGACATGCACTGGGATTTCAACCCGTTCGCCTGGCAATTGCTGTTCGTGCTCGGCGTGCTGGCCCGTTGCCAGCCGGTCTATCAGCGCGCCAGCACGCACCGGCTGGGGTGGGTCGTCAGCCTGCTGGCGCTCGCCGTGGTCGCGGCCGCGGCGTATTACAAGCTATTTATCGAGCGCGAGCCGCTCGATGGCAGCCTCAAACAGAACCTCTCCTACCTGCGAGCCGTCAATTTTCTCGCCATTGCCTGGCTCGTCGCGAATCTGATCCAGCTAGGCTGGGCGAAGAAGCTCGCGCAATGGATGCCGTGGGTCGGCGTGATCGGCCGCAAAGGGCTGCTGTGCTTTGTCGCCGGTGCCGTGATCTCGCTGGTGGTCGACTCCGTGCTGTACGCGGCGACGGACGGCTATCTGAACTATCCGCTCGGCCTGCTCGCCGACGCGGTCGCGGTCGCCGCGCTGTTCGCGGTGGCGCTGGGCGCGGAGCCGCTCAAGCGTCTGGCTGGCCGCCTGTATGGCGGGCGGCTTGGAACGCAGCCCTGAGCGGCACACGTGGGCCAACGCTCGAGATTCCACAGCCGATCCTGATAAGCACGGTGGCCGCGCGCAACCTGCGCGGCACGCCTTCTGACCCGACATGCGTCAATTCCTACTGTCCGCACTCGTTGCGCTTTACACCGCGGCCACCAGCGCGCCGACGCTCGCCAGCACCGTCATCAGCCGAAGCTTCTATTCGGACGCGCTCGGCCGCGACTGGTCCTACACGATCTATCTGCCTACCGGCTACCGCCACGACGCCAGCCGCATTCCCGTGCTCTATCTCCTGCACGGCAACAATGGCGATGCCAACGACTGGATCACGCAAGGCCATCTGCAAACCACGGCCGACGCGTTGATCGACCACAAGGAGATGCCGCCGGTCGTGATCGTGATGCCGCAAGGCGGCACGGACTGGTACGTCGATCGCAAGGAGAAGATGGAGACCGCGTTCTTCGACAATCTGTTGCCCGAGATCGAAACGCGCTACGCGGTCTCGACACAGCGCGGCGGGCGGATGATCGGCGGCGTTTCGATGGGCGGCTTCGGCGCGCTGCGTTATGCGATGACGCAGCCGGAGCGCTTTTGCGGCGCGCTGCTGCTGAGTCCCGCGATTTATGCGAACGAGCCGCCGCGCGCGTCGACGGCACGCCGCGTGGGTGTGTTCGGCGAGCACGAATTCGACGCGCGCATCTGGCACGAGCTCAACTATCCGGCGCAATGGGAGCGCTACATGAGCCGGCCCTACCGTCTGCCCATGTTCATCGCCGCCGGCGACGACGATCTCGCGATCCAGGCCGAAGCGTCGTCGCTCTATACGCACCTGAGGCTGGCGGGGAATCCGGCGGCGCTGCGCATCATCGACGGCGGCCACACCTGGGACGTCTGGAGCGCGCTGCTGGCCGCCGCGCTGAAATACACGCTCGGCTGCGTGAAGCCGCCGCCGCAGGAACATCCGTCGAATCAGCGGCCTTGAAGGTCAGGGGTCCAAAGGGTCCGTGGGTCCAGGCGTGTCTATCCGGCGTTCGTCCGGATGCGTGGGCAAGTACCGTGCAACTATTGCACGAGGTCGGTCCACAACACCATCAGCACGGTCATCAGCGCGGGGCCGATGAAGATACCGAGCAGCCCGAACGTTTCCGCACCGCCAAGAATGCCGAACAGCACGAGCAGGAACGGCAAGCGCGTGGAGTTGCCGATCAGCACCGGCCGCACGAAATGCTCGGCGATGAACACCACGACGGAGCCGAACACGGCAAGGCCGATCGCCGCCGCCACCGAGCCTTGCAACAACAGCCACAAAGCCGCGATGCCGAAGGTGAGCGGCGCGCAGAACGGCAGCATCGCGGCGATCGCGGTGACGAACGCGAGCAGCGCAACGTGCGGCAAGCCCGTCACGAAGTAGGCGACGCCCAGCAGCGCGCCCTCGCCGAGCCCGACCACGACCAGCCCCGACACCGTGCCGCGCACCGCTGCCGCCATGCGCTGCAGAAGCTGCGCGCCGTCGTCGCCGAAACCGCGCCGCATGCCTTTGAGCAGCGCCCCCGACAAACGCGGACCCGCCTGGAAGATCACGAACAGCGTGACCAGCATGAACGCGAACACCGTCACGGCATGCACCGCACGCGCGCCGAAGTGCCGGCCGAGCGTCACCACGGCGGGGCTGTGCAGTCCCTTCATCGCGGCCGACTCGCGCAGCGGCTGAGTCAGGTTGGCCTGCCACCACGCGGAAATCTGTTGCACGCCGAACGGCAGACGCTGGATGAAATCCGGCAACGGAATGCCGTTTTCCTGCACGGTCTTGAACCACTCGTTCAGGTCATGCGCTTCGCGTAGCGCCTGAGCAATGCCGATGCCCACCGGCAGCACGACCAGCAGCGCGATCAGCAACGTCAGCACGGCGGCGATCAGCGTCGTGCGGCCGGTGAACCAGCGGTTGCCCTCGACCTTGCGCAACAGCGGCCACAGCGCAATGGCGATCACGCCGGCCCACGCCACCACCGCGATGAAATCGCGTACCACCCACAGCGCCAGCAGCACCAATCCGATGTACAGCGCGAGCGAGGCCGTTTTCTGCTTTTTCAGACGGTCTGGCGCATCCGGCGGTTCAGGAGGTGCAACAGGCGGGGATGAAATCATGTGAGCTCTTATGGTTCTGGAAAGACGTCCCTTATGAGGACTTCCTTCGGGCGTGTGCGAGCCGACCGGAAAAATGCAAAACCGCTACACTGGCGTTGCACGGTCGCTCATCAATAACCACATATTAAAGGAAGCGCCGGCGCCCTTTGCTGGCAACGCCCTTGTATCACTGGGTACAACACTGCGTTGCAGAAATCCGGCCTATTATCCTTTGCCCGTTTTTGTGACCCGCAAAGCCCCGTCTTATCGGCATGGGTCGAATGTCAAGTTTAATTGTTGCTGTTTCAAGAACAGTGTTTCAACGACGACACAATGGCTATCCGGGGCGCGCAGGACTACATTCGGCACACCACACAATACGGAGCCGACGACGATGACTTTAGAGTCCATCCCCCTGGACGGTGCCAATGGCGTACGCATCGAAATTCTCGAGCGCTCCGACACGACGCTGGTGATTCGCTGGGTCGAGCCGGGACGATGTCACTACGGTGAACAACGGTGGCGGCGCAGGTCGGCACACACATCCGGTACCTGCGCGGTATCGCGCCGCAAGATTCGCCGCGGCGACGCGGTGTTCAAACCGGCGGAACGGCCGGCACCCTCGAATGCTTCCGCCATGATTTGCGCTGAACTTCTGGAGTGCGTCGAGGACTGACGCCTCAATGCCCCTGCCGGCGCCGTGCACGCTGATCCACCGTGCCCGAGCCGCCCGGCGGAACAACCCACATAGCGGCAAGCGCATCATGCGACCCGTGTCGCACCGTGGGTAACACACCCTTTGATTGCGGCTCTTCGCCACGTGCGTTAAGGTGGACCACATTGCGCCGTGTCACCCTGCCGTGCCACGCACGGCGGTATAGTGACGCGCATTTCCACCCACCGCGCCGCGCCCCTCGCGGCGCCGTTTGAGGGCATATCATGGCCGAAGACACGCCGGAGACCCGCGCCCAGATCGCGCCCCCCGCGCCTCCCGCACCGCTCGTCGCACCGCAACAATTCTCCCTCGACGTTCTGCTGGAAAAATACGCGAAAGGCGATGAGCAATCGGCTGACGACGTATTCAAACGCGTCGCGCGCGGCGTCGCCGAGGCCGAACCGCCGGCGCTGCGCGAGTCGGTCGAGGCGCTGTTCGTCGACAATCTGCGGCACGGCGCGCTCGGCGCCGGCCGCATCATGAGCGCGGCGGGCACCGGCATTGCGGCCACACTGATCAATTGCTTCGTGCAGCCCGTGGGCGACGCGATTCAAGGCGTCGACGAAGAAGGCCTGCCCGGCATTTACGTCGCCTTGCTGCAGGCGGCCGAAACCATGCGCCGCGGCGGCGGGGTCGGCTACAACTTCTCGGCGATCCGGCCCAAGGGCGCGCGGGTTCATACCACCAGTTCGTCGGCCTCGGGACCGTGCAGCTATATGGACGTGTTCGACGCGTCGTGCCGCACCGTCGAGAGCGCCGGTTCGCGGCGCGGCGCGCAGATGGCCGTGCTCGACTGCAATCACCCCGACCTGCTGGAGTTCATCGAGGCCAAGCATTCGAAGGGCCGCTGGAACAACTTCAACGTCTCGGTCGGTGTGACCGATGATTTCATGCGCGCGGTCGAAGAAGATCAGCCCTGGCAACTCGTGCATCGCGCCGAACCGTCGCCGGCACAGCGTGCGGCAGACGACGTGCGGCAACGCGAAGACGGCCTGTGGGTCTACAGCGAACGTCCCGCGCGCGCGATCTGGGATCGCATCATGCGCTCCACTTACGACATCGCGGAACCCGGCATCGTGTTCATCTCGCGCATGAACGAGGACAACAATCTGCGCGCGGTCGAAACCATTCGCGCGACCAATCCGTGCGGCGAACAACCGTTACCGGCGTACGGCTGCTGCAATCTCGGCCCGCTGAACCTCACGCGTTTCGTGATCGATCCGTTCGCGCAGATCAAAGGCCGCAAGCCGTCGTTCGACTGGGATGGCCTCGCGAAACGCACGCGCACCCAGGTGCGCTTTCTCGACAACGTGCTCGACGTCACGCTCTGGCCGCTGCCGCAGCAGTACGAAGAGTCGCGCGCCAAACGGCGCATCGGCGTAGGCTTTACCGGTCTCGGCGATACGCTCGTCATGCTCGGCTTGCGCTACGACTCGCAGGAAGGCCGCGATTTCGCCGTGGGCATCGCGCAGCTGATGCGCGACGAGGCGTATCGCGCATCCGTCGAACTGGCGCGCGAGCGCGGCGCGTTTCCGCTCTTCGACGCCGCGCGCTATCTGGAAACCGGCACGTTCGCTTCGCGCCTGCCCGAGGACATCAAGCAGGCCATTCGCCGCGACGGTATCCGTAACAGCCATCTGCTCTCGATCGCGCCGACCGGAACCGTGAGCCTTGCCTTTGCGGATAACGCCTCGAACGGCATCGAGCCGGCCTTCTCGTGGACTTACACGCGCATGAAGGTGATGGCCGACGGCAGCCGCGAATCGTTCGACGTGGAAGACTACGCGTATCGTCTTTATCGCGAGCTCGGCGGCGACGTCGACCGGCTGCCGGACTATTTCGTCAGCGCGCTGGAAATGTCGGCGCGCGACCATCTCGACATGATGGCGGCCGTGCAACCGTATGTGGACACGTCGATCTCGAAGACCGTGAACGTGCCCGCCGACTATCCGTTCGAAGCGTTCGAAAGCCTCTACTTCGACGCATGGAAAAACGGCCTCAAGGGTCTCGCCACCTACCGGCCCAACGAGACGCTCGGCGCGGTGCTCAGCGTGAGCCCGCCGCAAGCCGACGACACGCTGACCGAGAGCGATCTCGATCCGCTGCGTATCGCAATCGATCATCGGCCCAAGGGCGAGCTGCCCGCGATCATCGAGAAGGTCGAGTATCTGACGCAGGCGGGCAAGAAGTCGCTCTATGTGGCGGTATCGTTTATCGAGGTCACGGGCCGGCTGGGCGGTGAGGACGTCACCATCGAACGGCCTATCGAGTTCTTCATTCCGACCGGTCAGCGCGACGAATCGCAGCAATGGATCACGGCGACGATGCGTTCGCTATCGCTCGCGGCGCGTGGCGGTTTTGTCGCGCGCAACCTGCAGGATATGCGCAAGGTCTCATGGGATCGCGGCCAGGTACGGCTCGGCGAGGTGCAGCGGCTGGACGGGCACCGCACGCCGCGCTGGCACGATTCGGAAGTGGCCGCCCTCGCCTTTGCGATCCAGCAGATTCTGCATCGGCGCGGCTTTCTCGACGCTGAAGGCAATCAGGTGCCCTCGCGCATGCTGGCGCGTCTATCGCGCGGGCAGATGCGGGCCGAAACCGCGCTACCGGCGGATTTCGGCATTCGCCCGCATCCCGTCGAAACCAATGCCGACGCCCTCGTGTTGACGCAGCCAGGCGGCGCGCAAGGGCTGCATACGATGCTCGGGCGCAAGTGCGGGTCGTGCGGAGCGAACGCGGTGATTCGCAAGGATGGCTGCGACTTCTGCACCGCATGCGGTGAAGTGGGCGCGTGCGGGTAAAGTCCGCGCGTGGTCGCGGTTAATGGCTGATCATCCACGGCCTGCCTGCGGGATTGGTCTTCAGGCCGCCCGCGCTCGTCGCGCCCTTTGTACTGCTCGATCCGCATCCACACCCCGGCCCATGCCGGTGTTTGTATTCGCCCGACCGTTGCGGCGCATGCGCCGAACGCTCATTGATCTGATGTCCGGTGCGCGCGCCTGCCGCCATCAACGACAACGAAGGCAGGCTCAACGTACGTTGCGCCTGCGACTCGCAGGTGGGACATGTGCAAGGCATGTCGCGCTCGGCAACGCGGCGGATCGCAGCGAATGGGCCGCAGTTTTCGCAACGGTAATCGTAAGTCGGCATGGTGTGCTCCTTTGGTGCCTCAAGTCGTTCCATCTCCGGTGACCGCCGCGCCATTGCCCGACTCGGCACGGCGGTCTTCCGGGCACGGCCCTCTCAGGTGTTTCGGCAAACCTCTACGTCAGACCAGATCCGGTGACAAAGGCAGATCCACGCCGCCGGTAATATGCTTGACCGGTCCCGCGGAATTCGGCCGGATATCGAAGTCGAAAATCTGCGTCGGCAACCAGAGCGTCGCGCATGCGTTCGGCACATCCACGACGCCGCTGATATGCCCCTGCACCGGTGCCGTGCCCAGAATCGAGTAAGCCTGCGCGCCCGAATAGCCAAACTTCTTCAGATATTCAATCGCATTCAGGCATGCCTGGCGGTAGGCGATATGCACGTCCAGGTAGTGCTGCTTGCCTTGTTCATCGACGGAGATGCCTTCGAAGATCAGGTAGTCGTTGTAGTGAGGCGTGATCGGGCTCGGCTTGAAAATCGGGTTCTTGATGCCGTATTTCTCCATGCCGCCCTTGATCAACTCGACCTTCATGTGCACCCAGCCGGCCATTTCAATGGCGCCGCAGAAGGTGATTTCGCCGTCGCCCTGGCTGAAGTGCAGATCGCCGACGGAAAGGCCCGCGCCATCCACGTACACCGGGAAATACACCTTCGAGCCGCGCGACAGATCCTTGATGTCGCAGTTGCCGCCATGCTCGCGCGGCGGCACCGTGCGCGCCCCTTCGGCGGCGGCTTTGGCGTGCTCGTCGCCGGCGAGACGCCCCATGTGCGCAGTGGCGGCGAACGGCGGATTGGCGAGGCCGGGCACGCGTTGCGGGTCCGTGGCGATCAGCGCGGCTTCGCGCTCGTTCCAGGTGGCCAGCATCTTCGGATCAGGCAGGCAGCCGATCAGCCCCGGGTGGATCAGTCCCGCGAAGTTCACGCCGGGAATATGGCGCGAACTGGTGTAGAGACCATGAAAATCCCAGATCGACTTTTGCGCTTGCGGGAAATGATCGGTCAGGAAACCACCGCCGTTCTTCTTCGAGAAGAAGCCGTTAAAGCCCCATTGGCTCTCCTGCTTCGCGCCGATGTCGAGCAGATCCACCACCAGCAGATCGCCCGGCTCCGCGCCCTTCACGCCCACCGGTCCGGACAGGAAGTGCACGATGGAGAGATCGATATCGCGCACGTCGTCGGCACTGTCGTTGTTCTTGACGAAGCCACCGGTCCAGTCGTAAGTCTCCAGAATGAAATCGTCGCCCGGATTGACCCAGCAGGCCATCGGAATATCCGGGTGCCAGCGGTTGTGGACGTTCTCGTTGTCGTAGGCCGACTGGTTCAGATCGACCTTGATTAGCGTTTCAGCCATTGCAAACTCTCCTCTTGGAAATTGCAGACAGTCGGCTCACACCGACAGGTACTCGCGGATCTTCGCGGTGTCGGCGTCGCTGCGCGTGCTCTCATGCACGAGGCGCCCGCCTTCGATGACGAAGAGCCGGTCGGCCACATCGAGCGCAAAACTCAGCACCTGCTCGGACACGACGATCGTGATGTCGCGCAGCTTGCGGATCTCGTTCAACGCCCGCGCGATGTCCTTGATGATGGACGGCTGAATGCCTTCGGTGGGCTCGTCGAGCAGCAGCACCTTGGGCTCCGTAACCAACGCGCGGGCGATCGCCAGTTGTTGCTGCTGACCGCCGGACAGGTTGCCGCCCTTGCGTGAGCGCATCTCGTAGAGCACCGGAAAGAGCGCATAGATTTCGTCGGGCACGCGCCTCGTGGGTGAGTTCTCCAGACCGGTCTGGATGTTCTCCTCCACGCTCAACGTGGCGAAAATTTGCCGGCCCTGCGGCACATACGCGATACCTTTGGCGACGCGCCGGAAACTTTCGTCGCGCGACACCTCTTCGCCATCCAGTTTCACCGAGCCCGCTTTCAGCGGCAGAATACCGATCAGCGACTTGAACAGCGTGGTCTTGCCCATGCCGTTGCGCCCCATGATCGCCACGGTCTCGTTGCGGGCGGCGTTGAAGCTGATGCCATGCAAGGCCTCGCTTTGGCCATAACTGACGAATACGTCGTCGACATTCAACATGCTGGGCTCCTCGTTGCTCGCTTCATGATCGCCTCCCGTTCGACTCGTGGTCGATTCAACTTCCGTTCCCCACTCAGTGGCCCAGGTAGACGTCAATCACGCGCGGGTCGTTCTGCACCTGTTCCATCGCGCCTTCGGCGAGAATCTTTCCCTGGTGCATCACCGTGACCTTGTGGGCGATCTGTTCGACGAACGCCATGTCATGTTCGATGACGATCATCGAACGGTTCTGGCAGATCCGTTTGAGCAGCTCCGCCGTGATCTCGCGCTCGCGCACGCTCATGCCGGCGATCGGCTCGTCGAGCATCAACAGTTCCGGCTCCTGCATCAGCAACATGCCGATTTCGAGCCACTGTTTCTGGCCGTGCGAGAGCAAACCCGCTTCGAGATCCAGTTGATTCGCGAGGCCGATCTCACCGGCCACGCTGCGCACGCGGTCCATCACGTCGTCAGTGCGGCGAAACGCCAGTGCGCCGAACACGCCACGTCCGCGAGGAAACGACACTTCGAGGTTCTGGAACACGGAGAGGTTTTCGTAAATCGACGGCGTCTGGAACTTGCGGCCTATCCCTTTGCGCACGCGACGAAACTCCGGCAACTGCGTCATCTCCTCGTTGCGGAACTTGATGCTGCCGTGGGTCGCGCGCGTCTTGCCGCAGATGAGATCGAGCAGCGTCGTCTTGCCCGCGCCGTTCGGTCCGATCACCACGCGCAACTCGCCGCGATCCACATACAGGTTGAGCGAATCGATCGCCTTGAAGCCGTCGAACGACACGCTCAGTTCTTCCACGGCCAGCACGAAATCGGTATTGCTCATGAGGCGCTCCTTGCGCCGCGGCGCGCGAGCCACGGCTTCACATGACTGTCGTAAAGACCGGCGAGGCCGTTCGGAAACGCCATCACCACGCCAATAAAGAGTGCCGCCATCAGGAACAGCCACAGGTTCGGAAAGCTCTCGGAAAACCACGTCTTGCCGAGATTGACGAGCACCGCGCCGTAGACCGCGCCGACCAGCGACATGCGCCCGCCCACCGCGGCATAGATCACCATTTCAATGGAAGGCACGATCCCGACGAACGACGGCGACATGAAGCCCACCTGCAACGTGAACATCGCCCCGCCGATCGCGGCCAGCACCGCGGCGACACAGAACGCGAACACCTTGAACATGGCCACGTCATAGCCCGAGAAACGCACGCGGTCTTCCTTGTCGCGCATGGCGAGCAGCAGCGTGCCGAGCTTGCTGCGCTGGATTTGCCGGCAACAGAGAATCGCCACCAGCAGCAGAACCGCATTGACGAAGTACAGGATCAGCTTCGCACCGTCGCCGCGAATGTCCCAGCCAAGCAGGGTGCGCAAATCCGTGATGCCGTTCACGCCGCCCGTATAGCCTTGCTGGCCGATGATCAGCACCGAAAGAATCAGCGCCACCGCCTGCGTGATGATGGCGAAGTACACGCCGCCCACGCGCCGCTTGAACATGGCGAAGCCCACCACGAACGCCAGCGCGCACGGCACGACCACCACCGCCGCAAGCGCGAACGGCAGTGAATGAAACGGCTTCCACCAGAACGGCAGCGCGGTGAGCTGGTTCCAGTCCATGAAGTCGGGAATGCCCGGCGTCGACTGGATCTTCGTGCTGACCGGGTCCGAGGCTTCGAGCTTCAGGAACATGGCCATGCAGTAGCCGCCGAGGCCGAAAAACACGCCTTGCCCGAGACTCAGCACGCCGCCGTAGCCCCACGCCATCACGAGGCCGACGGCGACGAACGCGTAGGTCAGATACTTGCCCATCAGGTTCAGACGGAACACGTCGAGCGCGAGCGGAAACACGACGAGAATCAGCACCGCCAGCACCACGATGCTGCCGTAGCCGTCGGTGGTGAGCCAGCGCCGCAGCGCGGGCCGCAAGCCGGCGCGGGCGGCTGCATGACCCGGCGAAGCGGGCGCGCCGGCGGAAGGGTTCAGCGGGTCCATATGCGTTTCTCCGGGCTGAAGCAATTGATGGAACGGTTCAGAGGCGCACTCGATGAAAAATTACGCACGGCGTACCTTCGACGCGAAGAGTCCTTGCGGCCGCAACATCAGCACGATCACGATGGTCAACAGCGTCACCACGCGCGCCGACGAACCCGTCATGAAGAACTCGCTGATCGACTGCATCTGCGCAATGCCGAAGGCGGACGCCACCGTGCCGAGCAGGCTCGCGGCGCCGCCGAACGTCACCACGAGGAACGAATCGACGATGTAGAGCGAGCCGCTGGTCGGCCCGGTGGAGCCGATCGCGGTGAACGCCGCGCCCGCGACGCCGGCCATGCCGCAGCCGATCGCAAAGGTCAGCCGGTCGGTCTTGCGGGTATCGATGCCCGCCGCGTTCGCCATCTGACGGTTCGCCACCGTGGCCCGCACACGCAAGCCCCAGCGCGAGCGGTACAGCGCCAGCAGCACACCGCCCGTCATCACCACGGCGAGGCTCATCACGAAGAGGCCGTTGATCGGAATGTCGAGCCCCGGCTTAGGCGACCAGGAGCCCATCAGCCAGTCCGGCAAGGTCGGGCTCACTTCTTTCGGGCCGAACACCGAGCGGAATACCTGCTGCATGCCGAGGCTGAGGCCCCAGGTCGCCAGCAGGGTGTCGAGCGGACGCCGGTAAAGATGACGGATCAGCGCCCACTCCGCGACCCAACCCGCCGCGAACGCCAGCGCGAAAGCCGCGCAGATGGCGAGCGGGAAATACACCGGCGCGAAGCCGTGCCAATAGTTGTCGGCCAGTTGGGAAAACATGTAGATCGTGTAAGCGCCGATCGTCATGAATTCGCCGTGCGCCATATTGATGACGCCCATCTGGCCGAAGATCACCGCCAGCCCCAGCCCCATCAGCAGCAGCACGCTGAAAAGGCTCAAGCCCGCGAAACCCTGCATCAGCGTGATGTTAAGAATGTCCGAAGCCGACATGTCGCTCTCCTCGAATTGATCGGCGCGCGCCCGCACAGCGGCGAGCGCGCTTCACGCGTGGCTTGCCGCTGTGATTACTGGTAGCCCTTCGGGAACGGATTAGGCTCGATCAGATCCGGCGATTCCGCGACCACCTTGAACTGGCCGTCCACCTGCGCCTGTCCGATCCGCGTGCGGCTCCACAAGTGATGGTTCGCGTGAATCTTCACGTAGCCCTCCGGCGCGGTCTTCAATTCGATGCCCGGCGAGGCCGCCACCACCTTGTCGACGTCGAAGCTGCCGGCCTTCTCCACCGCGGCTTTCCAGAGCCACGGCCCGAGGTAGGCCGCCTGGGTCACGTCGCCGATCACGGATTTCGGCCCGTATTTCGCCTTGAATGCCGCGACGAATTTCTTGTTGTTGTCGTTATCGAGCGATTCGAAATACTTCATGGCCGAGTAGAAGCCCGCGAAGTTTTCGCCGCCAATGCCGAGCACCTCGTCTTCCGTCACCGAGATGGTCAGCAGGAACTGCTTGTCCGCGGTGATGCCGGCCGCTTTGAGCTGCTTGTAAAACGCCACGTTCGAACCGCCGACGATGATCGCGTAGATGCAATCCGGCTTGGCGATCTTGATCTTGTTGATCAGCGAGTTGAAGTTGGTGGTGCCGAGCGGGTAATACTCTTCGCCCACCACCTTGCAGCCGGTCAGATGCTGCTCGATATGCTTGCGCGCAATCTTGTTCGAGGTGCGCGGCCAGATATAGTCCGAGCCGATCAGGAAGAAGCTCTTCGCCTTCTTGGTCTGGTTCGCCCAGTTCAGCCCCCAGAGAATCTGCTGGGTCGCTTCCTGGCCGGTGTAGAACACGTTGTGCGACTGCTCCAGGCCTTCGTAGAAGGTCGGGTAGTACAGCAGGCCGTTGTCGCGTTCGAAAATCGGCAGCACGGCCTTGCGCGAGGCCGACGTCCAGCAGCCGAACACGGCGGCGACGTGATCGTTCTCCAGCAGCTTCTTCGACTTCTCGGCGAACGTCGGCCAGTCGGATGCACCGTCTTCCTGAATGATCTTGATCTTGCGGCCAAGAATGCCGCCTGCCGAATTGATCTGTTCGATCGCAAGCCGCTCGGCCTGAATCGAGCCGGTTTCGGAGATCGCCATCGTGCCGGTCGCCGAGTGCAACTGGCCCACCGTCACTTCCGTGTCGGTGACGGCAAGGTGCGTGGTGTTGACCTTGGCGGTCGGAAACTGCTGGGCCCGCGCGATGCCGGACATGGCCAGCGCGGGAGCGGCAGCGAGCCCCATCAACAGTTTGCGGCGCAGCGCCGAGGGCATGCCGGACTCGTTCTGATCATCGTGTGACATCGAATTCTCCTTGTAGTCGTGGTCGGGCGACCCGCGCTGGGAACCGGATGGCGGTGTCGACGCCACGAAAGGTAGGTAGCCAATTTGCGCGGCCCAATACGTCAGTTGACGTAGGGCGCGACAAAAATCCGCTCCCTATAATCGCGTCGGCGTAGTAGCCGCACTGGCATGCGGGTAAGGAGGCAAGCGCGAATGGAATGCAATTTGCATGGCCGCACCGCTAGTCACGCAACCCGCCGACGAAAGGCCTCGATGCACCAAACGCAACCACAGACCCCTCTGCCCGCCGGTCCCGCCACCCAAGGTGGGGCATCGCGCCCGCCGGCCGGCGGCACGCAGCGCATCGTCAAGATCCGCCGCGACTACAACGCGTGGGTCGGCGACGAGACGCTCGAGGACTATGCGCTGCGTTTCACGCCGCGCGCGTTCCGGCGCTGGTCGGAATTCCGCGTCGCCAATACGGCGATCGGCGCGGTGTCGTTTCTGGTACTCGAAGCGATTGGCGGCGCGCTGGTCGTGAACTACGGCTTTACCAACGCGATCTGCGCCATCCTCGCCGTCTCCCTGCTGATCTTTCTGACGGGCATCCCGATCAGCTACTACGCCGCACGCAACGGCGTCGACATGGACCTGCTCACGCGCGGCGCGGGTTTCGGCTACCTGGGCTCGACGCTCACTTCGCTGATCTATGCGGTCTTCACCTTCGTTTTCTTCGCGCTGGAAGCGGCCATCATGTCGCTCGCGCTGGAGCTGTATCTGAAGGTGCCGCTTTCCGTGGCCTACGTGATCAGCGCGCTCGTGATCATTCCGGTCGTGACCTTCGGCATTACCTTCATCAATCGCCTTCAGGGCTGGACCCAGCCATTGTGGCTCGTGCTGCTGGTCGTGCCGTACGTCGTGGTGTTGTGGCGTGAACCGCACGTGCTCGCGGAATGGGTGACGTTTAGTGGCGTTTCAGGCAACGGCCACGAATTCAACCTCGTCGCTTTCGGCGCGGGCTGCACCGTGGTGTTTTCGCTGATCGTGCAGATTGGCGAGCAGGTCGACTATCTGCGCTTTCTGCCGCCGCGCACGCGCGCCAACCGGTTTCGCTGGTGGGCCGCGCTGATCGCGGCCGGCCCTGGCTGGATCGTGCCGGGCGCGATGAAAATGCTGGGCGGCGCGTTTCTCGCCTTCCTCGCCATCCAGCACGAGATCGATCCGGTCAAGGCCGTCGAGCCCACGCAGATGTATCTGGTCGCGTATCACTACGTGTTCCATTCGCCTGAAGGCGCGCTTGCTGCGATGACGCTGTTCGTCATCGTGTCGCAACTGAAGATCAACGTGACCAACGCGTATGCCGGCTCGCTCGCGTGGTCGAATTTCTTTGCGCGGCTCACGCATAGCCATCCGGGGCGCGTGGTGTGGCTCGTGTTCAACGTGCTGATTGCACTGCTGCTCGTCGAGATGGGCGTGTTCGAAGCCATCAGCAAGGTGCTTGCGCTGTATGCGAACGTGGCGATTGCCTGGATTGGCGCGGTGGTGGGCGACCTCGTCATCAACAAGCCGCTCGGGTATAGCCCGCGCCATGTCGAGTTCAAACGCGCGCATCTGTACGACGTCAATCCGGTCGGCGTGGGCGCGATGCTGATCGCCTCCGTGATTGCCGCGCTCTCGCATGCGGGTGTGTTCGGCACCACGGCCGAGGCGCTGTCGTCGTTCATTGCGTTGCTGGTGGCGTTCATCTGCGCACCGCTGCTGGCCATCGCCACACGCGGACGCTTCTATCTGGCGCGCGACGGCCGCGACCTCGAAGAAGGCGCGATACTGCGCTGCGTGATCTGCGAAAACACCTTCGAACGCGAGGACATGGCGCACTGCCCGGCTTACGCCGGTTCGATCTGTTCGCTGTGCTGCTCGCTCGATTCGCGCTGCAACGACTCCTGCAAGCCGCACGCGCGACTGCCCGCGCAATTCGGCAAGTCGATGCGCACACTCTTTCCCAGGCTCACGCTTGGGCCGGCGGGTTTGCGGCTCGCACAGTACGCCGGCTTGCTGATCGCCGTGGTGACGTTGCTCGGCGGGGTGCTGGCGGTGCAGTGGTATCAGAGCGTACGCACCCTGCCCAATCTCGACACGACCGTTCACGACGTGCTGCTGCAGGGCTATCTGAAGGCGTTTTTTGCGCTGGCGCTGGTCGGATGTATTGCCGCCTGGTGGCTCGTGCTCGCCAACGAAAACCGCAAGGTCACCCAGGAAGAATCGCAGCGGCAAGCCGAATTGCTGATGCAGGAGATCGAGGCGCACCGCAAGACCGACGCCGCGCTTCAGCGCGCGAGCGCCGCAGCCGAGTCCGCCAATCGTGCCAAGAGCCGCTATGTGACGGGCCTGAGTCACGAACTGCGCACGCCGCTCAACAGCATTCTCGGTTACGCACAACTACTGCTGCAAGGCACCGACGAACTGCCGCCGGCGCGGCGCAACGCCGTGGCGACCATCTATCGCAGCGGCGAGCATCTGCTGGCGCTGGTGGACGGCCTGCTCGACGTCGCACGGATCGAGGCCGGCAAGCTGCAGTTGAACGTGACGGAGATTTCGCTGCCGGACTTCGTCGCGCAACTCGCTGCCATGCTCGAACCGCAGGCCACCGACAAAGGACTGCAGTTCGAATTCCAGACGAGCGGCCGCATGGCGGACGTGGTGCGCATCGACGAAAAACGCGTGCGGCAGATTCTCATCAACCTGATCGGCAACGCGATCCGCTTCACCTCGCACGGTTCGGTGAAGGTGCGCGCGAGCTATGCGTGGGAAGCCATTACCTTTGAAATCGCCGATACCGGGCCCGGCATGCCGGCCAGCGAACTGGAGCGGCTATTCCTGCCATTCGAGCGCGGCGCGGCGGCGCGCGAACACGATCATGGCGCGGGGCTGGGACTGACCATCTGCCGCCTGCTCACGGAACTGATGGGCGGCAACCTGGAAGTGCAAAGCGAAGTGGGCAAAGGCACGCGCTTTATCGTCAAACTGTTCGCGCCTGAAGTGCGCGCGCCGCAGTTGCTCGCGAGCGGCCCGCTCAACGTGAAGGGTTACGACGGGCCGCGCCGCACCGTGCTCGTGGTGGACGATCTCGCCGAGCAACGCCGCATCGTCGTGCAGACGCTGGCGCCGCTGGGCTTCAACGTGGTGGAAGCCGCCAGCGGACCGGAGGCGCTGCAATGGCTCGGGACCGCGTCGGCGGATCTGATCGTGATGGACGTGTCGATGCCGGACATGGACGGCTTCGAGGCGAGCCGGCTGATTCGCGACAATCATCTGTCGTCGGCGCCGGTTCTGATCCTGTCCGCCAACGCATTCGCGGACGATCGCGACAAAGGCGCCGCAGCCGGTTGCGACGACTACCTCGCCAAGCCGCTCTACATTCCGCTGCTGCTCGACAAACTGGCCGCGCTGCTGCAACTGCACTGGATCGTCGAGCCGACCGAAGCGGTAGCGGCCGCCTCCGCCGTTGCACGTGTCGACGTGACGGCGAGCCTGCCCGCCTCGTTGCGCGAAAAGCTGCATGCGCAACTGGAAATGGGTTACGTGCAGGGCTTTATCGAACAACTCGACGCCGCCGAGCATGGCGCACCGGAACTCGCCGCCGTGCTCGAACCATTGCGCGCGCTTGCGCGCCGCTTCCGGTTGACTGAACTCGCGCATCTGCTCGCGCCTACCCAGCAGGTCCATCCCGATGCATGACGAAACTTTGCTTTTGCCGCCCGACACGCAACCGGACTTGCCCGATGGCAAACCGGTCGTGCTGATCGTCGACGACACGCCCGACAATCTCGCGCTGCTTTCCGATACGCTGCAGGCGGCCGGTTACGCGGTACTGGTGGCGCTCGATGGCCAGTCCGCGCTGCAACGCCTCGCGCGCATCACGCCTGACGCCGTTCTGCTCGACGCGCTGATGCCCGGCCTCGACGGCTTCGAGACGTGCCGGCGGATCAAGGCCGATCCGCGCAACCGGCATCTACCCGTGATCTTCATGACCGCACTGACCGATAGCGAGCATGTGGTGCAGGGCTTCCGCGTGGGCGGCATTGATTACGTCACCAAACCCGTCAAGCCAAGCGAGGTCAGCGCGCGGATTGCCGCGCACGTGCAGCGCTCGCGTCAGCAGCGTCAGGCGGACAGGGTGCTGGAGATCGGTATGCGCGCGGCGCTGATTGCGGCCGCGAGCGGTGAGATCAGGTGGCAGAGCGACCTGGCGCGGCAACGGCTGGCGTGGTATGGGTCGGGGCGTGGGCTGATGGATGAGGCAAATGAAGCGGGAAATCAAGCGGCAAATGAACAGGCAAATGAAGACGGCGGCTGTCTGGCTTCGACTTCGTTCACACCTCGACGTGTTGACGAAGCCGCGCTATTGCATCACCCGCTGAGCGAAGCTGGCCTGCGTCTGCCGATGGTGCTGGAGCAATGGTTCATGCGCTGGATCGAAGCCGGTTGCGACCTGCAAGCCGCCTTCGAGACCGCCGCCGACGGCGTGCGCCGCGTTGTACGCGTATTGGGACCGGCGACGCGCGGCGAATGGGTGATCCTGCTGGAAGAGTTCGACGACGCCACTCACACCAGCGCGCTCGCCGCGCAATTCAGCCTGACCGCACGCGAAGCGGAAGTGCTGCTGTGGCTGTCGCGCGGCAAGACGAACCGGGATATCGGCGACATTCTTGGAATGGCGCCACGCACGGTCAACAAGCACCTCGAACATGTGTTCGGCAAACTGCATGTCGAAACGCGCGCTGCTGCCGCAGCGATTGCGGCGAAGGCGAGCACGCGGTATTGAGGTTTAGCGTGCCCGGGTAGGAGCGGTTCGTCGTCTCAGGGGAATTGCTCTTTCAGCACCCTTTGTCCATCGTCGCAATTATCTGGTCAATTTCTGCCACTTTCGCCTACAACAGTCGGCGTTCGACAATCATTCGTAAATGATGATTGAGCAGGCACGCGCCCGCTCCGTTCATATGCGTCCTGCCGCCCTGCCGACAGGGCGGTAATTCTCATAGTCAGCCCCGCACATTCGAAGGACAATTCATGATTCTGGTAACGGGCGGCGCCGGTTTTATCGGCGCCAATTTCGTGCTCGACTGGCTCAATGCCTCGGACGAAGCGGTACTGAACGTGGACAAGCTGACGTATGCCGGCAATCTGGGTACGCTCAAGTCGCAACAGGGCAACCCGAAACACGTTTTCGTGCGCGCGGACATCTGCGATCGCAGCGCACTCGACGCGTTGTTTGCTGAGCATAAGCCGCGTGCCGTGCTGCACTTTGCCGCGGAAAGCCACGTGGACCGTTCGATTCATGGACCGGCTGATTTCGTGCAAACGAACGTGGTCGGCACCTTCACGCTACTCGAAGCAACCCGTCAGTACTGGAACGCGCTCGGCGAGGCCGACAAGGCCGCGTTCCGCTTCCTGCACGTCTCGACCGACGAAGTATTCGGCTCGCTGTCCTCTACCGACCCGCAGTTCTCCGAAACCACGCCTTATGCGCCGAACAGTCCTTACTCGGCCACCAAGGCGGGTTCCGACCACCTCGTGCGCGCTTACCATCATACGTATGGGCTGCCGGTGCTGACCACGAACTGCTCGAACAACTACGGTCCGTACCAGTTCCCCGAAAAACTGATCCCGCTGATGATCGCCAGCGCGCTCGCCGGCAAGCCGCTGCCGGTCTACGGCGACGGCCAGAACGTGCGCGACTGGCTGTACGTGGGTGACCACTGCAGCGCGATCCGCGAAGTGCTCGCGCGCGGCACGCCGGGCGAGACGTACAACGTGGGCGGCTGGAACGAGAAGAAGAACCTCGAAGTGGTCCACACGCTGTGCGACCTGCTCGACCAGTTGCGTCCGAAGGCGGGCGCGTCGTACCACGACCAGATCACGTATGTGAAGGATCGTCCGGGCCACGACCGCCGCTATGCGATCGACGCGCGCAAGCTCGAACGTGAGCTTGGATGGAAGCCTGCGGAAACGTTCGAAACGGGTCTGGCGAAGACGGTCCGGTGGTATCTGGACAATCAGGCGTGGTCGGACGAAGTCGCCTCGGGCGAGTACCGCAAGTGGGTTGAGACCAACTACGCGCAGCGCGCGTAAGGGCACGGCAATGGCGCGTAAAGGCATTATTCTCGCGGGCGGTTCGGGCACGCGCCTGTATCCGATCACGCACGTCGTCTCGAAGCAGCTGCTGCCGGTGTACGACAAGCCGATGATCTACTACCCGCTGTCCACGCTGATGGTGGCGGGCATTCGCGACGTGCTGATCATTTCGACGCCGCAGGACACGCCGCGCTTCGAGGCGATGCTCGGCGACGGCAGCCAGTGGGGAATGAATATCCGGTATGCGGTCCAGCCTTCGCCGGATGGTCTTGCGCAGGCGTTTATTATCGGTCGCGACTTTGTGGGCAACGATCCGTCTGCGCTGATTCTGGGCGACAACATCTTCTACGGTCACGATCTGGCGAAGCAGCTGGAAAACGCCAACGGGAAAACGGAAGGCGCGACCGTCTTTGCGTACCACGTGCAGGACCCGGAACGGTATGGCGTGGTCGAATTCGACCGGCAGTTCCGCGCGCTGTCGATCGAGGAGAAGCCTGTGAAGCCGCGTTCGAACTACGCGGTCACGGGTCTGTACTTCTACGACAACCAGGTGTGCGATATCGCCGCCGACATCAAGCCATCGCCGCGCGGCGAGCTTGAAATCACCGACGTCAACTCGCGCTATCTCGCCAATGCGGCGCTCACTGTCGAAATCATGGGCCGCGGTTATGCGTGGCTCGACACCGGCACGCATGATTCGCTGATCGAGGCGGCCACGTTCATCGCCACGCTGCAGAAGCGTCAGGGGCTCGTGGTCGCGTGTCCCGAGGAAATCGCTTATCGGCAACAATGGATCGACGGCGAGCAACTGCAGGCACTCGCCAAACCGCTCGCCAAGAACGCCTACGGCAAGTACCTGCAAAACCTTCTTACGGATCAAGTGGCATGGCCATCCAAGTAACCGCTACCGCACTGCCTGAAGTCAAGATCATCGAGCCGAAAGTGTTTGGAGACGCGAGAGGCTTTTTCTTCGAGAGCTTCAATGCGAAGGAATTCGTTGCGCGGATCTGGCCTGGCTTCCGGTTCGAGACAAGCAACGTGCAGAACGATCCGGAATTGACATTGAATACCCGATCGACTGTGAACCGCTGCTTGCCACGAAGGACTCGGCCGGCAGAACGCCAACAGATTCGCAGTCTGAAATGTGAAATGAAATTCTTCGACCTGTCAGGAGCCGCGGTGAGACTGTTGCGCGCGTGTCTGTTGTGTCTTGTTGCAGTGTCCACCTCCGGCTTCGCTCAATATCGCACCGCATCGAGCCGGCAGCCCACTCCGTCGCCTTACTCCACCGGTAATGCGAGCGAATTGGACTATACGTCAGTCGATCCGGCCACATTGACCTCTTATTCATCGACAGGTTTGCCTGTGTCAGATGACTCGGACGCGTCGAAGTTGGGGCATTACAAGCGTCGCTATGCAGGCCACCAACGTCGACGGGATCTCGACGACAGAAAAAACGCCAGCAACTCGCCATACACGCCACCCGACCTCACCAAGGAAGCGACAGTAGGGAAAGATTTGATAGATGAGCCGGACTACCTCACCAGCATGATGATTGAATCCGCATCTGAAAGCGGCGACGATCTTGCCCTTGGCGATAACGACAAAAAAGGCCGTCAATCAAAGTTTCAAACGTCAAAGAAGCGGGCACTTGAGTCGTCTCTCCTCTCTCAAGGCGCTTCTGCGGACACGAGTAGCCTTACTTCCTATTCCGCAGCGACTTCAACACTTGATAACACCGAGGCGTCGCCCAACTCGAAGCGCTTCAGGCTAAGTCCTGCAATGAAGTCCTACAGGAGCATGCTGAGCGGTGTGGGCGCCAACTGACGAAGCTATTGCGCCTTCGCTTATATTGCTTGAATCCTGCTTCAGTCGCTGACCGCAACTCCCGCTGGCAAGGACCGCCCTCCGCCAGGCGGCTCCATCGCCCGCGCAAACGTTTGCTCAAAGCTTGCCGACGCTCCGCTCCGAACTGGTAGACTAAGGCGCTGCCTGCTTTGGAGCCATCGTGCGAGATTTGCGAACACTGACACGCTTAAGGAACGTTGGCGAGAGTCTCGCCCTGGTGTTCCTTGCCATTGCCGTTTGCATTGCCGTCGTGATCCGCAAGGTTTGTGGCAGCGTCGCTCGCCTGTGGGGACATCGCAAGGATCGTCCTCAACAGACTGGCGCGATGGATGAATATGTGCGGTCCCTGCATGAGGCACGCACGAGGCGCACGTCTGCCGATCGGGTCGGGCAACGTCTGGAAAAACGTCACGAATCCAGTCAACACCAGAAGCGATCGGCCAATGAGGAGAATGCTCCGACTCCTCATTGCCCGGCCGAAGACGCTCACAGCCGGGACTGAGCGCGAGGTCGCGAGCCAGTCACGCACGCGCCGAAGCCGCAAGCCGAAACTACTCATCAGGAGTTGGCGCATCGCGGAGATCCTGAACCACGTTATCTTCCACGGAAACCCTCCCCGGATTGTCGGAGCGAATCCAGGCAGTGACGCTCGCCATGTCTTTCTGTCCGGGCTCAGCAGAAAGTGAATTGGCGGACCGGGACGTATCGGTCGAAACAAAAATCCGGTTTCGGGCCACCTGCCATCGCCGGGAAAGGCTTCCCGGGCCAATCCAGATCGCGTAATAGCAATCGCCAATCAACTCGTTCTCGTAGATCCCGCCAAAATTCCAACCCTTGCTCGCCGAATTGGCACCGGTAACGACATGGCTGCCCCGCCCCAGCATCTGCTCTTTTCTCACCCTTCCGCCCGCGATCCATTGCGGAGAGAAACTTGTGTTCTGGTATATCTCGGCATTCCCCGCGCAGTAGAAATGAATGTTATTGCATTTATTCAAGACATTATTCATTACCCTGATGCCGCGATTTCGCTCGGAGATCCAGATCCCACCCACCTCGGCATATCGGCTATTCGACGCGATGGCGCACTGACTCAGCGAGTTATGGTGAATATCCACGTTCAGATTCGAGTTATTCACACCGTTGGCGTAGAAGAACTCGGAAAACCGGTCTACCGTATCTCTGGCCAGCAGAATGCCAATGGCGTCCGTTCTCGATATCTTGTTGAAGCAAACTTCACCGCCCGATACGCCGCCGAGGAAAATTCCACGAGCGGCCCCGTCCTCGCAAATATTATTTGCGATTCTGACGTTCGAGCTATATTTTTCGCCCAGACCATTTCCGACGTACGACTCCTCATTTCCCGTGAACCACGTTACGGCAACACAGTCGTCGCCCGGAAACCTCACCCGATTCGAAATAATTCTTATATTGGCTCCACAACCCTGACAGGTTATGCCGTCGGCTTTGGTGTGATGGACATCATTGTCGTGAATATAAACATTGGTCGATTTCTGCACCCAGATACCGGCCGACCAACTTCCATCGATCTCAACGCCCGAAATCTCGATCCCCCGAGCACCCTCCACATAAATGGCAAAATTATTGTCGATTCGGGTAGCCGGCGCCGATACGTAGGTTATTTTTCCATTTCTCACTTGCAGATTCTGGCATCCACCTAACCTGGACGACGATTTAAAGGTCAGCCCCGACGGCGAAGGACCTGTCGGCGTAGGCCTATCTACCAGGAGGGTCGAACCATTCAGATCCAATGTTGCGTTCTTTAAATCGACAAACACGAGCGGCTTGACGCGATACACCTTTCCCTTTTCAGCAACGACCGTGACGTTGGAACGCAAGGCACGCGTGAAATAATCCGTATCGTCGTCAATTCCGTTACCGTTCGCACCCGTTTCGTCGATGCGCACGCTAATTTTTGTGCCGTTCGCCACTGCAATGCCAGATGAAACAGCTACACCGCCCGCCGCTGGTCGCCCCAAAGATGGCAACAGAAAAGACATCCCGGCCAGGATAACTTTCGCAACGGAGCGTCTTTTCTCCAGGCGATCAACCCGTTTCATCGGCTCTCCGTCGACCGCGATCCAAACGTCTTGGCCGGTTGAACAGCATCTTCGGCCAACCCGTCAGTTTGCTCTTCCGCGGCCGGCACGATTGCGCCATACACGCCCTCATGCTGGGCCGCTATCTCGTCCCACGTGGGTGCAATATGCCTTCTCACCGGCGGATTCCACGGTTCCGTCCAGTCCAGAATCCTTGCCGCAATATCGGCAGGATCATCGCCCGCGGGAACCAGCAGCACACGCTCGTCATGCGAAGGCTCATAACCTGTTCCGCACTGCTCGAATTCGTCCGCCGCGCCTGGAAACGTGGAAAGAACCCGCGTTCCCAGTTCGGCCGAATACCAGAAACTTCCCCGTCTTGCCGATAGACCGTCGGAGAACAGTTGAAGAACTACGTCACACGCAGAGAGCCTTAACGCCAGTTCATCCGCCCGCTCGATGTAGCCGCATAATTCGATATTGCCTTCAAGTCCATTCTCCGCAATTTTCTTGCGAAAATCTTCCCGTTTTTCGTCGTGCCCATCCGGAAAATCACCGCACATAACCAGCTTCACCGCGCAACCTTTGTTCAGCAGTTCCTTGACGATATACAGCATTTTGTCCGGCTGCTTCCATTCATAGACGAACCCGAAAAAGCCTAGCACGATCTGCCGGGTGTACCCGTTATCGTCATGCGGGCTTTTTTCGGCGTGCAGGCGCGATAGCACATTTTCACGTGCCGCCAGAACATCGGCGGTTTCAAGTTCTGGAATATCGACATTCACGGCGATCGGAATCACAACCAGTTTTTGATTGCGCCTCGTATACCTCGCGATTCGTGAACTCAAAAATGCTTTCCGCTCCCGTTCGGAGGCAAAGATCAGGACGTCTGCCAGAAGAATGGTCAAGTAAACGCTTGCACGGCGCAGCACGTGCATGCTTCTCCATTCGTGCAACGTGATAGCCAGGCGGCTCGATCGAAAAAAGATCCGGCCAATGACCGGCACGACGCCAGGCATGACAGATGTTCCCCATCCTTCAACCGGATATTGAATATGTACGATATTCGATCGGCTAAAGAATCGAAGAAATCCCAACCATTTAAAAATATTTCGCGGTTTGAACCTTGAATGAACAAAGCCAATCCTGGTACCGGGAGTTGCTCGTCGGCCCAGAGCTGCCGCCACTTGTTCCGCATAGTCGCCGATACCGTCACGATCAATAGCGGGGTCGTGACCAACCACGTAGTCGACATGAATCATATAATCCTCGATAAATCCGGCCAACTACTCCATGAACCCCGCGGCGCCCACCGTCTCTGCGTGCGGAATTACCGCCTGATACATCTGCAGCATTTTTTCGTTCATCGCTTGCGATTTAAAAACGCTGGTATAGCGCTCGCGCGCTGCATGTCTCAGGAGGGTCAGGTTTTCAAGCTTCAGGTCCGAGAAGAAGGCCACCGCGTTCTCTTCATTTTCAAAATCGAGGTGGTATCCGCTAATCCCGTGTTCCACGATATCCGGCAACGCTCCCGCCACATTGCATATCACCGGCGTGCCCGCTCTGAATGCCTCAACGGCAACGAGACCAAATCCTTCCCAACGTGAAGGCACCACGAGAGCATCTGCGAGATCATAAAAAATCTGCAATGCGTCTCGCTCCTGCCAGCCGACGATCTGCACATTCTCAGGACACGATCCACGCACCTGAGCCCACCAGCCGGAATTGACGACCGCCTCCCCGACCAGCGTCAATTCGATATCTTTTCGCGCAGCCAATCGAAGCGCGTTGAACAACAGATCGACACCCTTCTGGTAATCCAGCCGACCGACGAATAACAGGCGTATTGCACGGTTTTCGGATGACATAGCCTGATTCCGCGGGGCGTCCGAGACGACATCGGAGATTCCGCTTACGATCAGTTCGAGCTTCTGTTTCGGCAAGCCGGCATCGAGTGCCGCGTTGTACTCATGTTTGGAGATGCAAACGATCTTGTTACACGCCAACGCAAGCATCGTTTCGATCTTCTTCCACAGCCAGTTCGTACGTTCGGCACCCTGGCGCAGATACGACCAACCGTGCGGACAATAAATAACCTTCGTCTCCTTGCGTAATGCCATCAATACGACGCGACCAATGGCGCCGGCAAAAGAGCTGTGCAGGTGAATGACATCCGGCGCTTGTGTCCTGACGATCTGGAGAATCGCGAGGCAGAGATTCAGCATCGTCGAGAAGGAACGCCCCTGTCTCCTGAATTCCCAGATAACGGCGTCGTGAAACTCCCTTCGCCCATCATCTCCATCGCGCGGGACGATTATGTGGATATTGTCCGCCCCGTACAAACCCACCTGGTACGGAATAATCTCCGCCAGATACGATTCGATGCCGCCCTTCAGGGTCTCGCACACGTGCACTATTTTCATCAGGTCCCCCCGATTGCATCTCGAGCCAGAATCAAACTCACTTGCTGGTCAATGTAGTTTTTTGAGGTCAGCGTTTCGTTGCGCGCACGGTCGAACGCTGCACGCTGATAACTCCGTCGCGCCGAGACATCCGTGGCAAATCTCCTGACTTGCAAACCAAGCGATTCGGCACTACCGGTCTCGTAGTACATCACCTCGCCTTCGTCGAAATAGTCAGTCAGCCCTCCGGTATTTGCCGCAATAACAGGCACGCCGAGGAACGCCGCCTCCAGTACGCATGTAATGCCGGACGCGTGCATATTGCCTTTAAGCGGCACCACGACGAGGTCCGCCCAGGCATACGCGTTTTTCACTTCACTTAGCGAATTCGCGGACTCTATTTCCCAATCGTCTGGACATGACGCAACCGATTTCCTGAAGGTGCGGCTAAGCACGCGGACGCGCACGTCGCCCATGTCGGACAGAGCCGAACAAAACGTCTTCCAGTCGCGATGTTCGTCGTTACCGATTGCGAGAATTCTCAGCGCCGAATCGTCCCGTATAGCCGGGAGCGCCTCAGCCGAAAAGCTGTCGTGACAAATGCCGAATTTCACCGACTTCGCGTTGATCCGGCTATCGAGCTGATTCAGCCAGTCCTGGTTCTGGCTGGACAACGTTATTACCAGATCTGACTTCCTCAAAACGGCGCCCAGCAGCTTTGCGCCGAATTTACTCTGCTGTTTCAGCAGGTCCGGGGTCCAGATAATCTGGCAGACGGTCTTTGCTTTTATCAGCCACGGGAAAACCGTTCTCAACAGCAGAACGGAGAAAGTTTCTCTATCCGTGTGCGTAAATATGTAGTCCGACTTTGCCATGCCTCTGATATTTCTCAGCGCATGCACAAGATCGGCACGAAAGATTCTGGAGATACTTTTCCTGATAATTCTGGAAAGGTGGTTTTCCTTAACTGATTTCGAATAAAGCACATCGAATCCAGACTCCTCCAGATAATGATATCCATAGGGAGACCTGTCCGGCCGAATACCTTCTTCGAAGGATTTCTTCCAGTTCTCCACGGAAATCTCGGCCCAGAGCAATACGAATGCTTTTCGCACGGTTCACGCTCCGTTCGCAGAAAGAACCACATTGGGGAGCACCTTCGTCCAGCATTCGTAATAACCCGAATTCTTGCCGTACGAGTTATCAATCAAAACGATTTCCTTATCCAGCAAAGCGCCAAGAATGTGCCCATGCAATCTGGACGTCACGACGCGCTCATATTTCGAGAAAAAATTCACATTCGCCTCGATGATTGAGCGCACCATCGGCAGGTACATTTTCCACGGACGAACTACCCTGACCGGAGCCATCCCGGCAACCCGATGAAATTTGCTCGACCATTGCTCAAGAAACGGCGCTGAAAATTTTTGCAAATCGTTCCAGTCGCCCTGGAAATCCCGTCCGTGAACCGGCAATTCCGAAACATGTGAAGTCTGCGGCTGCTCCTTGTCTTCACGAATCAGCCAGAGCGTGCCTTTTGCGGCGTCGCGCGTTGCCGGTTTGAACGCCGATGATCCGTAAAGCCAATGCGCCATATCCGGCAACAAATAGACTTTGTCGCTCAGAAAATTCACGGCAAATTGGTAGCTTTTTTCGTCTCTGACGCAGATGTGCAGATTTTTATGGCTTCTGAAAATTGCCGCCGATTCCCTGGCCCTGGCCATATCAGAAAAATGGATCGTCTGCGGCAACAGAACAATCCTGTTGTCGCGAAACTGACTTACGATGTGTTCGCGGAACGACTGATGCCACGGATAAAGATCACCGAAATTCCCCCCACCCTGCAATACAATCGTTCTGTCGCCAACCGTGTGTCTGGAAAGCTGCGATTTTTCCTTCAGACTAAATCGGTCATCGATCAAAATATTATTATCGCGGAAGAAATTCTCACTCCCCTGAAATATCAGCAAGTCCCCGATGTTGAAGTAAACGGGATAGTCGGCAAATATTATGTGCTCGCCCTGTGGAATAATTTCCAGCAACGACGTCAGTTTGTATTTTAATGAATTCATTTAGCCACCCCGTTTGAAAAAACCCAATGCCCCACCCCAGTCGGTTCGTGAAGGCATCCAATTTTCAGATCGCGTCTCAAAAGCACTCTTGAACATCACCCACGCTACGGTGAGTTTTAGAACGGAGGACATCAGAATCCCGGTCGCAACGCCCACGACTCCGAGCTGCAACCCGAGAAAATACGCAAATACAATCGCGGACAAGCCGCCCACCAGTTGGCGGATCGCCCCCTTATGCGGCTCGCCTACCGCACTGAACGCCTGAGAAACAATCAGGCTTCCTCCGGCCACACAGGAGTCGATAGACAGAATGCACAGCACCTTGACGAATCGGGAAATCTCCACGTTCGTGATAAAGAACGACGACAGCATTACCGGAGCCAGGCAACCCGCCATCAGCACGGACAAAACCGTGATATATCGGAAATTAACCGCGGTTTGTTCCACAACCGCGCTTCTTGATTTCCCGATTGCCTTTGCCAGAAGCACCTGACTCAACGAAATTGGAATCTGGCCTACACCCCGCGCAATTGCTGCGACGATCGTATAGATACCCACTTCCCGCATCGGCATGGACAGTGCGATTAGCGCGATCTTGTCCACCTGCCAAACCAGAATATTCATTACATCGCCAATCCAGTACAGCGACGCGAGGCGGCCCAGTTCGCGAACGTCCTTGCGGGCCAGCACCCCTCTATTTTTGTATTCCTTGACGCAGACGACTATCGTGAACGCACTGCTTACCAGCGATCCGGCGGCGTAAGCAGCCAGATAAGCTTGCGTTTCCACCACCGAGAAAAGACCGAAAACCAGAATGCCCACTGCGGTCACGGCGGGCGACATCAATCGCGAGACACTAAATACGTGGAACAGCTTTTCCGTTTGGCATGCTCCTGAAAACAGCGCGTAGACGATCGTCGTATCGGTCAGAACGATTGTCCAGATCGTTACCAGCGTTTTGTCGGCCGAAATTTTGCTGGCGATATACGGCGCAATTGTCAGGCTGACGAGCGTGCCCGCACCGATGGAAAAAATGGCGCAGACAATCAGACATTTAAATAGACTTTCCGCCCGCTCGGGGAATCGTTGCGTCAGGTACACAAAACCCAGATGAAGACCAAAGCAGCATATCGAAGCTAACAATGGCGGATAGGCCATGATCGCCGTAACGGCACCGCGCGTGCTTAAACCGGCGAACAGCGACGTAAGGGCCACGTTGCCAAAATTCAGCCCCAATATCGCGACGTTCGATCCCAGCGCCTGGCGAAAGAGTGAGTTGAAGTGCCGCGTCATATCCGCACTCTCATCGAGTTCGCGGTAGCCATTCGTCTGGAACCACGGTTAAACACCCACTCAATCAAGGCAACGAAAATTACCAGGAATAAGTACCGGTTGGTATAAAACACCGCCAACACCGGGTCACCGTTTCTAAACAGAAACCAGCAGTACATGATGAAAATCATGTAGGCGCTCAGGAAACTCCAGTGTTTCCGCGTTCTGCTCTTCAGCCACCGATCAACCCGGCCGATAACGTATCCGAGCGCAATCCCATATGGAATCAGGCCAAGCCACCCGAACACGAGAAAGGCGTAACCGAAAATAGTGGGCGGAATTCCCCAGCCGGAAATTCCCATTGATCGCTCAACCAGAATGTGGTCGAGCGGCACGTAGGAGTCGAACGGCATGAACGGCGAGACGAACGCCGTGAGGTGAAGCCAACCATAGTCATAATCAGTCAATGCAATGCCGTTCTGGTACACGTTCATGATCTGATCGAGTACCCAGAACTCGGACGTGTCGAGTAGAGCCAAAGGAACGACAACTGCGTCGCCAGGCTGAAATCCGGATCTGACTAGAAACAGCAGGAAGAGCATTCCCGCAGCCGCAAAGCCGATTAGTGCGAGTCTTTGCAGCCTGACCACGGATTTTCTTGCAACCAGCGTGACGATAATCGCCATCAATACGTCGAACGCGTACTCGCGCTTGATGAAGCAGACCGACATCACCAGCGAAATCCCGCACAAAACGGAATAGGAAATCACCATTTTTCGCGATTTCTCCAACGTAAACAGCGCTGCACTTACGATAGTGAATCCCGAAATCAGCGTGTAAATCGACCCGTTCTTGCTCGCGGAACCGACCTCGTCCTGAGTTGCCGCAAAATAGGTCTCTGCGTTGTAATTGGCGATCAGCCCTTGCACCCCGCCAACAGCCTTTAAATAGCTGACAAAGAACAGGATGGAACAGGCGATCATGAACAGACTGATCATGACCGCCAGTTTCGAACCCTTTGCCGGTGCGCCAAGCGGAACGCTGTCGGTCCCACTAAGCTTGGTCCCGGACAAAAACGCGTAGACAAATAGAACCGTTCCAATGATCCACTGGTTGTCATCACTCAGATCGAAACCCGAGAACTTGTCGATCGCACCTAGCAGCACCAAGGCGGCGCGCGGCAGCACGTAAAGACTAAACACAATGAGCATCACGAACGCCGGCCCGGCGAGGTTCTTCCTGGTCGCCTCCAACAGCGAACACGCGATCGTCACCAAACAGATGATTCCGAAAACGGGATAAATCTGGGCGCCGAGCGCGGCAAAAAGCGCGCTCAAGGCCAACAGCAAACTTAGCGGGAGCGCCCTTCGCGGTGCCGTATATGTTCCAAGGGTTGCCATAGCGGTTCGTCAGTTGGGACGCCGAAGTTGACCTGACAGGCCATGTGCTACTCCGGTCGCAATTGCCACGGCTCCCGCGTAATTGCCCCTTATCACACGGCGAGCGAGCCTGCCCGACAAGGAGACGAGTAGCGGAACGACCCAGTGATATTTGAAATGGCTTCTGAGAAAAATGACCGAGCCACGAGAAAAGAAGTAGTCGAATCGAGGGCTTCCTTTACCGACCGTGTTCGACTCCGCATGCATGACGATCGACTTGTCGGCAAACGAAATCGACCAGTTCTTTTTCGCCAGCCGAAAACTGTAATCAGCGTCTTCCCAGTAGAGAAAGTATTTCTCCGAGAGCGGCCCGATGTCTTCGTATGCATCGCGGCGAATCAGGCAACTTGCACCACACAGGTAGTCCAGCTTGGTGTCGACCGTGAAATTTTCAACGTGCATGGATCGACCGGTAATACGGCTGATTACTCCGCCGCCGGCACAGATCGTCTTATCGGAATCGTGCAGATCGACGATCCGCGATCCGACGGCGCCTATGGCGTCACTCTGTTCAGCAACCGCGACGAGCTCTGACAGCGTGTCTTTTCGAACAACGGTGTCGTTGTTCAGCAGCCAGAAGTATTTGACCGCGGAATCCCGCAATGCATTCATCGCCATATTGCATGCAGCGGCGAAACCGTCGTTGGAGTCCGAGCGTATAACCTTGACCGACGGCTCAAGCTCCTTGAACCGTTCATAGGAGCCGTCGCCCGAGCAATTGTCTACAACGACAATGGAATAAGAGCCGTAGTCCAGTTGTCCAAGCGATTCGATACAGCGCAACGTATCTCTGGCGTTCTTATAATTCACGAGGACCACTGCGACGTGATGAGCGTCGGTCGACGTGCTCGCCGCAGGACTTTGTCCGTCGCGATGACGCGTGCTGATTGACAGGATTTTGTTCATTTCGTTAGCTGCCCGTATTCATACGCGTAGTACCGTCCATATCTGCGGCCGTAGCCGAGCGCGGTGCGAGGCAGATCGTTGAGCAATGCGCCTTTCAGTGCAACTCCGCCGTGCTGCAGTCGCCGAACGGACTCAACGATTTCATGCAGTGGGTGCTGCGCATAGCGCAACGCCAGAAGTGTCGTCCCGGCATGCTTGCCGATAATCGCAGCATCCGTCACGGCGAGGACTGGCGGACTATCCACGATCACTATGTCGTATGAAGTACGCAGCTTCTGCAGCATTTCCGCGAATCTCGCATTGGTCAGCAACTCGGACGGATTCGGTGGCACAGTGCCGGTCGAAATGAAATCGAGCCCGGGAAGAACGTCGCGCTGAATGACCTTGTCGAGACTGATCTCGCCCAATATGAAGTCACTCACTCCTGGTTCGCGTGCCAAACCAAAGCAATCGTGCACGTGTCCACGACGCAGGTCACAATCTATTAGCAACACCTTCTTGCCGGAGGAAGCAAGTATCGTCGCGAGGTTGGCGACAATGAACGATTTACCCACGCTAGGGCTCGGACTCGTGACCATAGCGACGTTGTCCTCAGCTTCGAGCATGGCGAACTGAATTGCCGTTCGCAGGCTGCGCAAACTTTCAACTGTCGTATCCGCGGGATTCCGGTGAGCAAGAATATGAAAGCCCTTTACACGCTGACGAACGGCATCGTCCAGCGCGCGCTGCTCGTCGCTGTGCGGAATCGTTGCAAAAATGGGCAAACCAGTAGCGCGCTCAATCGTATCACCACTCTCCACGCCACCAAAGAACGCTTTCCGCACGAACGCAGTCGTCACGCCGAAAATGGCGCCCAACACGACACCCATTGCGATCACCAAAGCCTTCTTCGGCTTGATCGGCTCTTCCGAATCCTGTGCAAAATCGACCACACGCACGTTGCCGACTTTGCCCGCCTTCAGGACGCGAAGCTGCTGTGCACTGTTCAGAAGGCCCGTGTAGAGATCGGTATCGACAGCAACGTCGCGCATCAGGCGCAAAGCGCCCTGCTCCAGGTTGGGCAAGCCGGAGATTCTGCTGCCGAGCGACTCGGTTTGACCTTTTGCAGCCGCGATCTGCTTGTCAAGCGCAACGACACTCGGGTGCTCCTCCGTGAAACGCTGCCTCAACTCCAGACGTCTTTGCTGCAGTTCGAGAAGCGCCGTGTTCGAATCCACGGATTGCTGCAATATGAGTTTCGCTTCCTCACTCAGATTGACCGTGCCTTTCTCGTTTCTGAAACGGTTGTACTTGGCCTCGGCATCGTCAAGCTGGCTCTTCAACTGAGGCAGTTGGCGGTCGAGGAATTCAATGGTTTGTTGTGCTTCCGCCGACTTCAACGCTACGTTTTGCGTCACGTACTCGTTAGCCACCGCATCCAGGATGCTTTTCGTCTTCTTCGGATTCGGTCCGTTCAGGGTGACGCTGAGGATACCGGACTGCTTGCCCTTTTCTTCGATCTTGAGATCGTCCTGAAGATCTTCCACCGCCTGAAGTTCCGAACTGCGCTTGAGAATGAACTCGGTTCCCGGACGAGCAGCCAGCTTAGCTACGAGCAGCGTGACTTCGCCGTCGTCGACCCGGCCTCTGGCGACACGATTCAACTTTCCTTCGAGCACGACGTCGCCCGAACTCTTCAATACATAAGAGTCACGACCCGTAGCCACCAGCGTGAACTTTTTCTTCCAGTATGTCTTTGGAACGTCGAATTGATCGATCTGAATGCTCTCACCGCCCCAGGCAAAGCGGCTCAGACCAAGAAATGGAGGCGCGATCTCGGTCGGTTCGCTGGCCGACATCCTGCTCTCGTAGCGATTGCTGACCCACCCGCCGATGATCGGAAAATGCCGGGGCATAGCCTCGATAAACAGCTTCAGACTCGAAACCGCGGAACCCACCACAAGTCGTGATCGCAGAAGTTCGATCTCAGCGGTGGTCGCAGATTTGGCGTCCAGGAGCGGCGCGAGATCTCCCAGCAGATTCTTTTCGGAGAGGTCGGAATCTTCGACCTGAATCAGAATGTTAGCTTCGTAGATGGGACGAGCGCCGAAGGCATAGATGACACTGAGCGCGACCACAAACGCCATGATTCCCGCAATGAGCCACCGCCCTTCGTATATCAACGAAAGGTAATCGGCAAACGAAACGTCGTCATCGGCACGGGTGGCGTCAAGCGACGCGGGTAGATTAGCAGCCATTTGTTACCTATATTTATACGTTCAGTTCTTCCAGCGCGTATGACCAACGCTTCAAGCCCGCTTCGATCGATGCAAACGCTTTTTCAAACTCGGCCCTGCCTCTCTGGTAAGGGTCAGCCACGTCGAATTGCTGGAAATGGCCCACTCGATAAGTTCGTCCTGTTGCGAACCTGTAAGTGTCCTCAACCCTCTTCTTCTGCTCGGCGGACATGACCAGGATCATGTCCGCGGCCTTCACCATTGACCAGCTGAGTTGACGCGCCACGTGCTTCTCCAGACAGAGCCCTCGCTCCGTCATGACCGACATGGCAAGCGGATCGGCCTTTCTTCCAATCAGCGCATTCAATCCGGCGGAGCTGACGCGAAGCCGTGGAAACAGATCATTAGCCAGCGCCTCGGCCATAGGGCTTCGGCAGATATTCCCCTCGCAAACGATCAGAATGGAATTGACGCTCATTTCGTCACGATTGCCGTGGTTAGACCCGCGTTAATCGCCGGCAAGAGCAGGCTAAGAACACGGCTGAATCGGACAAGCCCGCTGCCGTCCACATACACCACGTCCTTCGGTTGCAATTGGAACTCGTTCGCCAGAATCATTGATACGGGCGAGCGGGCGTCCAGATGGAAGACTTCGGGATTGGCGCCCCCCGAACTGCGTATTACGAAGAGTTGCGCAGCGTCGGCAGAATTCGAGTTGATGCTTCCCGCCTGCGCCAGCGCTTCGCTAAGCGTCAGCGCGCCGTTTCTCAACGGATAAGCGGTAGATGGTTTATTGACTTCGCCCATGACGTAGACGCCGCTTTCGTCGCGCGAGACGACCCGCAGCAGGTCGCCGTTCTGCATCAGGATTTTCGAGGGATTCTCTCCGCGAGCAAGCATCTTCGCGAGATCTATCTGATAGGAGACACCGTCACGCACCAGTATCATGCGGCTCTGGTCAGCGCTGTCTGCGAGGCCGCCTGCCCGAGTGATCGCTTCGTAGAGCGTCATCGGGATGTCCGTTATGGATATGGCTCCCGGACTTCTGACCTGGCCGTCGACGTAGACCTCCTTGGCACGGTAGGACGCAACCCTGACAGTGACCTGTGGATTCTCGAAGACGCGCTTCAAGGCCGCGGCAATCCGGTCCTGGGCTTCACCAACCTGAAGGCCGCGGACAACAATCTTCCCGGCGTACGGAAAACGAACCGTACCGTCTTTTTCGATAACGAAACCGGCCGCCGGATCCGTACTGCGTTGTATGTTTGTCTGGGTCTGCTGCATGCCTTGCGCTACTGCAAGTTCAGGATGATCCCAAACCGTAATCTGCAGTACGTCGCCCACTCCGAGCGTATATCCGGAGGTGTAGGCGAAAAGCTTGTTGCTCTCGACCGCGGTCGGTTGCCCGACTTCATCGCGCATCTTCCTGATCAATGCGGTATTGATGTCGACTATCGGAACCTGGAGATCGACCGGCGGAGTCTGTGCGTCACCACTAGTCAACGGTAGCGTCGGAGGTGTCGTCATTCGCATTCCAGGCGCGACCGAGCAGGCCGAGAGAATGACGCTTGCAGCCAGTCCGGACAGCAATTGAAAACCGCGACGGCAATCAGTTCCTTTACAGCCACCGGCCCACTTCCACAATAATGCCATCAGATAATCCTTCAAATTCTTTTTCATTGATTTCGAATTCGGCGGCAGCGTCGACTGCAACAAAATCGCACGATCTCCCCGTGAATCGTGTATGAAAAATTGCGCTGCCCTTTTTCGGTCCGCGGTTCGATTGACCAGTAGATTTCCGCGCTATCGGGCACGGGAACCCTGCCACGGTTCCCGCACACGCCCGGCGGATAATGTTTCCGTGCGTCGACTTAAGCTCACGCGCGGACTTATATGGAACTCGCTCGCGTTGCTGATTCGTTAATAGGCGTTGCTGTTCGCCAAGCCTTTAACCATCGTCGCAATCACGATTCGCATGTCCAGACCAAACGACCAGTTCTGCAGATAGTAGAGATCGTGCTCGACCCGCTTCTGCATTTTCTCGAGTCGATCGGTCTCTCCCCTGAACCCGTTTATCTGCGCCCAACCGGTAATGCCGGGTTTTATCCGATAACGATGGATGTAGCCGTCCACAACCTTTTGATACATCTCGTCATGCTCGATCGCATGGGGCCGCGGCCCGACCACCGACATTTCTCCGCGCAGCACATTAAAGAACTGGGGCAGTTCATCGAGACTCGTGCGGCGCAGAAGCGCACCTACTCGCGTGATGCGCGGATCGCCCTTGGTGGCCTGTGTGACGACGCCCGCTTTCTCGGCATGAGCACGCATGGACCGGAACTTATAGATACGGAACACCTGACCGTCGGCACCCTTCCGATATTGCGTAAAGAAGACCGGACCGCGCGACGAGCACTTCACCGCGATCGCGATGATCAACAGCAATGGCGTCAACGCGAGCAACGCCAGCGCCGCGAACAGACGGTCGAAGATCTCTTTCTGCACCATTGCCCGTGCGGGCAGCGGCGATGCAACCAGGCTGATTGCCGGCGCGCCGATCAGGTCCACCACGCCAGCGTCGAACAACGCCATGCTGCGCACATCCGGAATGAAACGGATGTTCACGAGGTCCTCACGGAATTCATTCACGAAACGGAGCATGGTCTGCGCTTCCGACAACGGCAATGCCAGCCAGATTTCTTTAATCGCGCTATTTCTAACGTATTCAGAGAACTTTCCAAAGTTTTCGAATACCGGAATACCTTTGGGTGCGAAAACTTCACGCGCGCCAACCTCGAATAGAGCGGACATGCGAAATCCGCTCGCCGGAGACGCCTGCACCTTGCTCACGACTTCCTTGCAATGAACCCCGCCGCCCACCACGGCGACGTCGCGCAAATTCATACCAGCGTGGCGCACACTACGCAGCACCGAATGCAGCACCAGACGTGATCCGATCAAGCCTGCTGCGCTCGTTGCGGTCCAATAGATAAACCAGAGCCGCGAGATCATATCCGTGTGATGCACGGAGAACATCAGCACGAGTCCGCCCGCCTGGACCAGCAGCCACGCCAACGAAACCTGTCCGCTCAGACGCAACAACGAGCGGCCGCGCCACGATTCATAGAGGCCGAACACCGGGAACGACACCAGAGCAAGTGCGACTGAAAACGTAATGAACGCGCCATCCACCCGGGTCTGGGCAAGATCCTCAAAGCGGATGTGCGACGCCAGAAGTGCGCCGGCCACGATGAGAATCACGTCGACAAGCCGCGCCAACAACCCCTGTATTCCGAGCATGTTCCGATTTCCCCGCCAGAAGATGGACTGCGTGCTCCGCCGAAGCGTCACGCCCGACCGTATGTGTCATCAAACCGAACAATGTCGTCTTCACCGAGATATGACCCGGACTGCACTTCGATCAATTCGAGCGGCAGCTTTCCCGGGTTCTCGAGGCGATGCGTCACGCCCAATGGAATGAACGTCGACTGGTTCTCGCTCAGTAGAAATTCTTCAGCACCACGCGTAACTAGGGCAGTGCCGCTCACTACGATCCAATGCTCGGCGCGGTGATGATGCCGCTGCAGTGAAAGGCGACCGCCGGGGTTGACCACGATCCGCTTGACCTGGAAGCGCTCACCGTGATCGACCGAATCGTAGTAGCCCCACGGACGCCGCACCTTGCGATGGACCTCTGCTTCAGGCGCCTGCAACGCCCGCATCCGGCTAACTACACTCTTCACTTCCTGAACACGGGAACGGTCTGCTACCAGCACGGCGTCGTCCGTTTCGACCACCACTACGTTGGTCACGCCAACGCATGCGATCAGACGCTTCTCCGAATGCGCGAAACTGGAAGTGGCGCCCTCGAAGACGACCCGTCCGCGGGAAGCATTGCCGTCGGCGTCTTTTTCGAGCGCATCCCAGACTGCGTCCCACGAACCGAGGTCGGACCATCCCGCGCTGAGCGGCACCACGACGCCCTCCGCGATGCCTTGTTGCGAACCGAGGTGTTCCATCACCGCATAGTCGATAGAGTCGGCCGGGGACGATCTGAAGGCTTCCTCGCCCGGCCGGAAAAACGAAGCGTCGCTGTGGCCCCGCGCCTGCGCTTGCAGACATGCGTCGTACATTGCCGGCTGGAGCCGCTTGAGCGTCGCAAGCCACACACTCGCGCGCAGAACGAAAATACCGCTGTTCCACCAGTACTCGCCCGACGCCACGTATTGAGCAGCGAGTTCTGCAGCCGGCTTCTCGACGAAACGCTCAATGCGATGCGCTCCACCGCTAATCTCCTCACCGAGCTTGATATAGCCGAAGCCCGTATCGGCACGCGTGGGCGGCACGCCCAGCGCCACGATAGCTCCCCGCTCGGCGTGCTGCGCGGCCAGAGCGATGGCTGCCTGGAAAGCCGCGACGTCGACGATCGCGTGGTCCGCCGGCATGACCAGCACGATCGCATCATCCCCGTCCGCGCACGCTGTGGTGGCTGCCAACGTCAGCGCAGGTGCCGTGTCGCGGCGCGCCGGTTCCACCACGATGCGCGCCTCGACGCCCCGTTCACGCAACTGCTCCAACGTCACAAAACGGTGCTCGTTTCCACAGACGACAATCGGTGTACCCACCAATCTTCCCTGCGCGTTGAAACCCTTCATCCGCTGCACGGTGGCTTGCAGCAGCGATTCCGAACCGAGTACGTCAATCAGCTGCTTCGGATACTGTTCTCGCGACATGGGCCACAGCCGTGAACCGGCCCCGCCCGCCAGTACCACCGGAACGAGCCGGACAGCCGCCGCCGAAAACCCCTGTTCCGTCGAAACCGCCTTGTTGTCGCCGGCATGCGCGACAGTTTCATCCGTTGAGGTGTTCACCATATGCAGTCCTATTCGTAGTTCCAGCTTGAACAGCCTTCGCAAAGTATTTTCTTGCTCTGCGCTATTTATTTCATGTCACGCAACCGTTCATTACGGTCCACTCAGATGAACTCGGTTACATGAGCAGTTGCGCAACCGAATCAAAAAAAACAATGCCGCAATCCCTTTCTTGCTGGTCATCGTGATCCAGCAACGAGGTCACTCGTGGTTCCCAAAGGGACTTGTCCATCGCCATAAAAACATCTGTGGTGGACCGAACCGATGTGATATTCGTGGCGTCTCCAGCCACTCCCGACTTTCGCCCTTCTACCTTCTATTGCACGAGCGAAATCAAATTGAAAGCCACACGAGCTTTTGAATCTACGCGCGACCTTTTACTGAAAACGTATCCCGATCCAATACCGGTACTCGTGTTGCCAACAAAAAATCGTGTTCTTCTATTCGTATTCGGGATCTCGCACAAGTCGCTTACCTGCAACAAGTAGGTCGACCTCAGTTGCAGTGCATCATACATAGACCGTCTTCTGACTTTATGTGACTGACGGAAAACGCCAACATGTTGGCGTTTTAGCCCACTCGCTAATTACGGCCTGGAATAGGCCCCATCTGAAGCGGACACGCGCAGCCGCGTAATAGCAGCAGGAACCGGAAATCGCCCGAGTAATTGCGTTCTGGAAGTGGGAAGCGCTTGTTCTTTTCCAAGTCAGAAAAGCGTCTGCTCATCTTCATTGGAAATTCATTTTGCGCCGTCCGCCGGATCGCCAAACGTCCCCTGGTGCACGGCGCGTTTTCGCAAAAGTCCCTAGCAGGCTACGCCATCAATCTGGCCGACCGACGCCAATCTCATTGGCGATTGCGGACAACGGAAGGTCGCCGGAAGCCGCGTCGAGCGACCTTTTCGACGCACTTACCCCCGGAACAAACACAGAGCTGCAGCCTTTACGAGAGCAACAGATACGCGGTAAGCGACGCAACCCCAATCAACACGCTGAGAATTGCCCATAGCCGCAAGCGCGACATCAGTTTCGCCCGCGATGCTTCCCAGTTCCCACGCGCACGATGCGGGTGGAACTCGAGAAATATCAATGGCTGGTAGTGCCGCCGCCCGACCTTCAACGCGGAGAGAACGCTGAAAACCACATAGAAGATCGCCCATCCGAAGCAGAGATTTGCGAGGACGGAAAGAAGAGTTGCCATATATTTCACCAACTTAGGAGCAGCGATTGAAGTTCTTTAAGCGTACCGGCCGGTACTTCCCGTTTCATGACAAACGCGTGGCTGCATCCGTCTAATTCATTCATAGTCCGGACAAGTTTCACACTCCTCCAGTATCCATCCGCCCTAATCCGCGTCGCACCCGATCCAGCGCTCAGGGGATCTGCGCCCTGAGATGACGAGCACCATGCAGACTCGGTACACTTCGGCCACCGCCGGAGACCGGTAGTCGAGATGTCGTGAATCGACGAATGCGTTCGTCAGGGTTTTTGCGTCGAATAGCTGTTTCGACACACGCAGCATTTGCACCGCGAGCGCTTCCGTTCGGCTCGCCAACGATACGCGCGCCAGCAGATCAAGCGGGCCATTCACATACATCCAGAAATGCGTGAATTCGACGGCACGCTCGACCGTCAGCCATTTTCCGCTTAGAGAATGCCTCAGCAATTGCGACACGACGAGATAGGTCAAAAGATCGGCGCAAGCATCAGTGTCGGCGTAATTTGATTAGGACATGTCGAGTCAGTGGGATTAGCTGGGTCACGCATATGGCGCGCAACGAGTGACTCCGTTTGCGCGGATTCGCGTTCATGTCAGCCGCCCTGCCTGTGAAAGACGATCTCTCCCGGCAGATTGGCCACACAGGTGACGAAAATTTCGATCACCGCCGGGGAGCGCAAGTCCAACCTCACGCCACCAAAGAACATGCGCGCCAGACTGCGAGCGTCGCACGTTTCCCGCGAGGTTCGCTCGAGCTGCTCGGCCAGCCGTTGCGCACGGCATGCCAGCGTCACGCGCTGCAGCCAGTCGGCGCGACGACGATTCAGGCGCAGCCAGAGTCGGGTGGATTCGACCAGCTGCTCAGGCCTCAGCCATTGGCCGGTTTTCTGGCGTACGACCAGTTGCGACGCAACCAGATAGGCGAGCAGTTCCGTACGCGCCTGAAGATCAAATTCGAGAAGCCGGTTCATTATTGGTGACTTAAGTCGACGCGGTCGTGCGCTCGCGTGTTTCTGGAAATGAGCATGGCGCCCCCGTCATGCAGCACGTGAAGCCGGCGCAATGCGCCGCCAACCGGTACATGTCTAACGCCACGCTGGATCTACAATCACGCGACGCATAGTCCTATGGACGATCTGATCGGGTCCGCCAAAACATTGAAGGATTCCGCCGACTGTCGAAAATCCGTGGACGAGAACGATGGCCCCGTCCCCGTCGCGGCCTTGCATCGCACGATCGGACCGGTTGCCTTCGTTGAAGTACGCAAATGGCGTATCACACCAATCTTTTGGCGCTCAGGGATAAACGGCCGCTTGTAATATGAGTGGCGTGGCTCACGCAGCACACCATGCAGGGTGTCCGCAATCCCTCATCCTATCCGTCACAATGGCAATCCAGGTCAAGCACACGGCAATTCGCGACGTCAAACTGATCGAGCCACGCATTGTTTCGGACACGCACGGCGTTTCGTTTGACAGCTTCGATCAGGAGGACTTCGAGGAGCACGTAGCGCGTGGCTATCGTTTTGTGCAGGAGCGCCATGCGGTTTATCCGCACAACGTATTGTGCGGGCTGCACTATCAGATTCAGCGGCCACAGGGAAAGCTCGTGCGTGTCGTCAACGGGGAAGTGGCGAACGTTGCGGTTGACTTGCGCCGCTGGTCGCCCACGTTCGGTCGCTATATCAGCACGCGGCTTTCGGCCGCCAACTGTCGTCAGCTATGGGTTCCGCCCGGTTTCGCACACGGTTTTCTCGTGCTGTCGGACGTGGCAGAAGTTCTGTGCAAAACCACCGAGCGCGGTTTGACGGAGCACGAACGCACCCTGCAGTGGGACGACCCGGATATCGCCATTGAGTGGGATCTGAATACGGCGCCGATCACATCGGAGCGCGATTCGGTGGGCACCCGTTTCAGCATGGCCGAAGTGTACCGACAGAAGCCGCCATTCGCGCAGCAAGGGTCTTCCACGTCGACCGATTAAAGGTCTTCCAACCGCAGCCATCCCGAGCGGCGGCATGATCTCCTCAGGCCGGCTTGGAAGAGCGCTTGCTCGCGCGATACTCGGTAGGCGTGACGCCAAGATAGCGGCGAAATACTTTCGAGAGCTGGCCCCCGCTGCCCATGCCGCAGCGCCGCGCGATCTTGTCGACGGGCAGATCAGTTTCCGACAGAAGGCGGCAGCATTTATCGATGCGAACGTACAGAAGATAGTCTGACGGCGTCACGCCCATTTCCGTCTTGAAGCGACGCAGGAAATTGCGCTCGCTCATCGCGACGAACTGCGCCGCTTCTTCAATCGTGATTGCCCTGCCGCAATTCATCTCCAGCCACTGCGCCGAAGACTGAATCTTCTCGCTCACCACGCCGAACACATTCCTGTTTGGCGCTCCGGTAAACTGCGCCTCGAAGCGCAGCCTGACCAGCCCTGTAATCTCGCGCGCGACTTCTGCGCCGAGATCCTCTTCGATTATCGCCAGTGCCGCGCGCAGCGGAGTATTGGATCGTTGTGTATCCGATACTTTCAAGCCGCTCCGGGCAACCGTATGATCACCTTCATTGCGGCGCAATTTGTGGGACTTATCCGCGAATTCAGCGGCATCCAGAAGCAACTGTCCTTCGGCGATGGGAAAAATCTTTTCGCTTCGTAAGTCGAGCCAGCGCAGCCATGCAATGAGACGCTCCTCGCTCAGCATGTTGTGAACGCCGGCGCCACCGGCAATGAAGAGTGCGTGAAATTCATCCGCGTAACCGCGTGATTCGATACTGTCGGTCCAGACGAATACCGACGATGAGCTCGCTATTCTTCCACCGCCAACCGAGAGCAAATAGATATCGTAGAGCGGGGCACCAATTCGCATGGACGTACAGAACGCATTGGCCGACCGAAAGATTTCCACTACCGTCGCTGCCTCCGGCAGCGCGAATCCATTGAAAAGGGCTATCCCGATGCGTTTCACTGCGCGAACTTCATGCAACATCTGATGCTGAGTCGCATGGCGACTAGCACGGGAAAAGAAACCTGCCATCCAAGCCGTCCCCCGAAGATAAGTGGCCTCCTACGGCCAAATATGGGCCGTTTCTGCAAATCGTACACAAGCGATCCGCATAAAACTGATGGCTGGCTGAATAGGATAATAGGTTGGCGGTCACGGACGACCGCCACACGCGATAGAAATAGCGAAATCGTGCCAGCGCACGTGATCGCAATTATTTTATGGATTCCGAACAACTACTCGACTTCCCGCCGTATGGACGTGTTCCTTCACTCCCATTCACATCGGCAGCAGAGACAGATACTCCTCGAGGTACTCACGGAACTCGACACCTACCTCGGGATGCCGCACCGCGAACTCCACCGTGGCCTTCAGGTAGCCGATTTTGCTGCCGCAATCAAAGCGCGTGCCGCGGTACTTGTAGGCCAGTACCTGTTCATCGGCAAGCAGCGACTCGATTGCATCCGTCAACTGGAGTTCGCCACCGGCGCCGGGCTTGATGGTGCGCAGATGTTTGAAAATGCGCGGCTTCAGCACATATCGACCCACAACACCGAGGTTTGAAGGAGCCGCGCTCGGCTCAGGCTTTTCCACGATGCCCGACATCTTGATGATCGACTGCTCCCATTCCTTGCCGTCGACGATGCCGTACGATTTGGTATCCTGTGCCGGAATTTCCTCAACGCCGATCACCGAGCTATGGTAGTGATCGAACACCTCGATCATTTGCGTCATAACAGGAGGGCTGCCGTATAGCAGGTCATCCGCGAGAATCACGGCGAACGGGCTATCGCCTACCAGCTTCTCCGCGCACAGCACCGCGTGCCCGAGGCCGAGCGCCTCCGGCTGGCGCACGTAAAAACAATCGACATGGCTGGGCTTGATGCTGCGTACCAATTGCAGCAGCTTGTCCTTGCCGCGCGCTTCCAGTTCCGCCTCGACCTCATACGACTTGTCGAAATGATCTTCGATCGCGCGCTTGCTGCGGCCCGTCACGAAAATCATTTCGGTGATGCCGGCGGCCATCGCCTCCTCGACGGCGTATTGAATGAGCGGTTTATCCACAATCGGCAGCATCTCCTTTGGGCTCGCCTTCGTGGCAGGGAGAAATCGCGTACCAAGGCCCGCTACCGGAAATACTGCCTTTGTAACTTTTAGCATGAGGGACTCCGAGTGTCATTAATATGGGCAAATCGCAGTTAGATCATCCCAGCGCCACTGATCGGCACGCAGGGCCGGGCGCGGTTGATGGAACACGCGAGGGCAAAGTACGCCAAGGTCAACGCTTGACGTTGAGACCGGTAGTTCGGCCGAGACCGCCGATTCCGCGGAAGTCGTCGCTCACGCGAGCCGAAACGACGAGGCGGGACTCACCGTCACCCCGATCTTCCCTTCGGCTCCGAGCCGTCAATTCAGTTTGAATTCCGGGATTTTCTCAAGTAATTGTCAATGCCGCCACATGACCTGAACATGTGCCTGGTTACCAATTTTCCGGTACGCGGGCAGTGAATCTCGCCGAGATATCGTGAAAAAACATGCGGCGCGGACAATCCCGATCGCGACCCGTTAATTTCCGCAATTTTATGGTTATTAGCAATGACCTCAGCAATACAGATTACCGGTAATTTCGCAAGCAAGTTCCGGATGTGGAAAAATACCCGAATGCACCCGAAATAAACGATACGAACTTCTTTTTACAGGCAAATTAACGAATTCGAGGCAGCCAGAAACTTAATTCTCCGTTCAAACCCGCTTGCTCATACGATACTCGGTGGGCGTTGTCGTTAGATGCTTGCGAAAGAGTTTCGCCAGCCGACCACCACATCCAATGCCGCAATGGCGAGCTACCTTATCGACGGGCAGATCGGTTTCGACAAGGAGTCGACAACTCATATCAAGCCGCACGTACAGCAGATAATCTGACGGCGTCACACCCATTTCAATCTTGAAACGCCTGAGGAAATTACGCTCGCTCATGCCTGCCATCTGCGCGGCCTCGTCGATTGAAATATGGCGATGCCCATTCGCTTCCAGCCATTTTGCCGATACCTTGATTTTCTCGCTCACGCCGACCGAGGCATTCTTGCGCACAATCGCCGTAAACCGGGTATCCGTGGATGGCGCAACCCAATCAGCGATCTGACGCGCGATTTCGGCGCCGAAATCTTCCTCGATCACCGCAATGGCGGCTCGAAACGGACTGACAGAAAGGCCCGGGGAGCCATTGCCAGCGCCCGTTCGCACGATTTCGCCCGCGCGTTCGCCGTAGCGCCTGATACTGGCCGCCTGCCCGAACCCCGCGGCGTCGAGTAGCGCCCGTCCTTCACCGATCGGGAATACCAGTTCCCCGCGGCGATACGTCCGCCGAAGCCAGGCAATCAGGTGTTCGTCGCGTAGCGCATCAATTACGCCTCCGCCACCCGCTATGAACAAGGCGTGAAAGCGCTCCGATTCGCGCTGAACTCCGATGCCCTCAGTCCAGACGAACACCAATGAAGAGCTCGCAACCCTGCCCCCGGCTGCCGACAACAAACTGACGTCATATCGCGTCCTGCCGTACTGCCCGCCCTCTGTGAGCGCATTCGCCGACTGGAATACCTCTGCGATCGCTGCCGCCTCAGGAAGGGCAAAGCCGCCGAACAAAACTATACCGATGCGTTTCGCGGTACCGGCCTCTGGCAAAACGTGAGGTACCATTGCGCTGTTGCGATAAGCGACTGAAGACCACCCCATCAGATTTTCCCCGGAAATTGGTTGTCCGTTCCGACTTGCTTTTAGTCTGATTAATTATCGGGATTGATCGTACATAAGGATGGTCTACGACATTTTTTTCTGGCCGAATCGACCAATATGTTGGCGGATATGATCAATCCTTTAGGCGACATACAAGATCGTGCGCTTCAGCGCAAGGAATTCCATTTTTTTGGAACAGCATTCTCTAAGGCCGCGCATCCGGACAATCCATTTATTCAAAAGCTATATTCATATTTAGTATTTGCAAATCAGCAAACGCACATGATCACATCATCGAAATGTAGTAATGCTCGATGAGTGCATGCCGGGACAGATGGACGTTCATTCCCCGCATGTAAAGCCTCATCAAATTAAATTGATCAGCTGGAATCGAATGAATAGGTGAAGTTCACGTGCGGGCGGCCGCTCGCAACCGGCCTGGCATGCGCTCCTAGCCTTCCTGCCGTGCCAGTTGTCGTCATCAGGTCTGAAGCCTGACCGGTACAGGCTGCGCCGAAATGGCAGGACTCCCTAGAATAAACTCCCGTGCCAGAGATACCGTTTCCCGGGCGGATATGCCGACAATCTGCGCCACGGACAGCGGTGGGTCATCCACGGTTATGCGACCGGCGTCTCACCCCAATGTGTTCGTCGCTCCTACCTTATGCCTCTTTCTCATGTCCCCTTCAGTCAACATTTTGACTCCGTCCGCCACGCACACCCTCCGTCTGCATCAACCGATTAAACTTCGCTTCGGTCTTTCGAGGGGGCGCTTCTCTCTGAAGCAACCCCGCCCCTCGATTTCGCCTGTCGCCCTTCGGGCGGCAGGCTTTTTTTCTTGATCTGCCAGCGATTTCCCGCTCGAGTCGACGTGTGAAGTTCGGCACGCTGACCGAGATGGCTGTTCAGTACGGTGATTTCCGCGTCACTCAGCTGAAGATGAGTTTATGTTTCCCCAACGCTTCATCGGATCGCAATGACATAACCGCTGGCAGCGCTCGATTGGCCAAGTCAGACGCAGCGGTAACGCAAACGGGACATGTATGGACGAGAAAGTGACGTATGTGTACGAGTACACGGGCGGTTTTGGTACATACCGCACCACCGGGGGGCCTGTCATAAATTTTGTGTGTAAGGCATAACATGTAGCTCAAGGAGCATGTATGCCACGCAAACCGAAGACGGCCACCGAGGCCCAGACGGCGTTGCCGTCGATTCCGAAGGAATTGATTGAC
>NZ_JAMWXW010000031.1:0-106684 GCF_031570135.1 Paraburkholderia sp. USG1 | reverse complement strand
ACACCACCGGTTGCTCGACTGGTGCGGCGGTAGTTTCGATCCTTCTGCCTTTGACCTCCAAGGCCTCAACGAACGCCTCTTCGAGATCAAATTCTGATCGTCAAGACGGCCGCCAAATGTCGCTTACTCTATATCGAATATTAAATTCGATTTATGAAATCTATTTTTGGGGGCCTTGAGGCCCTCACTTGCAGTCTGCAGCCTTCGAGCGCACCACCGAATTCAACCGTACCGAGACTTAATCTGACATTGTCATGAAATTACTTGTTTTAGATTGACATTGTCATGGGTGGGTCTAACATATAAGCGTGCGAACTCCGTGGAGGAGCGAATGCGCGACGACTTGCATACGACGGTAGCTTTGAAGCCGCACTGGCGGAAAGCCGTGCGAGTAGTGGAGAGACTGGAGGCGGCTGGTGAGACGGAGGCCGCGCTGGCCATCCATGAGGCGACTTGCAGCGAGTGGGCGACTAGCGTACGCCCGCCGTGGTTTGCCGAGTTTGCTGTGCACCTTGAGCAGGCAGGTAGGGATTTGTTTCGGCTCGACAGCCTCCTTGCCGTTGTGGACGAGTTTGAGCGCCGCGCGGAGACCTCGCTCGAATTAAGTGTTTGCGAGGTAGCACGCCTGACTATTTACGGCGACCCGGTCGACAGGCTCCACGAGGCAGTTCGTGCTGCGGTACTTTCAGACTGCGTTCTGCAAGGGATTGAGCACTGCGCGTTGAAGGTCTCCGACCAGTTCGGCGATTTGCAGGGAACCACTCTGCGTCGCGCAATGACCAGGCTGGCGGCCGACATTGACTTCTCCCACGACCCGGCACGCAATTCGAAGCGCAAGCTGGGTAAGGACGACATTCTGGGCATTGATTTAGGGCTGAGACTATGACCAGCCGCGCGGTTCCTGCCAACGCTCCAACGGCGACCTTCCGCGTTTGCGAAAAACGCGCTCGCAAGTTATCCAAGGTTCAGGTCATCCGCTTGGGAGAAGACATCGAGGTCGACGCGACTACGCTGTCCGAATACTGCTTTCGCCAGTCTGATGGACTGGCATATGACCTGATGACGCTGATTGGGGCCGTGAAATTTGCGGACCGCATGCTTCGGCGACAACACGCGAAGACTTGGGCGCGGCACTTACATATCGAAATTCCCGTCTTCAGACCTAACGCTTGGCTGCTGCCGAGTGTTCATGACACGCTGGTGCAATGCCTCAACTATCTCACCGGAGATGGTTGGTCCTTCACGTTTGTGGAGCGCGCGGGAGAGGCGCCCGCGCTGCAGCAGTCGCCGTTGCACGAAATATCGCTCGGCAACCGCGACATCGTGTTCGTTCCTTTTAGCCACGGATTGGACTCTTACGGCCAAGTTAGGCTCCTGAAACTCGCACAGCCAGAAACTGAGGTTGTGTGCGTTTACGCAGATGCTCGGGCCGCAGGAGGACACAGGGGCGCATTGAAGCGGAAGAGGATGGCGGGAATCCAGTATGTGGGCGTACCTGTTAAGGTCAAACGGTTCCGTCATCCGGAGGGCAGCTTCAGGTCGCGTCCTTTTATGTTCTATCTTTTGGCGAGCCTTGGGGCGATTGAATCGGGCGCCAACCGGGTCATGATTCCCGAGAACGGGCAGGGGAGCATTGGAGGGTCCCTCGTCACGACTGGCCATGAACCGAAGCACCGCAGTTGCTATCCGGGTTTCACGTCGCGGCTTTCGAAATTTCTCGCGGCGTTGACTGGCACGCAGTTGGAGTTCTATCATCCTGCGCTCTTCGACACGAAGGGCGTTATGTTGCGCGCTCTATCGGAGTCCGGTGAGGATGTCCGCGCGATTTTGAAAACCCATCGGTCATGCTCGTGCGATGCACGAACGGCATCTCGCGACGGGAGGATGTTCCACTGCGGTGTTTGTGGGAACTGCCTTCTCAGGCGTGCCGCCGAACGCTGCGCGCAGCTCGAAGGAGCCACTGACTACCTTTTTTCGGACTTGACTTCGAAAACGCTTGAAGGCGGACTCAGGCCAGGTGATGGCCAAGTCAAGTTTGGCTTCTTTTCCGACCTCGCGCGCAACAGCGCGCGTGACATGCAGCGCTTGGCCGACTTTGGCTCAGCTCCGCATCATCGTGTCGCGCAAGTGACCGCGATTGACCTCGCCAGATTTGCTGGCGGCGACATCGCCCAGACCAGCTCCAATCTCACAGGTTTGCTCCGGCAGCATGCATTGGAGTGGAACGACTTCTTGGCTGCTTGTGGCGAAGATTCATGGATTTCGAAAATCGCGAGGGGATAGCATGGCTATCGAATTAAAAGTCCGCCCCGAAGTTTTGGGGCCGCGACTCAAAGGTGCCCGCTCGCTAGCTAAGCTGACGCAGGAACAGGTGGCGCAGAGGCTGAGGATTGCCCGGACCACTGTTGTCGCAATCGAAAGCGGTAAGCGGGGAGTTTCGTCCAGCGAGCTGAGAGCTTTTGCTGAACTGTACGCGATGCCGGAGAGCGAGCTGTTGGCAGACGGCACTCCAAGCTTGGACATGGAGTTGAAGTTCCGCGCGCACTCCAGTAGTGATGATGTCGACAGCGCCGCTGCGCATTTGTTGCTGAACAAGCTCGCGGCGGCCTCGGTCGAACTCGAAGCGATGCTCGACAGGCGGATGTTGCAGCCTGACCTGCCAGTTGTGACCATTTCTCGCTCGATGCCCGTCGAGCAACAGGCCGAGGACGTCGCGCTTTCGATTCGGCAACGTTTGGGCATCGGTTTTGGCCCCATACCGGACCTCATCGCTTTGGTCGAGCTTGACATGGGATTGCGCGTCTTTGAGCGCGGATTGCCATCAAAGGTCAGCGGCGCGTTTGCCTACGACGAGGCGATTGGTGGATTTATTGTCGTTAATGCACTGCACCCAGCATCTCGCAGGCGTCTGACTATCGCACATGAACTCTGCCACGCATTGTTACGGCGCGCAGGCATAGTCGTCCACATGACCGAAGGCGATTTTTCGGACAGGGAAGAAAAGTTTTGTGACGCCTTTGCTCGGGCGTTGCTGATGCCAGCAATGACTGTGCGCAAGAAGGCCGCAGAGTTGCGTGATGCAGCGGGCCAGTTCTCGGTGAGGCAACTGCTCGCAATGGCTGTGTACTTTCACACGTCCATCGAAGCCATGACTCGTCGCCTAGAGGGACTGAACCTTTTGCCGAAGGGGACGTTCGAGTCTTTGAAAGCAAAAGGATTGGGGACCCAGCATCTGGAAGAGGTGCGGCGCGAGCTCGACGAGCCGGAGGCTGTCGGCCGATTCAGTCCACGGACTTTGCTCCTGGCCGCGGAAGCATTTGAGAAAGGGCTTCTCTCAGAGCAACAAATCGCTCGAAAGCTGCAATTGGATTTGGGCTCGGTGCGCGAAGTGTTGGGACATATGGCTCCGGACGGAGAGGGGGAAGAACTTGAGCTTGCCATCTAGCCAATTTCCGACCGGTCCGCTGGTGCTGGACGCAAGCGTCCTTTTCAATCTTCTCGGCACTGGCAAGCCAAAAGCGGTCCTGCAAGCCATCGGAGTTGCTTGTTGGGTGGAAGAGCGTACGGCTGCCGAGGTTCGGCGTATGCCTGGACAGCGTACGGAGAGCGCGCCGCTGCAGCCACTATTTGATGATGGGTGCCTCCAATTATGCAGAATGTCTGAGCAAGCGTATGACACTTATCTTTCATTGGTCAGCGGGGCGCCGACAGAATCGCTGGACGATGGGGAAAGCGCGGCGATAGCGATAGCTGTCGACGGTTTCGGGAGCGTAGTGCTTGACGACAAAAAGGCACGACGAATTCTGTCGAACCGGTTCACGGAGTCAACGCGCGGTAGTTCGCTTTCATTGTTCCTTGCAGCGGCAACACGAGCGAATTGGAGCATGCAGGAGCTACGAGCCGCCATCACGGCAGCCCGCGAAGTTGCTCGGATGGCGATTGTCCCCGAGGAGCGCATTCTCTACGCGGAATTGTTTGCAGCGACGGCGGCCGGCTAAGCCGACTAGCGAATTTGCGCTCAGAATTGGTGTGACATCGGCCGGTCAATTGAGGGTGGGCATGTTCACAACCGACGAATTCGCGTATTTCGCGTATGGCTCGAACATGTCGGCACGCCGATTGGTCGCACGGGTGCCGTCCGCGAGGGTTGTCACCACAGGCTTCATAACCAGGCACAGACTCGTCTTCGACAAGCTCAGCCAGGACGGGTCGGGCAAATGCGATTGCGAGTACACCGGACTCGCTGACGACAGTGTCTATGGTGTCATTTTCGGAGTGGCCTTGCGAGACCGTCCGGTGCTCGACAGATTCGAGGGGGCAGGCGCGGGTTATGAATCTAAAACAGTACAGATTGAAACCGCTGCTGGCGGCTTGGCCGCGCTCACATACATGGCGACGAACAAACGGTTGGGCCTAACACCGTATCACTGGTACAAACACCATGTGCTCATTGGCGCCCGTGAGGCCGGCCTTCCAGCCAACTATATTCGCGCCGTCGAAGCTGTCGCATCCGTTGACGACCCGCAGCACTCAAGGGCCGAGAAGGAGGCTCGTCTGTACGACTGATTGGGCAAGGGCCCTAGGCCAGATGTTGTTTGCAACTGGCTTTTTTCAGGCCAGCTTTGTTTGCGATGCCGGCAGATAAGTCTTTGATTTTGCAACGGGTAGATTTGGCGCAGATACAACTCTCTTGTATCCAACTGCCATTGTAATTGTTGCAACGCCCTAGAAGGCGCCATCCGCCCGGATGTTTGTTGTTGCGCGTGCGTGGCCATTGCGCAATCAAATCAGCCCGTTAGCGAGAATGGGATGAGAAGCCCCTCCGAGTCGGGCCAGTTTGTTTTGTGAAAAGCTAGCCGGGACAGGTTTGATTGCGATAGGACAGGTATCGTTTGCAAGCCACCACGCGCCGCAGCTCCTGCTGAACGCCATGTGCCGGGTGGTAACATTTGTTGTCATCCTTTCCGACCGCTCGCCCGGTACATCCGCATGCCAGACAGTTTCGACCAGCTCGCCGCCCTGATCCGGGCGCGCTTCTCAGAACTGAGTCCGCAGTTCCAGATGGGGGCGGCCTTCCTGCTCGATCATCCCGACGAGGTCGCGGTCTCGTCCATGCGCAAGGTGGCCGAACGGGCACAGGTGCAACCGGCCTCACTGGTGCGTCTGTCGCAGCAACTCGGCTTCCCCGGCTGGAACGAATTGCGCAACCTCTTCGTCGCGCGTGTGCGCACGCGGCCTGAGCCGCTCGCGAGCCGCGCCCGTTCGCTCGTCAAATCGAAAGACGCGCTGGCGAACGATCTGCTGGTCGCGCAACAGCACAATCTCGAGGTGACCGCCGCGCATAACGGCCGCGTGATCGTGGAAGCGGCGCGTCTGTTGCGGCGTGCGCCGCACGTGCATGTGGCCGGTTTCCGCTCCTGCTATGCGGTGGCGTTTGGCCTCGTCTACGGATACCGGCTGTTCCGTTCCTCGGTGTCCTTGCTCAACGGCGAGGCCGGAACGCTGGAGATGCAGTTGCGCACCGTCGAGCGCGATAGCGCCACCATCGTGATCAGCTTCGCGCCATATTCGGTGGAAGCCGCGCGCGTAGCCGAAGCCGCCCTGGAAAAGGGCAGCAAGCTGATCGCGATCACCGACAGCGCCGTGTCGCCGATCGCCTTGAATGCCGACAAGGTGCTGATCTTTTCACACGAAAGTCCTTCGTTTTTCCCTTCGCTGGTGGCGGCGACCGCGATCGCCGAATCGCTGGTCGCGCATCTACTGGCGCTCGAGGGAGCGGGCGCGGTCGAACAGCTCGCCATTGCCGAGCAGTCGCTGCATGCGAAGGGCGCATACGTGCCTTGAATATTTCCTTCTGAATCGAGCCGGGTCTTGTATGAAGCAGGACCGCTCCATCTGCATCGGCGTCGCGCTGTTTGACAACAATTGTTGTTGATATGTATAAATACATACCAATTGTTGAAGGGGCGCGAATGGTGGTGTCGAAGCAGGAGTTGGATCTGTTTTGCCACCGCGCTCTTCGAGATCGGCGGCGCGGGTGTGTCGATGAAGGTTCGCCGGCAAGGGCAGTGCGCATTCGGCGCTTTCATCGCCCGCATGGCTTGCGGACAGACCGGCGCCTGAACGGCTGCCGCAACCAACAGGAAACCGGATCCATGTCCACAGTGTTTCATCGTTTACCGAAGCAATTGCTGCCGGTCGCCGTCGCAGGCGAGGGCATCGAGATCATCGATTCCACGGGCAAGCGCTATATCGACGCATCCGGCGGCGCCGCCGTTTCGTGTCTCGGGCACAGCAACCAGCGCGTGATCGATGCGATCAAACGGCAGTCGCAGCAACTGCCGTATGCGCACACATCGTTCTTCACCACCGAGTCCGCCGAAGCGCTCGCCGACCGCCTGGTGGCGAGCGCCCCGCAAGGGCTCGAACATGTGTATTTCGTCTCGGGCGGTTCGGAGGCGATCGAGGCGGCGCTCAAACTCGCGCGCCAATATTTCGTGGAGAAGGGCGAACGGCAGCGGCGCCATTTCATCGCGCGTCGCCAGAGTTATCACGGCAACACGCTGGGTGCGCTGGCAATCGGCGGCAATGCGTGGCGCCGCGAGCCGTTCCTGCCGATCCTGATCGAGGCGCATCACGTGAGCCCGTGTTACGCGTATCGCGAGCAACGCGCGGACGAAACCGAAGAGGCCTTCGCGCAGCGTCTCGCCGACGAACTCGAGCGGAAGATTCTCGAACTCGGCGTGGACACGGTCGCCGCTTTCGTCGCCGAAACTGTGGTTGGCGCGACGGCCGGCGCCGTGCCGCCGGTGCGCGAGTACTTCCGCAAGATTCGCGCGGTGTGCGATCGCTACGGCGTGCTGCTGATTCTCGACGAGATCATGTCCGGCATGGGTCGCACCGGCTATCTTTACGCCTGCGAGGAAGACGGCGTGGCGCCCGATATCCTGACCATCGCCAAAGGGCTCGGCGCGGGTTATCAGCCGATCGGCGCGACGCTCGTGAGCGAGCGGATCTATCAGGCGATCGTCGGCGGATCGGGGTTCTTTCAGCATGGCCATACCTATATCGGCCATGCCACCGCCTGCGCCGGCGCGCTCGAAGTGCAACGCGTGATCGAGGAAGACAAACTGCTGCCCAATGTGCTGGCGCGCGGCGAACAGCTGCGCGGCCGGCTGCGCGAGCACTACGCGCAGCATCCGCATATCGGCGACGTGCGCGGACGCGGGCTGTTCGTCGGCGTAGAACTGGTCAGGGACCGCGCCGGCAAAACGCCGTTCGACGCCGGCCTCAAACTGCACGCGGCAATTCGGCGCGAAGCGTTCGCACGCGGTTTGATGGTGTATCCGATGGGCGGCACGGTCGACGGCAAGATCGGCGATCATGTGCTGCTGGCGCCGCCTTTTATCTGCACCGCGCGTGACATCGACGAAATCGTCAGCCGGCTTACCGATGCGATTAGCGGCGCGCTGGCCGCCGTCTGAAACCTTCTGCGCCACTACGACTTGCGAGAACGATGATGACCGAGCGTTTGCCTCACTTCGACCTGTCCGACGCCACGCCCGAACAGAAAGCGGTGCTGGACGAAATTCTGTCGGGCCCGCGCCGCAATCTGAACGGGCCGTTTCTCGGCTGGATTCATAGTCCGGAACTGGCGCAGCAGGCGCAGCGCCTGGGCGCGTTCTGCCGTTACCGGACCGGTTTGCCGCTGCGCCTCTCGGAACTGGCGATTCTGGTGACCGCGGCTCGCTGGCAGGCGCAGGCGGAGTGGTACATCCACCATCCGATCGCGCTGGAAGCCGGCGTGTGCGCAGCGGATGCCGAGGCGATTCGCGAGGGCCGGCGGCCGGATTTCGCGGAAGCCGACGACGCGTTGATTCACGATTTCGCGAGCGAACTGTATGACACCAAGCGCGTTTCGGACGCGACCTATGCGAAGGCTGTCGAGCGTTTCGGGCATCAGGTGGTGATCAACCTGGTGGGTCTGCTCGGCTACTACGCATTGGTCGCGATGACGCTGAACGTGTTCGGCATGCGTGCGGTCGGGCAGGATAGTTTGCCGTTCGCTGAGTAGCTGGAAGAGTACGGGCAAGGTAAAGTCGTCGGCAGACGCTTGGGCAGCGAGCCTTGCAGTGGCGATGGCCCACGCCCTCTATAACGTCATTGTTCAGCTTTTCCGACGCACAATGCAGAAGCGCCCCGGTTGCGAACTTCGCAACCGGGGCGCTTCCTTATTACCACTACGCCGTCCCCTGCCATGCACTCGCTATAACGCCAGCAACCGCATCGCGCGACCGCGCGGCTTGCCGACTGCCGCTTGCCGATTACTGGCCGCGATACGTCGAGAACAGGCGCTGCTGCACCGAGTTCGGCGCGCCTGCATCCGAGGAGCCTACCTTTGCGCCGCCGACGTCCTGCGAGCCCTGCGCAACGGCGGCCACTGCCGTACCGTTTTCCGGCACCGTCTTCGGATAGTCGACGTCGTTCTGATTCAGGAGGCCCGCTTTTTGCGCGGCCACCAGTTCGGCACGTACCTGCGCACGCGTCACCGGACCATTCTCCTGCTGGGCGAACGAGACAGCCGGAACGACGAGCGCGGATGCGATGACCACTGCGGAAATAAGCGATTTCATGATGACCTCCAGTATTCGATTGTTGGTGAGATCGGCTGAATGCTGTGTGCCAATCCATTGAATACAGTCTATTTCTTGCAGGGTCGGCGAAAAAGCGGCTTTCTGAGGAAAGATTATTGCGGTAATTGATACAGTTGTTGGGGCGGCTTCTGTTTTGACCGATTGTCGGCATCGTCACGACGCTGGCACACGGAAGCGCCTATGATGAAGTTCGGTCCCCGCCCGCGCCTGCAGCGCCGCGCGGCACTCGCGACCGATGCCGAAACCGCAGAACGTCCGGGCGGGGCCGTTGCGGCGGGCATCAGATTCGGTCGTGGAGCGCGCGAAGCAGGGCACAAACAGGAGAGAGCAATGAAGCGCAAGGCATCAGCAGTCTGGCAAGGCGGCCTGCAAGACGGCAAGGGCTCGATTTCCACCGACAGCGGCGTTCTCAAGGAGACTCAATACTCGTTTTCGACACGCTTCGCTGACGGCATCGGCACGAATCCGGAAGAGCTGATTGCGGCTGCGCATGCGGGATGTTTCTCGATGGCGCTGTCGGCGGAACTGGGCAAGGCCGGCATCACGCCCGAGCGTATCGGCACCACAGCGACCGTTACGCTCGACAAGGACGGTGGCGGTTTTGCCATCACCGCAGTCCATCTCGACGTGGCCGTGAAGATCCCCGGCGGCGACAAAGCGGCCTTTGAGAAGGCGACCACCGACGCCAAAGCCGGTTGCCCAGTGTCGAAAGTGCTGAAGGCCACGATCACGATGGATGCGAAGCTCGAAACCTGAGTTCGCGTTTTTCTACGGTCGTCGCAGTCGTTCAAACGCGATGATGAAGCCGGCGCCCGGGCAAAACCGGGGCCGGTTTTTGTATGGTCTGACACCGGCTCCCTGCCGCACCCTACGGAAACTCGTCTTGCTTTCTTGAACGGTTAGTCATAATATCCGTTCCATGAAGCAATCTGCCGATTCGAAACATTCCGCGAAGCAATCCGCGAAGAAAGCGGGCGAGGTCTGCCTGCGGGGCCGGCCGCGCGAATTCGACACGGACACCGTATTGGCGAGCGCGAGTCAGGTGTTCTGGAATCACGGCTACCACGCCACTTCGATCGACGACCTGTGCAAGGCCACCGGCCTGTTGCGCGGCAGTCTCTACGGCGTATTCGGCGACAAGCACGGCATCATGCTGGCCGCGCTCGATCACTACGCGGAAGGTTCGGTCGCGCGGCTCTCCGAGCGGCTCAACGCGCCGGTCCCGCCGGAAGAAGCGCTACGCAATGCCTTGCTGCACTATGCGCGGGTCGCGTGCGCGTTAACCGGCGAGCGCAGTTGCTTCATCACCAACACCACGCTGGAAATGCAGCCGGGTGACGAGGAACTGCGCACCCGCGTCGCCGCGATTCAGCGCCGCATGGCAACGCTGCTGGCGGCGTCGGTGATTCGCGGTCAGGCGAGCGGCGCCTTCAACTCCACGCTCGACGAAAAAGCCGTCGGCGATTTCCTGCTCTGCGTGATGCAAGGCTTGCGCGTGCTGGGGCGGGTCGCCCACAAAGAAGACGCGCTGACAGGAATAGTGGACGTCGCCATGCGCGCGCTCGTCTAAATTTTTTTGTCGAATTTTTGAATGATCAGTCATGAATAGCGAAGCGATCAAGTCCGCTCCGGCGGCATTCGTTGGATCCAGTGGCACGGGCGGCGCAGCCTGCGCGGCGACCTGTCCGGGCGCCGCGGCCGCGAGCGTGACGGCGTCCGTCGACAAGGCCCAGCCGCATTTTGAACGACAGGGGCTCGCGCTTGCCGTGCTGTTCGTCGGCGCCTTCCTCGCGCCGCTCGACTATTTCATCGTGAATCTCGCGCTGCCCTCAATCCACACCGGCCTGAACGCCGGCGACGCGCAATTGCAGCTCGTGGTCTCCGCCTATGCGTCGGCGTACGCGGTGCTGCTGATCACGGGCGGTCGGCTCGGCGACCTGTTCGGCCGCCGCCGCATGTTCATGACGGGCATGGCGGCGTTCGTGGTCGCTTCGGCGCTGTGCGGCTTTGCCACCAGCGGGCACATGCTGGTGATCTCGCGGATCGTGCAAGGCGTCGCCGCCGCCGTCATGGCGCCGCAAGTGCTTGCGACCATTCGCGCGGTCGTGCCGCTGCATCAGCAGACCAAAGTGATGAGCCTGTACGGCTTCGTGTTCGGGCTGTCGTCGATCGTCGGCCAGTTGGGCGGCGGCGCGCTGATTACGTATCACCCGTTCGGACTCGACTGGCGCATCATCTTTCTGATCAACATTCCGATCGGCATTGTGGCGTTTATCGGCACCTGGAAGTTCGTGCCGGAAAATCAGCCGGCCACGCGCACGGGCATCGACGTGAAGGGCGTGGCGCTGCTCTCCGCCGTGCTGTTGCTGGTCATTTACCCGATGACGCACGGCCGCGAAGCGGGCTGGCCGGCATGGACCTTCGCGATGTTCGCGCTTGCCGTGCCCGCGTTCGCGCTCTTCGTGGTGGCGGAGCGGCGCGTCGAGCGCGGCGGCGGCCATCCGCTGGTGGATCTGCAACTGTTCCGCAACCGGGCCTTCGCGTTGGGTCTCGTGCTCGCGTTCCTGTTCTACTGCAATAGCGCGTTTTTCCTGACCTACGGGATTTTCCTGCAAACCGGTTTGCACTGGACGCCGCTCGCCTCGGGCGTGGCGATCATGCCGTTCGCGATCGGTTTCGTGGTCGGGCCGCTGGCTTCGCCGGCTGTGGTCAGGCGCATAGGCGGCCATGTACTGACGCTCGGTTTTTCGATGATGACGCTCGGCTTCACGGTCACGGGCTGGTCCGCCACGCAGTCGGCGGCGCCGGATCTGCTGTTCTATTGCGGACTGGTGTGCGCGGGTGTCGGTCATGGCCTGCTGCTGCCGTCGATCATGCGCATCGTGTTGCTGGAGGTCGTGCCGGAGAAAGCCGGGCTCGCTTCGGGCGTGGTCTCGTCGACGTTGCAGATCGGCTCCGCGTTCGGCACGGCGGCCATCAGCGGCGCGTTCTTCGGCGCGATTGGTGGCCGCGCGGCTCCGGGTGCGTACGCGCACGCATTCCAGATCAGCCTCGCCATCAACGCGGTACTGATGTTCGTATGCATCGGTTTGAGCGTGCTGCTGGTGCGGCACCAGCAACTCGTACTGCGGCGTGCGGCGCAGTGGGTTTGAAAATCCGGCGACCGCAACCGTTTTCAACAGAAGCGTCGGGAATTATTAGGTAATTTTTTAAACAATCCTATTTTAAGCATGCTGCATTTACCGATGACGTGATCGTTCACAGGTAATTGTGTTTTGCGCCAGATCAGAATAAACCCTGAATGTCCCGCAGCGCTTCATTACATATGACAAAACGGCTCCGCATTTTCTACTGCCTGTGCGAATCCGCCGCAGTAACACTTGCGATCGTGCAGCGCCGCATGGGCTCGCGGCCCGGCGGCGTATGGGATGGATATTGAAGGGTTTTCCCGGTTTTACCCAGGTATCGATCGGTACTGGAAGCCATTCCACTCCCGATGAAAACGGTATCAATAAAAAGCGCTTGCAGCGATTAATTTCGATTGTTAATCTTGGCAAACCTTTTAGAGTTTTCCTTCAGCAGGTCTAATGCCGAAAAATCCGCGCAACGATTTATTGCCGCTCAAAGGTTCCGTAGGGGGTAAATATGCTGACCGCTACCATTGACGCATTCCAGACACCGCCAGCCGCCCAGTTCAATGTCGGCGACGTGGTCACGCTGAAGGAAGGGGGTTCGCGCATGACAGTGACATATGCAGGGCCAGTGGCGCTCAATCCCGGCGACTGGCTGATTTGCGAATGGTTCGACGAACACGGCGAACTGCGCCGCGAGATGTTTGCACCCGCAAGCGTGCGGGCGGAGCCACGCTCTATTCCAGCCGGTTCCGTTCTGTGGAACCGCGTGGGCCGCGCGGCCTGAGCAAACCTGGCTGGGTTGGCCGGGGGCCGGTGTTTGGGCCGACCTGTGCTGCCTTACTTGCCTGACCTATTTGCCTGACTCGCTTTCCTGAGTCGCTTTCCTGAGTCGCTTTCCTAACCTACCAAGCCGCACCTGACTCAATTCTCAGAGCGATCCCGCGTCGTGCGACGTTGCACGCGCACCAGCAACGCGGACGAAAACGCTCGCATGCTCACGAGTTTGCGCGTCTCCACCACCTCGCCCGCGATGTTTTTCGGCGGGTTCGGTTGCAGCGCCCAATATAGCGCAAGCAGCCAGCCGAACACGGTCCAGCCGAGACAGGCATTGAAGAGCGCCAGCGTCAGCACGTCGTGCCGGTTGCGCCGGTCCGCCAGCACGGCCGGCAGAAAATAGAGCGCCAACGCCAGTACCGCGGCGATGGCCTGAACGAAGACATTGCCCGCCATGATCCGCCTCCCCACACGCGACGTATGTCTGATTGTCGCGCGATTGTTTTGTCCGCGTAAGCTCGCTGCAAACTGCTCGCGTTGCTAGCGAAACCGCCGGCGCGAACGGTGGCGGTCGTCACTCAGCCACCTCTAAGCAAGCCCGCTGCGCGACGAGGGGTTCAGCCGATCCCGCATCAGGACTATCATGGTCGTTTCGACTGAACAGACCCGCCACGGACAGCCATCATGATCTCCGACGACACGACCCAGCAGGCTCAACGCATCAACCCCGACACGCTACGTGAATTCGTGGAGCGCAAGTGGAACGACGAGATCGTGCCCGCGCTCACGGACTACATTGCGGTACCGGCCAAGAGTCCGGCGTTCGATCCCGAGTGGGTCAAGCACGGCTATCTGGAGCGCGTGATTACCGACGCCGCGCAATGGGCCGAACAGCAGGCGGTGCGCGGCCTGGAACTCGAAGTGATCCGCTTGCCGGGCCGCACGCCGGTGATCTTCTTCGAAACGCCGGCGACCCGTTCCGGCAGCGAAGAGACCATCGTGCTGTACGGCCACCTCGACAAGCAGCCCGAGTTCGACGGCTGGCGCAACGACCTCGGACCGTGGACGCCCAAGCTCGAGAACGACAGGCTGTACGGCCGCGGCGGCGCCGACGACGGCTATGCGATCTACGCGAGCATTACCGCACTCGCGGCGCTGGACGCGCAGGGCGTCGAACGTCCGCGTTGCGTCGGTCTGATCGAAACCTGCGAGGAGTCCGGCAGCTACGATCTGCTGCCGTATGTCGACGCGCTGCGCGAGCGGCTCGGCAAGGTCGGTCTCGTCGTGTGCCTGGATTCGGGCGCGGGCAACTACGATCAGTTGTGGCTCACCACGTCCTTGCGCGGACTGGTGGCGGGCGACCTCGAAGTGCAGGTGCTCGACGAAGGCATTCACTCGGGCGGCTACGGCGGAATCGCGCCGTCGAGCTTTCGCATCATGCGGCAACTGTTCGACCGTCTCGAAGACTCCGCCAACGGCACGTTGCTGCCAAAGGGTTTCCACGTCGAGATTCCGGCGGACCGTTTGCGTGAAGCGGAAGCCACCGCCCGGATTCTCGGCGACGACGTCTGGAAAAAGTTGCCGTGGGCGTGCGGCCAGGACGGCCGCCAGGTGCTGCCCACCACCACTGATCCCAAAGAGGCCTTGCTCAATTCGACGTGGCGTCCGTCGCTGTCCGTGACCGGCGCGGCCGGGCTGCCCGCGCTTGCCGATGCCGGCAACGTACTGCGTCCGCGCACGGCGTTCAAGCTGTCGCTGCGTCTGCCGCCGCTGATCGAGGCGGAAAAGGCCGTCGCCGAACTGAAGGCACTGCTCGAACTCGATCCGCCGTACAACGCCAAGGTGACTTTCAAGCCGGACGCGGGCGCGGCGAGCGGCTGGAGCGCGCCGGATCTCGCCCCGTGGCTTGCCACGGCGCTCAACGACGCGTCGCGTCGACACTACGGCGCCGATGTCGCCTACATGGGGCAGGGCGGCACCATTCCGCTCATGAACGTGCTGAAGGCGGGTTTCCCGAAATCGCAGTTCATGGTGTGCGGCGTGCTCGGGCCGAAATCGAACGCGCACGGACCGAACGAATTCCTGGACGTGCCGTACGGCAAGAAGCTCACGGCAGCGGTTGCGGAGGTGATCGCCGCCGCGCCTTGAACGTTCCAGGGCGCGCCGCCCGGTACGAACAACGCGGCCATCAATTGTATGAATGCGCGGCAAGCTTGTCTCTATGCCGCGCATCTGCGATAGAACCCAGATGAAAATGCGCGGACTGGGTGGCCGCGCGTTTGAATATGCGAAACGGATATTCCGTCTGTTATCCCGCACACCAGAAAAAATAAATTCGCCGCTGATATTTTCGATTGCATTTTCTAATCGAAGACTATTTCCTTATCTTTCCACTCCGGCAAGAAATTCAATCTCTGGCCGTCAGTAAATCGACAGGCGTCCCGCGCTTATTTATGGGCCATTTTCGCCCATCTTCGGTGCGCAAGCGTTTGCGTGCGCGCCACGCCTCACCGCATGTCCGTCTTTGCCCGAAACGCCTTCTGATGTGGCTTTGAACGCCGCTTGCATTCATCTGTTGGTTACCCCGCTCCCAACCGATTCCGGTCTGCTTTAGGCTCGCATTGCAATGCCAGTGTTTAACCTTAAAAGGACCGTTCAAAATGAATCTGCATAACCACCACGCCTGCCGCCCGTTCCTCGAAGCCGGCAATCTTTCGCAAATTTCCGCTTACTATGAAGAAGGCCGCAACGTCATGTGGATGATGTTGCGGGCGCAGCCGCGGCCCTGTTTCAATCTCGATCTGGTGCATGACATTCTGGAACTCGCACAGGCAGCGCGAGCGTCGGGATTGCCGATCGATTTCTGGGTCACCGGCTCGTTGATTCCGACCATGTACAACGTGGGCGGCGATCTGGATTTCTTCGCGGACGCGATCCGCAACGGCAAGCGTCAGGCGCTGATGGCGTACGCGCGGGCTTGTGTCGATTGTGTGCATGCGGCGTCGCGGGGGTTCGACACCGGGGCGATCTCGATTGCGATGGTGGAAGGCACGGCGCTCGGTGGGGGCTTCGAGGCCGCGCTCGCACATCATTTCCTGCTCGCGCAGAGCGACGCGCGCATGGGCTTCCCGGAGATCGCGTTCAATCTGTTCCCGGGCATGGGCGGTTATTCACTGGTGGCACGTAAAGTCGGCATGCGGCTCGCGGAGGAACTGATCGGCGTCGGAGAATCGCATACGGCCGAATGGCATTACGGCAAAGGTCTGGTCGATCAACTGTTCGAGCCGGGCGAGGCCTATATGGCGACCCGTACTTTCATCGACACGCTCAAACCGAAAATGAACGGCATCCGCGCGATGCTGCGGGCTCGCCAGCGCGTGCTGCAACTCTCGCGCGCCGAGCTGATGGAAATCACCGAGGATTGGGTCGAGGCCGCCTTCACGATCGAAGAAAAGGATCTGGCTTTCATGGAGCGGCTCGTGCAGTTGCAGAACCGTCGCACGGCGAACCTGCGTCAGACGGCGGCCAGCGCGGCTAATTTCGCCTGAACCAGCCCGGCTTCAAACACAAAAAGCCGCAAGGGGGGCGGCCCCCACGGGGACTTTACGTGGGGCGCACGGGAGCTCAGGCAATCAGTCTGAGCTTCTGTCTATCCTGCAACCAGCGCTCGAATTCAGCCGCCGGCATGGCCTGCCCGTACAGAAAACCCTGTACGTAATCGACGCCCAGGCCCTTCATGAACAATTCTTCCGACTCGGTTTCGATTCCTTCGGCAACCACCTTGAAGTTCAGCTCCTGCGCGACGACCACCATGGAGCGCACCAGCGCTTGCGCTTTGGGGTCGGCGTTGATCGAGCGCACGAAGCTGCGATCGAGCTTGATGACGTCGAGCGGAATACGGCCGAGTTGCGACAGCGACGAATAGCCCGTGCCGAAGTCATCCAGATGAACCTGCGCGCCGAGCTGCCGGAACTGCTTGATCAGATCGATCGCGGCCGTTTCGTCTTCGATCAGGCAGCTCTCGGTCAGTTCGAGATCGATCAGGCAGGGGTCGAGATTCGCGTGCTGGAGCGCCTCGCTGAAATGGCGGACCACCGCCGTATCCACCAGTTGCCGAGCGGACACGTTGATCGCGATGCGCAGGTTGTAGCCGTCCGCTTTCCATTTGGCGGCCTGTTTCGCGGCCGTTTCCATGACCCAGCGGCCCAGCACGCCGATCAGACCGGACTCTTCCGCATAACGGATGAACTCCGCCGGCATGATCTGCCCGCGCTCCGGCGAATTCCAGCGCACCAGTGCTTCGGCGCCCTGGACCGCTCCGGTGGCGAGCGATAGTTTCGGCTGGTAATGCAGTGTCAGCTGGCCTTCATCGATGCCGCGCCGCAGGTTGGTGTCGAGCCACATGTACTCGGCGACCTTGCGATTCATCTCCGGCGAGAACACGCGGTGCGTACGCTTGCCTTCGTCTTTGGCGACGTACATGGCGGTATCCGCTGAGCGGATCAGCGATTCGAGGCTATCGCCATGTTCCGGATACAGCGCGATGCCGATCGAGCAGCCCGTGTAGACCTCCACGAGCCCGAGGCTGAACGGCGTGCGCATGCGTTCGAGAATGCGCTGCGCGGTGACTTCGAGTTCATGCGCCGTGCCCTTGGCCGCGAGCACGATGAATTCGTCGCCGCCGAGTCGCGCGAGCGTATCGCCTTCGTTCAGACAGAGGCTGATGGCCGCCGATACGTCGCGAATCAGGCGGTCGCCGAAGACGTGGCCGTAGTGATCGTTGACCTTCTTGAAGTTGTCGAGGTCGAGGAACAGCACGCCGACCGCTTCGCCTGGCGCGGCGTCTTCAATGGCGGCGCGGATCCTGTCCTGGATCGCGTTGCGGTTCGCAAGGCCGGTGAGCGAGTCGGTGTTCGCGAGCTCGGTGAGGCGTTCCTGCGCGAGCCGTTCCTCGGTGATGTCCGTGCCCGAGCAGATCAGGAATTGTTCTTCGACGCCGCTGCCGCTGTGAACGAACTTGTTGCGAAACAGAAAGAGCCGTTCGCCGTGCACCGTTTTGACGCGCCGCTCGACTTCGTACGACACGCCGCGATTGAAGAAGCCCGCAATGTTCTGGCTGGATGCCGCGCCGTCTTCAGTAGACATGAACAGCGCCCACACGTTGCGGCCGATGATGTTCTCTTCCTTGACGCCGGTGAGCTCTTCCGCGAGCCGGTTGAAGCGCTGTATCCGGCCGTGCCGGTCGAGGATCACGACGACCGAATTCACTTCGGAGACAACCTGTTCGGCGAACGAAAGACCGTGGACCAGATCGCGCGCGACGGACTCGGTGTCGTCATAGGCCGAGGCGGTGCCGGCCCACGAGTTGCTGGTGAGCTTTTTACCGACCAGATGCAGACGCAACGGCTCGCCGAATAGCCGCACGTCGAGCACGAGATGCGAGGTGACGCCGGTGAGGCAGCGGATTTGCGAGGCTTGTTGAGGATTCAGCGGAATGGCGACATTGGCGGGCACGTCCCCGGTCACGGGCGTGAGTTCGAGCGCGTTGCTGTCGTTCGACAGACGCCAGCATGGGCTGCTTGTGCCGAACTGGGCATAAAGCACCTGGTCGTGTTGGTCGTCGTTCATGAGATCCCCGGGCGGTGTGTGCCGTTGGCCGCCTTGAAGGCGGAGTCGGCAAACAGTCTTCATCATACTTAAGACTGTCCCCATTGTAGCGAAGCGGCTGGCGTTCGGGCTTAGAAAGATTAACGGTAATCGCGACTGTCGCCTTTAGCGCTTTTTTGCATTGAAGTAGCAGCGATTTTCCAATAGTCGGCACGCACTTCAAGCCTCAAAACCGCCGCGCGAGCCATGCACGAGCCTGTTCCCTCGCGGAAGGAACCGCTTCCAGAGCAGGATCAAACCAGAAAGTCCCCGCCACGAGCGTGGCCACTACGATGCCGTCGCGATAGAGGATCCGGTTGCCCGCCACAGCGGGCACGCGTTCGCCGACGAGCAAAGTGCCCGCGAGATTTAACGGATCGGTGCCGGCGACACAAACAAAAGCACCATCGTTCGCATGTCGCCGCACTTCTCGCAGGACCGGAATCGCTTCGGGCAGTGCGAACTGTTCACCGGCGAGTCCGTTCACAAAACGACCGCCTCGAATCACTCCGCGCGCTTCGAGTCTTTGGAACACGCGCAGAAGATCTCGCCAGGGCGGCAGCCAATCCGCCTCGCGTTCGAGCAGACGCCAGAACACCACGCCATAACGGCGCAAGAGTGTCATCGCGACATGTTCCAGCACTTCGGGCGGCACTTGCCGGCGGCGCTCCGGCACAACTTCGGCTGCCGCAGTAGCGGGCCGGCTGACGAGTGCCCAGCGTCCCGCGTCGTCCATGCCGCCGATCAACGCACTCGAGCGCGCGCGCCGGCTGCCCGAAAACGCATTGCGCTTTGCAACCGGTTTCAGCAACGCACGCAAGCCCGCGAAACTGTCGGAATTCACGAGACCCGCGGCCACCAGTTCGCCTAATGCGTTCTCCAGTTCCATACGCAATACGCGAACCTCCGTCAGCAATTCGTCGAAGAACATCGCGCCGTGTTGCACCAGCGCGTCATACACGCTTTGCGCGCGCGCCGACAACTCCGGTTGCTTCGACGGATCGAGCAATGCGCTCCACACGCGTACCTGGGCGCGCGGCAGCAGCACGATCGGCGTACTGCGGACCGGTCCCGCGGTGCCACGCGGGCGCTCGGTCAGACGAGTCCAGACTATCTTGCCGGCCCGGCATAGTTCGTCGAGCGAAGTATTCGCATACGCTTTCACGCGTGCGGGCAGGATGTCTTCCTCCCACGCGCCCGCCGCGGCCTGGAAGCCTTCGAGTTGTTCGAGCACCGCGGCCAGCGCGTCGCGCCCCTCGCTGCGGGTGTCCGGCGTCAAGTGCTGCCACTCGAACAGAAAACGCATGAAGTCGTGCCGTTCCACCGGCTCGATTTCGCGTCGCAAGCGTTTCACGGTGTAACGGTGTATGCGGGCGAGAAGGTGGCGTTCGCACCACTCTTCTTCCGCGGCTTGCGGCGTAAAGCGCCCACGCATCACATAGCCTTCGGCTTCCAGGCGCGTGAGGGTCTGTTCGACCGATGTTGCCGGCAATTTCAGCGCCGCCGCGATCGCGCTGACCGGCAGCGGGCCGAAGCCCGTCAGACGCGCACGGAGCACGTCGAGCAGGGCGTCGTCGGCATTCCAGTTGCCCGTGTAGCCCTTCGGCGCGGCGAGCGGGGGTGAGAATTGGGCGTCGGGATAAAGCGACTCGAAGCAGGTGAGGCGCTCGATGGGCAGCCACATTCCGGCGTCGCCGGCGATCTGCAAGCGGGTGGCGCGGCCGGCTTCGGCCAGCGACGCGAGCCATGCCGGCCAGCCTTCGTGGTGGCGCGCTTCGGTATCGGTGATGCAGGCGAGGCCCGTCAGCGCTTCGTGCATTTCGTCGGCGTTGCACGCCTGCGGCCATGCTTCGTCGCGCACGCTTTCAATGGCGCCGGCATCCAGCGCGCCGAGATCGTCGGCACTCGACGGATCCGTCCAGCGGCGATTCAGCACGGCTTGCGTGCGGCGTTCCTCGATGGGGGCGTCGTCGAGATACGCGTACGGCTTTGCATTGAGGATTTCGGCGGCGAGCGGCGAGGGTGCCGGCAAATCGCGCGCGACCAGTTGCACGTCGCCCTGTTCGATACGACGCAGCAGCGCGAGCCAGCGTTCGCTGTCCATTGCCTCGTGCAGACAGTCGTCGACGGTTTGGTCCACTAACGGATGACGCGGCAGCTCGCGTTCGCCGACTACGTTCTCCAGGCACGCGGCCTGTTCGGGAAACACGCTCGCCAGCAGATCCTCGCTGCGCATACGCTGTAATTGCGGCGCGGTCTTGCGCCCGCCGGTATAACGCGGCAAGCCGAGCGCGGTGGTCGCGTTCCAGCGCCAGCGCACGCCGAACAGCGGCGCGTCGAGCAACGCCTGAATCAGGAGATGCTCCGCGCTGTTCGAATGCAGATAGCGCCACACGTCGTCGAGCACGAAGGAGTGGCTGCCGGTCAGCGACAGCACGATCGCGTCCTCGGTGGCGGCAGCCTGCAGTTCGAAGTTGAAGGTGCGGCAAAACCGCTTGCGCAGCGCGAGGCCCCAGGCGCGATTCACGCGGCTGCCGAACGGCGCGTGGATCACGAGTTGCGTGCCGCCGGATTCGTCGAAGAAACGCTCCATGACCAGCGTGTTCTGCGTGGGCAGCACACTGAGCGCGGCGCGCGCGCGGGCGAGATAGTCGACGATCTGGCGCGCGGCGGCTTCGTCGAGACCGAGGTTGTCGGTGAGCCAGTGGGTCGCGTGGTCCAAGCGGGCAGGGAGCGTTGTCACTTCGGTTGCAATCTCGGCTTCAACCTCGGTTCCGGTGCCGGTTCCGTTCGCAACGATAGCCGACACTACCGAATCCTTCCCATCGAGAAGGCGCCCGATCTGCTCACGCAAACGCGCAACGCCGAACGACAGTTCGTCGCTGCGCCCCGGCGCTTCTCCTAGCCAGAAAGGAATATTCGGCGGCTGGCCCTGTGCGTCCTCGACCCGCACGCGCCCGCTTTCGATCCGCAGAATCCGATATGAAGCATTGCCAAGCTGAAACACGTCGCCGGCCAGACTTTCGACGGCGAAATCCTCGTTCACGGTGCCGATATTGATCGCCTGCGGTTCGAGCACCACGGCATAGTCGGCGTTCTCGGGAATGGTACCGCCCGAAGTGACGGCCACCAGCTTGCCGCCGCGCCGGCCGCGCAGCGTGCCGCTCACCACGTCGCGGTGAATATAGGCGCCGCGCGGACCATTGCGGCTCGTATAGCCTTCAACGAGCATGCGCAGGACGGCGTCGTACTGTTCACGCGTCAGGTCCGCGTACGGCGCGGCACGCCGCATCATGTCGAACAGCGCGTCTTCGCTCCACTCGGCGCTCGACACTTCCGCAACGATCTGCTGCGCGAGCACATCGAGCGGCGCGCGCGGAATGCGCAGCGCGTCGAGTTCGCCGCGCCGCACGCAGTCGAGCAGCGCCGCGCATTCGATCAGATCGTCGCGCGAAGCCGGAAAAAGTCTGCCCTTGGGCATGCCGCCGACATGATGGCCCGAGCGTCCGACGCGTTGCAGGAACGGCGCGATCGCGCGTGGCGAACCCATCTGGCAGACCAGATCGACGTCGCCGATATCGATGCCGAGTTCCAGCGAAGCGGTGGCGATCAGCACGCGCAGTTCCCCGCGTTTCAGGCGCTGTTCGGCGTCGAACCGGTATTCCTTGGCGAGGCTGCCGTGGTGCGCGGCGACCGCCTCCGTGCCCAGCCGCTCGGTCAGATGACGCGCGGCGCGCTCGGCCATGCGGCGCGTGTTGACGAAGATCAGGGTGGTGCGGTGCATGGCCACGAGTTCGGCGAGGCGGTCGTAGACGCGCTCCCACACCTCGTTGGGCATCACGGCTTCGAGCGGCACGGGAGGAATTTCCAGCGCGAGATCGCGTTCGCGCACATGACCGACGTCGACGATCGCGCAATCGGCGGGAATGCCGCTGTCGATGCTCGCGCCGCCAACCAGAAAGCGCGCGACCGCGCTCACCGGCTTTTGCGTCGCGGACAGGCCGATTCGCGGCAGGCGCCGCTGACACAGCGCGTCCAGCCGCTCCAGGCTGAGCGCGAGATGACTGCCGCGCTTGCTGCCGGCGAGCGCGTGAATTTCGTCGACGATCACCGTGCGTACGGTCGAGAGCATGCGTCGGCCGGAGTCCGAACCGAGCAGCACGTAAAGCGATTCCGGCGTGGTCACGAGAATATGCGGCGCGCGCTTTTTCAACGCGTTGCGTTCCTGCTGCGTGGTGTCGCCGGTGCGCACGGCGGTACGGATGTCCGGCGCCGGCAAGCCGCGCAACGCGAGTTCCGCGGCGATGCCTTGCAACGGCAGTTGCAGATTGAGGCGAATGTCGTTGGACAGCGCTTTCAACGGCGAGACGTAGACGACCAGCGTTTCGTCGGGCAGTGCGCCGCCGGCAGCGAGTCCTTGCTGAACCAGATCGTCGAGCGCGGACAGGAAGGCGGTGAGCGTTTTGCCCGACCCCGTCGGCGCGGCCACCAGCGTGGAGCGGCCACGGCGAATCTGCGGCCACGCGGCGGCCTGAGCGTCGGTCGGCGCGGCGAACATCTTCAGGAACCAGCTTGCGACCGCGGGATGGAAATCATCCAGCGCGTGTGCGGTGGATCGCCCCGTCGCGGGCGTCGCGACAGGGCCGGATGCGTTGCCGGAAGCCGCGCCCAGGGCAGCGGCGGGGACGGTGGTGGCCGAAGTCATGCTTGCATAGATGGGGACGTGACGTGCCATATCCAGAGGGCGAAGAAATCTTGCCAGCTGCAGGGATCAGGAGTCAGTCTGGCAGGTTTGCGCGGGCTTTGCCGAACCTAACTTGCCGCCGGTAACGTTGCAATCGAAGCGCCTGTGTCACGGCAATTTTTGCCGTCCCGGCGATGCGCTACGGCCAGGCGCGCGGCCGAATGGATCGTAAGGAGTTTGGAATATACATCGGCCCGCTGGCCGGCAGGCGCACGCGCATTTCGCGCTCTGCCGGATTTTTCTAATTGCAGTACTCTCTACGCCTCACCCATCCACGAATCCATGATGGAGTCTCGACAATGCGATACAACCAGTTGGGCCGTACCGGTGTGTTTGTTTCAGAACTATGTCTGGGCACGATGACCTTCGGCGGTGGCGAGGGCATGTGGAAGCAGATCGGCGATCTGCAGCAGGGCGACGCGGAGCGGCTGGTTGGCCGGGCGCTCGACGCGGGCATTAATTTCATCGACACGGCCGATGTTTACGCGGAAGGTCTGTCAGAGCAGATCACGGGCCAGGCGCTGAAAAACCTCAAGGTGCCGCGCGACAAAGTGGTGGTGGCCACCAAAGTCTTCGGCCAGACGGGCGAGTTTCCCAACGCGCGCGGCGCCTCGCGCTACCACATCGTCGACGGCGTGAAGGCGAGTCTGAAGCGCCTGCAGCTCGATCACGTGGACCTGTATCAGATTCACGGCTTCGATCCGGCCACGCCGATCGAAGAAACCCTGCGCGCGCTCGATACGCTCGTGCAGCACGGCCATGTGCGCTATGTCGGCGTGTCGAACTGGGCCGCGTGGCAGATCGCGAAAGCGCTCGGCATCTCGGAGCGCCTGGGGCTCGCGCGCTTCGAAACGCTGCAGGCGTATTACACGCTGGCAGGCCGCGACCTCGAACGTGAACTTGCGCCGATGCTGCGCAGCGAGGGCCTCGGGCTGATGGTATGGAGTCCGCTCGCGGGCGGCCTGCTGAGCGGCAAATATGGACGCGAGCAGCAGGGCGAAGCGGGCAGCCGCCGCACGACCTTCGATTTTCCGCCGGTCAACCGTGAACGCGCCTACGACTGCATCGACGTGATGCGCGATATTGCCGAGACGAAGAAGGTATCGGTGGCGCAGATTGCGCTGGCCTGGCTGCTGCATCAGCGGGTGGTGACCTCGGTGATCGTCGGCGCAAAGAAGGTCGAGCAACTCGACGACAACATCGCGGCCACCGGCGTCTCGCTGACTGCGGACGAACTCGCGAAGCTCGATCAGGTCAGCACGCTGCCGGCGGAATACCCGGGCTGGATGCTGGATCGTCAGGGCGAGCCGCGCCGCAAGCAGCTGGAGGAGACGCGGCATCCGGCATAGTGCCGGGCGTAAGCGAAGGCAGCCGAGCGTGGGGTGGACGCAGCGTGTAGCGTGAAGTGAGCACAGCGTGTGAATGCTGTGCTCATTCAGTCTGCTCAGCCGGCGTACTCCGTCAGCGCGCCTGGTTAATGTGCTCAGCCAGCGGCCTGGGCTGCGTCCGCAGCTTCAGCCGCATAAGCGGCGGCGGCATCCATCGTGCGAGCCGAATACACCATCGCGGCGCCTGCATTGATGGCGACCGCTACGCCCAGCGCTTCGGCGATTTCGTCGCGCGTTGCGCCATGCTTGAGCGCTTCGGCCGTGTGCACGGTGATACAGCCGTCACAGCGCAGGCTGACCGCCACGGCGAGCGAAATCAGTTCGCGTGTTTTGGCGCCGAGCAGATCCTTCTTTTGACCGGCGCCCGATATCGCCTGATAGCCCCTGACGGTATCCGGCGACAGTTTGGCGATCTCGCCGATACGGCCCAACAGTTCTTTGCGGTAATCGATCCAGTTCAACATGGCAGTGCTCCTTGGTCTGTTGCGCGCCGGCAGGTGCCGGCGTCGTGAGACAAGTATTGCGCTGCGCCGCGATATCCTGAATACTCGATTCGCTCAACTTTTAGCGCGTGCGTCTCATGGATACGCTCAGCCGACTGATCGACCTCGCCCGGCCTCAAGCCAGTCTCGACCTGCGTTGCCTGCTTTCGGGCGCCTTCGACCTCGATCATGACCCGATGGAAGCCGGCATTGCGCCGTTCCACCTGGTGCTGGACGGCGCGTGCATCGTCGAAACCGCCGACGGCGCGCAGCACGCCCTGAGCGCGGGCGATTTCATGCTGTTTCCCCGCGGCGCGGCGCATCGCGTGCGCGACGTGAAGCGGTTGGCGGCCGCCGCGCCGTTGACGCTCGGCCACGACGGCATGCTGCCGTTGCGGCGCAATGACGGTCACGATGACGCACGCGTCTCCGCCGACGTCGATCTTCTGTGCGGCCGTTTCCTCTATGCACCGGGATCATCCGCCTTGCTGCTGAATGCGTTGCCCGATCCGTTTCATGTTTCGCTGAGCGGTATGCAAACGCTGGGCTCGCTGCAAACGGTAATCGCGCTGATGCGGACCGAGGCCGAACGACGCCAGGCGGGCGCTCTTGCGATCGTCACCGCATTGAGTCAGGCGCTCTTTGCGATGGCATTGCGCGCGCACGGCGAGCAGAACGCGTCGACGTCGGGCGTGCTCGCGCTACTTGCCGACGCGCGCCTCGGTGCTTCCGTGCAAGGCATGCTGGGCGCTCCCGAGCGGGCGTGGTCCATTGCGGAACTCGGCGAGCTCGCCGCCATGTCGCGCGCGACTTACGCGCGCCATTTCAACGAGCGCGCGGGCATGACGGTGATGGACTTTCTCACGCAGATCCGTATGACCATAGCGTGCGATCTGCTGCGACGCACGCAGCGCAGCGCGGCCGAGATCGGCGAAGCGGTGGGCTATCAATCGGAGGCGGCCTTCGGCAAGGCGTTTCAGCAAAGCGTGGGCGTGACACCGGGACGTTACCGGCGTCTTCCGCAGGAGAACGGTGCGGCGCAAAGCTAGCTAGGTTTTGTGCGGTTTGCCGAACCAGCGTTCCTCGATCCACGACATGAGAAAGGCAACGAGCAACGCGCAGACCGTGCCGAGCGTCACTTCGCCGAGGCGCATCAGGGCTTTGTCCCACGCCGGCCCCATGCCGGGCACCAGCAGCATGATCGTCGCGGTAATGCCGCCCAGACGCGCCGCACTGCCGACGTTCAGGATCCAGCACATGATGATCGCCACCCCTACTGTGGCCGCATAGGCCGCGAAATAGCCGGCGCCGAGCGTCGTGCCGACGAGCCCGCACAAGCCGCCGACCATCGCGCCGATGAATTGATCGCGCGACAGGTTGCGAGTGTCGATGTAGCTATGCTGGCTGACCGCGATCGCCGTGATGCAGGCCCAGAACGCCTGCTCGGTATGCAGCGCGCGGCCGATGGCGAAGGCGAGGCTCGCGCCCGCCACCGCTTGCACGGCCATGAAGCCGCCTTCGATCAGCCGCTCGCCGGGCGGCAACGACTTGAGAAAGGCAAACAGCGTGTTGGCGGCGCTTGCCCGCGCCGTACGTTGTGGATCGTCGCGTAAGGTCATTGAATGTGAGAAGCCTTGTTGCTGCAAGAGGGTTCCGTATTCTAGCGACTTCAATTTGCGCCGGGCAGAGGCAGGCTCGCCGGCCCGCGCGAATCAAAAAGCGTTGCATATCCATGCGTTTGACGCTCATGACTAACCCTCACGACTGCGTAGCCGGTGATACCAGTTCATCAACGGCGTCGCCGAAACACCGTGGACGACGACTGACGCCGCGATCACCGCCAGCGCGAGCGGCACGAGCGGGACGACGTTGGCCTCGCTGCCGTTTTCGAGTGCGAATGCGAGGTAATAAAACGAACCGATGCCACGTATTCCGAACCAGCTCATGAGGCGCCGTTGCGTCGGTGTCGCGCTCGAGCCCAGCAGCGATAATTCCACCGATACGGGGCGCACCAGGACGAACAGCGCGGCGGTGAGCGCAACGGTCTGCCAGGTGAAGAGCGGCGCCTGCATCGTGGCGAGCACGTTGCCGACCATCGCCATGACGGCGACCTCGGCGATGCGTTCGAGCTCGATCGTGAAGCCGAGGACCGACTCGGTCATGAACGCATGCGCCTTGCTCGGATTTGCCGCGGTCGCTTCCACGTCTTCGGAGTCGACGGTGCCGATTGCCTTGCGAGCCGACATGCCGCCGCTCGCACGGTGTTCGACGCGGCGCATCGCGACACCGGCCGCGAACACGGCCAGAAAACCGTAGGTCTGAGCGAGTTGTGCGGCGCCGAAACAGAGTTCGATCAGGCCGAGCGCGAAGAAACCCTCGAGCCCGAGCGCCTGCGCATGGCGCGTGCGCAGCCATGCCACTGCGTGCGTCGTGGCCCAGCCGAGCCCGCCGCCGATAGCGAGCGCGCCCGCCACGCCCCATACGATGCTGCCCGCGAGCTTCAGGTTCAGCAGATCGCCGGCTTCGGCGGCGGGCGCGGCGCACAACGCCAGGCCCAGCATGGCGAAGGGCAGTGCGATGCCGTCGTTCAGGCCGCCTTCGCCGGAGAGCGCGAAGCGCAGCAGATCGTGATCGCCCGGGTTGTGCACTTGCACATCGTGGGCGAGCACCGGGTCCGTGGGCGCGAGAATCGCCGCCAGCAGCAATGCCGGCCCCCAGCCGAGATGCAGGACATATACGCCAAAGAGCGTCAGCAGTGGAATAGTCGCCAGCATGGCAAGAAAGCCGAGCCGCAGCGGCACGGTCCAGAGTTTCTCCAGCATGCCTAGCCGCAGGCGCAGGCCGATGGCAAACAGCGAGACGAGCAGCGCGACTTCGGTGATGATGCGCAGCAGGTGCGCGTCGGCGATCATGTCGAGACGCAACAGGCCGATACAGGGCGGCCCGAGGGCATAGCCGATCGCGAGGTAGAACATGGCGGCGCTGACTGGCAGCCGCCGGAGTGTCGTTGCCGCGAGGCCCATGAAAACGAGCACGCCGCCAACGATGAGAAACCACAAAGTTTCGTGCATGAGCATCCGGTAAGGGCTCGCGGGCGCGCGCCGCATGCGTGGCCGGTTGAAGAATGCGCGGACGCGTCGGTCACTGACGCGCCCTTTTCAAGGCGTGCGTCCGAATGCTTCCCGCAGCTTGCGCTTGGCCTCTTGCAAGGTATCACGGCGCGCTTTCGGCAGGTTCCTTCCCGCGCGATTGATATAGAAGTTCAGCATCGACATGGCCGACTGGAACGGTGTGCCCTTGCGGCGGCGGCTTTTGGTGGACGACTGCTTGAGTGAGTGCGCGATCGACTCGGCGCTGCCGGTTTTGAAAATGTCGTGCTGGATATCCATCGCGTCACTGGTTTCCATCACGTGATGCGACCACTTTTTCGGACTCTTCGCGCGATGGGCGGCCTGTGCCTGCGCGTGCCGCTGGCGCGGCGGCCGTCCGGACTTGCCGCGCGCGACAGGGCGTTTCGATCGGGTGGTGGACTTTTTTCGGGTGGGCATGGTGCCGGCTCCTTATCGGAATGTGCCGCGCGCGCTTGCGCGGCTGTGATGTCTTGGAACGTCTTGCAACTCCCGCTCAAAGAGAAATGCGCCGGCTGCCGCGATGGCGGCATGCCGGCGCATCGGCTCGGGTGCGGCAACCGCATTGCCGCACGCGCTCGCCATGAGCGCCCTTTACAACTTCAATCCGCCAGCCTCGGGTGCATCCGACGATCCCGGCGGAATGTCGCCGACACCGTAGTCGTCGCGTCGATCGTACGGGTCGCGGCCCCAGTAAGGTTCGCTGCCGTAGTACTGATGCACGGAGGTCGCCCACGTCTGATCCGCCATCGCCGGCCAATGATCCTTGTCGAAGCCGGGTGCGTTCTTCACGCGTTCGGCGGTCATGTTCAGCACGAAGCACTTCTGCTCCGTATCCAGCGTCAACGCGTGCCAGGGAATGGCAAGCAGCTTGTCGCCAATGCCGAGAAAGCCGCCGCTCGAGAGCACGGCGTACGCGACGCGTCCCGAACTGACGTCGAGCATGATGTCCTTGATCTTGCCGATGTCCTCGCCGTCGCTGCTGAGCACCTTGTTGCCATCCAGCGTGGCGGCGGCCATCACGTTGGGACCGGGGCCATCGGCGGTGGCGCTGCCTTTGCCGACGATACGGGCGCCTTCGCCCTGGCGCATGCCGGCTTGCGTCTGTGTCTGGTTGAGCATGATGTGACTCCTCTACAGGTGGGTATGTGGAAGCTTGAGCAACCGGCGTTCCTTCATGTTCCGGGAGGCATGCACGAGGTGGAGCGGCGACAAGGGGTGTTCACGTGTGTGTGTTCACGTGTGTGCGTTCGCGCTGAATGCTTGCGGTGGGCCGCACTGCACGCGTAAAGCGTGCTGGCGTGTTTGAAATTATTTCGCTCGCAGATCGGATGGATGAAGACGGCTGGCGCGACCTCCGTCCTAAGGCATAGCCCTTGCTCGTTGCTTCTGCAACAGCGCATGCAACCCACGCTGCTATCTACTCAGGGAGAGAACTCGATGAAATCTTCACAAGCATGGCTGGTATCGGCACTCGTCGTCGTGTCGGGCGCGGCGTTCGCGCAGGCGGGCGGTGGCAACGGCAATGGCGGCAACGGTGGCTCCGGCGGCTCGGGCAACGCGCACGGCGCCGCGACGGCGGCACCGACCACGAACGGACAACCCACGTCGGGCGCGATGAGTTCGAGCGGCTCGAAGTCGCATCACATGTCGAAGGCGAAGAAGCCGAAGACTGATTCGACCAATATGCCCGGCGCTGATGCGAGCAGTGACACGAAAGGGCAGTGAGAGCGAATTATCCAGGGGCGGGCCGTCTTTAGATTGAAGGACGGTCTGCTTTCTTCCAGCCAACTGCCCTGCTAAGCGGAATCTGCGGGAGCCGATTCACTTCACGGTCCGTCTCGGGAGATATGAGTGTGGCGAGTCAGGATTCCTGAACTGCGATTGAAGCGACTTAAGCCACAGCAAAGCTAGGCATGCGCTGCAGCGCGGGCGGTTTGCGCGCCGGCCTTCGAACCGGTCTTCGCAGCCGCTGCTTTGCGCACCCTCCGCGATTTTTTCAGCAAACTCGTGACCGACGTATCGATGCTTTCCGTCACCGCCGACTCACGCGCCTTGCGGCCTTTCGCGCCTGCCTGTCGCGCGAGCCTTCCCGCGCGTTTCCCGGCGTGCGCAAGCAACGCGGCAAACGCCATCTCGTCCACTCGCAGTCCACGACGCGACTGGCCCGGCGCCAGACGCTGCAATTCGTCCGCTTCGAACGCGCTGATCACCGCCGGGTGAATGTAGCAGCGCTTGCACACCGCCGGTGTATTGCGCAATAGCACGGCCACGTCCTTGACCGTCGCGACGATGTGCCGGCGCGCTTCCGCCGCGCTGCTGCAAATCAGCCGTCGCAGTGCGGCCAATGCATAGACGCTGCCGGCCCACGTTCGATAATCCTTGGCGGTGAAATCCGCGCCGCTCGCACGGCGCAGATAGTCGTTGATATCGGCGGAACCGACGGTGCGGCGCGTGCCGTCTTCGTCGAGATACTGGAACAGGTCGTGGCCCGGCAGTTCGGCGCAACGCCGCACAATGCGCCTGATGCGCGGATTGTTCACCGTCACGTCGTGTTCGATGCCGCTTTTGCCGCGAAACCTGAAACGCAACTGGCCCGCTTCGATCTTCACGTGCTTCTTGCGCAGCGTAGTCAATCCGTACGACTGATTATCGCGCGCGTATTCGACGCTGCCGATCCGGATCAACGTCGTGTCGAGCAACTGCACGATCGCGGCGATGACCTTGTCGCGTTGCATGCCCGGCAGATTCAGATCGCGCGCGACACGCGCGCGGATCTTCGGCAATGCGCGGCCGAATTCGGCCATGCGCTCGTATTTGTCGGCGTCGCGTGTCTCGCGCCAGCGCGGGTGATAGCGGTATTGCTTGCGGCCGCGCGCGTCGCGGCCTGTTGCCTGGATGTGGCCCCGCGCGTCCGGGCAGATCCACACGTTTTCATAGGCGGGCGGGATGGCGAGCGCGTTGATGCGTTTGATTTCGTCTTCGTCGTCGATGCGTTTGCCCTCGACGTCGAAATAGACGAATTCGCCGTTTTCACGCTTGCGCGTGAAGCCGGGCTTCGTGTCGTCGGCGTGGCGCAAGCCCGGCGGCATGACGGCAGGGGCGGCGGGTTTCGCGCGGTCGTCGTCCGTACGTTCGGGGCGGCGTTGAGTCGGAGTCGTTGTGGCAGCCATCGTCGCAGGTAGAAGTTTCAAGCATGAGGCGCGCTTTGCGCCGATGGCTGGCGTCAAGCAAAGGCAGTGCCTGGCACCGGGCGCGGACTCTCGCGTGCTGCGCCGCCGCTGCGTTGCGGACTGCTTGGTGCGCTGTCTTGCGGACCAGCGGAACAGTCCTTGCGAACACTCGTTACGGGTAATCGATGAAACGAACGAACCAAGGAGAGCGTCATGAGCAGCACTCTTAATCCCGACGACGAGCCGCAACAGGTCGTCAAGCAAACCTCCGGCACGACGGGTGCACTCGGGCCAAGCGATTCGTCCGACAGCGGCAGCGATGTGGCCGGTGCGAAGCGCCACGAATTCGACGTGGATTCGGAACTGGACAACCACGCGCTCGAAACCGGCGACTCCGAACTCGGCAGCGACACGGATCGCGCCGGCACGGGCGAGCGTGCGGCCGCGGACGGCGATTCGACGCTCGTACCGGACAGCGATATCGAGCCTGACCACGTTATGGACCCGCTGGTCAACGACGACGACGGCCTTGATGACGATCCGCAAGGGCTTTAACGGGTGGCGGCCGGTACGCGGTGACGGACCGAACCGGACTGACGAAACGTCGCAGACCGGACGTTGCGGCGAGCGTGCCACATGGGCACATCTTTTGCTGACTGAGCGTTAACGACGATTAACGGCGGGATCAATCCGCGCAATATGCGGGGCCCCCAGCACTTACATGAAGGAGAGTACGCATGGCAAGCACATTGAATGGTCACAAGGTGGCAATACTCGCGCTGGACGGTTTCGAGCAGGCCGAACTGGTCGAGCCGAAACGCGCGCTCACTGAAGCAGGCGCGACGGTACAGATCATTTCAGCCAGGCCCGGCACGATCCAGGGTTTCAAGCACGTGGACAAAGGTGACGCCGTCGAAGTCGATCTGACTTTCGACAAGGCAAGCGCAAACGATTACGACGCCGTGGTGCTGCCGGGTGGCGTGGTGAACGGCGACGCCATCCGTTTGCTGCCGCAGGCACAAGCCTTCGTCAAGGCCGCCGACAGCGCAAAGAAGCCGATCGCGGTGATCTGTCATGGCACGTGGCTGCTGGTGTCCGCGGGAATCGTCAAGGGCCGCACGGTCACGAGCTGGCCGAGCCTGCAGGACGATATTCGCAACGCGGGCGGCACGTGGGTGGACAAGGAAGTAGTCGAAGACGGCAATCTGATCAGCAGCCGCAAGCCCGACGATCTGCCTGCCTTTAACAAGGCGCTGATTGCGCAATTGTCCACACGCAACGCGGCATAAACCGGCATGGCGAACGAGGGGCGAAGATTGAATGAATGCCGCGCCTCGTCCCGTCGGTTCAGTTTCGCTGTATCCGTCGAACAGGGAGAAAATGCATGAAATTCCGGTATCCCCTACAAGCGATGGCGGTCGCGCTGAGTTTGAGCGCGGCGTCCCTCGGCCCGGTGTTTGCGCAAGCCAGCGACGCGCCCGCCAGCGAGGCGCCTGTCAACGGCACGAAGCTCTCGCCCGCGGACCAGCAATTCGTGCAGGACGCCTCGAAATCCGACGCGACCGAGATCGCGGCCAGCAAGGTTGCGCTGAAGAATTCAAGCGATCCGCACGTGAAGAAATTCGCGCAGCAGATGATTACCGATCACACCAGACTCTCTCGCGGCATGGCCGCACTTGTGTCGAAGAAGGGCTTTACCGCGACGCCGTCGGCGGATTCCGCGCTGGTCGGCAAGCTGCAAACGCTCAAGGGCAAGGAATTCGATCAGGCCTACGTGGAGCAGGTCGGCGTGGAAGCGCATCAGCGCGCGGTGGACCTGTTCCAGCAGGAGAGCACGAGCGGCACCGACGCGCAACTCAAGGCCGCGGCAACGCACGCGTTGCCGATCATCAAACATCATCTGGCGATGGCGCAGCAACTGGCCGGCGCCATGAAGGGTTCGTCATGAACGCGATCCTGCCGCGCCCGGCCTATGAGGATTCCCTTATGCAGATCACTTTTTCCGACGACAAGCCGGCCTTCGACGGAGCGAATCTGACCGTGTGCTTCATGGCGCGGGTGGACGGCGAAGCGGTGGTGTGCTCGATTACCGCCGAAGCGCTCGAAGACCATTTCGGCGCCGATTCCGCACTCGAAGCAACGCTCATGTCGGCCTTCGAGAAAGGCCGTCATCGCATCCGATCCGTCTGCGCGGAAGCGCTCGACCAGAACAACGGAGAAGGCGTAGTGTTGCATAGCGGACTGTTCCGAGTGGAAGGCATGGAACCGGATCGCGGCACGGCAGCGTAATGCCGCAGCGCGCCGCCGCCCGAACGCGCCGAATGGCACGGCGACATGCGGTGGCACGGTTCGCAATCGCCGTTCAACGATGCAAGGAGGTCTCATGTCACTCATCGTCGCAGCACGTTTTACGACTTTTCCCGCCGCTGAAGATGCGGCGCAAAAGCTCTTCAATGCAGGGTTCGTCGAAGAAGACGTGACGCTGTTTTTCGTCAATCCGCGCGGGCAGCACGCGCGTTTTCCGATTGGCGGCGATACCAGTACGGACGCTGGCGCAAAGGATGCGCCCAAAGGTGCCGGCATGGGCGTCACAATCGGCGCGGTTGCCGGTGCCGTGGTGGGCGTCGCGATTTTCGCCGCGTTCTCGGCGCCGGTTATCGTGTCATTGATCGCAGCGGGCGTCGGCGCTTATGTCGGCTCGCTGGTCGGCGCAATGTCGCACACGCGCGAGGGCGGCAAGGCGGGGCACCGAACACCGTTTCACGAGGAAACGCGTGATTCCGGCGTGCTGGTCGCCGTGCACGTCTCCCCGGACAATCAGTTCGACGCCGCGCGCGTTTTGCGCGAAGCAGGCGGCGTGGCGATCGAGCGGGCGAGCGGCCGCTGGCAGCAGGGACGCTGGGCTGACTTCGACCCTTTGAAAGAACCGGTGCCGCTCAACGAGTTCAGCGAGAATCGCGCGTGACGGCACGGGCTTTTGCGCATAACCACTCGAGTCGAAGTTCGAGGCGGTGGCGAGCAGGCAGCGGCCCGACGTACCGTCGGGCCGTTTTTATTGACACCCGGCGCTCAGTCTATCGTGACCGCGCAGGCGGCCAATCCCCACAGGAGCGGGATGCTCAAACCCAGATCTGTGGCGTGCTACGTTGCCGCAGCATCGCGGGGTCCTGACGTTCGTCGCGAGTCGGCTCGCACGCGGCCGGCACCAGTCCGCCGCGTGTCATGCCGCACGACGGCGACGCGGCTTGCGCGCTCGCGGATGGCGCTTCGCGCGCCGGCCTATGCTCGCGAATCTGCATCACTGTTGCCGAGGTGAGGATCGCGACGGCGGCCAGAAATTCTGTGCTCCTGATTTTCATGGTGAATGCTCCCTGTCGTTGTCGCCTGCCCATTGTTTTCAATTCATCGGCACGTCTTGCAGCGTGTCGTTGTTGCACGGCGTGCTGTGGGGCGAGCATATTAAGCAACCGCCGTGCCATTCAGCGCAGCCGCGCGGGGCGGCCTTCAGCGCATGTCGCGTGAGATCGCGACGGGAAAAATCTACGCGCGTTGGCAAGATCGAAAGTCCGGCGGCAGGCAGCCCGTGATACGTCCGTGGCGATGTACGCCGGGCACGCATCATGCGGATCGATGGGGAGGCCCGCAGTGGGTTGGAGCGCCGGCAAAGCCGCGACGCATCCGGCTGCGGACTCCATGATTGACGAAACCCCTGGAGGTATTGAATGGCTACGAACGTTGTTTCCGTGTTGAACGATCTGGTCGAGACGTCGAAGGACGGCGAGAAGGGCTTTCGCAAAGCGGCTGAAGATGCCCACGACGCACAACTGAAGACGCTGTTTCTATCGCGAGCCGAAGACTGCGCGCGTGGCGCACGCGAGTTGCAGGATGCGGTTGCGGCCCTCGGCGGCAAACCCGAAACGGGCGGCAGCATGAGCGGTGCGTTGCATCGCGGCTGGGTCGACGTGAAGTCGGCGGTGACCGATCGCAGCGATCACGAGATTCTGGCCGAGTGTGAAAAGGGCGAGGACGTCGCGAAGAAGCGCTACCACGACGCGTTGGAAAAGGAGTTGCCGGCGGACGTGCGAGTGATCGTCGAGCGGCAGTATCAAGGCGTGCTGCAGAACCATGACCGCGTGCGTGATCTGCGCGACCAATACGCGGCTGCGCGGCATTAAATTCGGGTGAGTGACCGGCGCTCTCCGTTGGAGGGGGCCGGTTTTTTTGCGTGTTGACGGCCCGCTGGCGTGCTTGCGCAAGCCAGATTCAGGTCGGCAAGCTCGCGTACAAAAAAGCCGTCGCATTCGCGAACGGCTTTCACATTTCCCGGAGCATCAGCGCCGGAAAGCACTAGCCGCAGCCAGCGCTTCCCGGTCGGATCACACGCTTATTGGGCGCTGACCTTCAGATGGTTCTTCACGCTCGATACGCCCTTCACGGCTTGCACGACTTCTTCAGCCGCCGACTTGTCGTCAGCCGAAGGCACCGTACCCGTGAGCCACACCACGCCCTTGCGCGTCTTCACGTGAATGTGCGTCGACTTGACGTTCTTCGCGGCCAGCAGGTCGGCCTTGGCCTTGGTGGTGATGGTGCCGTCGTCGACGTGCTCGCCGATGGTTTCGGACGAAGCCGACGGCGCCGAGGCGCTGGTCTGCGCCGTAGCGTTCAGTGCGAATGCGAGACAGGCAATGCTACCTGCGGTCTTCAGGAATTGGATCGTCTTCATGGTTTCTCCTTCGGGTGTTGATGAAAATTGCGGTCTTGTTGCCTGCGGTCGATCGCGGTCGAGGCCGCCGATGACACGCGTGGGGTCGTTGCCGCTACGGTTCCGTCAGGGCCCGTTATCGACACTGGGCGACAGCCTGTGCACGCGATTTCGCTGCCACGTTGCGCGTGCAAAGACCGGCGTCCGTCCACATAGTGCCAGGACGCAAGCGGTGTGCCCGATAGCTCGGGCGAATGAGGCGCTGGCGGGAAAGCCGTTACGGCACGTGGCTTTAGGCTGAAGAATGAGAGGCGGCGCCGAGCCGGGGAGGAGTGTGACCGCTTGCGCGCGCGGGGACCGGAATTTGCCGGGCACTTGTAAAAATGGCGCCCGGCGGCGTGCGCAAGTGATGGGCCTGAAAATGCAAAACATTGAAAAAACAGGAAGTTGCGCGACCTGGTACGGCAGTTGCTGTAAGCAGATCACTCACCATTTTCGGCTATTAAAGGGACCTCACTACAATGCCTTCCATTGAACTACGCACAAGGCAGTCTCTCGCACTTACGCCGCGTCTACAGCAATCGGTGCGTCTGTTGCAGTTGTCGTCTCTGGAGTTCCAGCAGGAGTTGCGCACGGCGCTTGACACTAATCCGTTCCTCGAGTACGACTCGTCGGATACGGAAGACGTCGCGCTCGCCACCACCGCGTCCGGCGAAGAGGCGGGCGCGCTGCCCGCCACCGACACGGCGGCCGCAGCCGAACCCGATGCGATGTCGTCCGACATGCCGTCTGAGTCGGGCGCGAACGACACGCTGGAAAGCGCGGGGCAGGACGACATGCCGGGCGATTTCTCGGGCGACTATAGCAGCCGCAGTTCGACGCGCCAGAACGGCGACTCGGACAGTAGCGATCCCGCCGAGTGGGCCCGTTCCCAGCCGACATTGCGCGAGCAGCTGCACGACTCGCTGCGCCTCTATCGACTCGACGACCGGGACCGCGCGGTGGCGCGCTTCATCATCGAGGCGCTCGACGACGACGGCTATCTGCGCCAGGATCTCGCCGATCTCGCGGACAGTGTCGATCTCGAACCCGAATTGACCGAAGACGAGTTGCTGGTGGCATTGCGTCTCGTGCAGTCGCTCGATCGACCGGGTCTGGGCGCCCGCACGCTGTCCGAGTGCCTGTCGCTGCAGGTCAACGCGTTGCCGGCCGACACGCCGGGGCGCGACGTGGCGCGGCAGATCGTCGAACATCATCTGGAACGGCTCGCACGCCGCGAACAGGCCGAACTGCAGAAGCAGATTGGCTGCAGCGCGGAAGAACTGCGGGTTGCCTGCGCTCTCGTGCGCAAGCTCGATCCGAAGCCGGGCAACTGCTATGGCCGCACCGAAGACAACTACGTGGTGCCGGACGTGATCGTGCGGCAGGTGCGTAACAAGTGGGTCGTGGCGATCAACCCGGCGGTGCAGCCGCGCGCGCGAATTCATCGCATGTATGCGGAGCTGTTCGCGCAGTCGGCCGGTGCGAGCCGCTCGCCGCTCGCGCAGCAGTTGCAGGAAGCGCGCTGGCTGATCCGCAACGCGCAACAACGCTTCGATACCATCCAGCGCGTGGCCGAGTGCATCGTCGCGCATCAGAAAGCCTTCTTCCAGTACGGCGAAATCGCGCTCAAGCCGATGGTGCTGCGCGATGTCGCCGACGAACTCGGCCTGCACGAATCCACTATCTCGCGAGCCACGGGCAACAAATATATGGCCACGCCGCGGGGTATTTTCGAATTCAAGCACTTCTTCCCGCGCGAGCTCGGCACTGAAAGCGGCGGCACCTGTTCGGCCGCTGCGGTGCGCGCGCTGCTCAAGGAAATGATCGCCGCGGAAAACACGCGTGATCCGCTCTCGGACGTGACGCTCGCGAAGATGCTCGCGGATCAGGGCGTGCTGGTGGCGCGTCGTACGGTGGCGAAGTACCGGCATCTGATGAAGGTGCCGCCGGCGGAATTGCGCCGCCAGATCTGAACGACGCAGCCCGCCGGAGCCAGGCTGCGTTGAAGCGCCACGCGAGACTGTCCGCTCGCGTGGCGCTTTTTCGTATCTGGACGTTTCGAGCGTGCCCCATTACATTGGCGAGTCCATGAGTAACGGGGTGGTTCAATGAAGTACTCGAATCTGGTCGAACGCCTGCAGGGCAGGCGCACGTCCGCGTGGGAAATCCATCGTGTCGCGCAACAGGCGGCGGCCAACGGTGAAGACGTTATCGTGCTGAGCGTCGGCGATCCCGATTTCGCGACGCCCGCGCCGATCGTCGAGCGCGCGGTCGAGGCCTTGCGCGGCGGCGATACGCACTATAGCGCCGTGTCCGGCCGGGAACCGGTGCGCGCGGCGATTGCCGAAGAGCATGCGCGCATGACCGGCTGTGCCGTCAGCGCCGCCAATGTGATCCTGACCGCGGGCGCGCAGAACGGCGTATTCGCTTCGTCGCTATGTCTGCTGGAAGCGGGCGACGAGGTGATCGTCCCCGAGCCCATGTACCTGACTTATGAGGCCTGCGTGCGCGCGGCCGGCGCCAGGCTCGTGGCGGTGCCGGTCGATCGGGCGCGGGCGTTTCACGTCGATTGCGACGCGCTGGAAGCGGCGGTCACTTCGCGCACAAAGGCCATTTTCTTCGCTACGCCGTGTAATCCGACCGGCGTGGTCATGCCGCGCGCCGATCTGGAACGGATCGCGCGGATCGCGTGCGAGCATGACCTGTGGGTGCTCTCCGACGAGGTCTACGCCGATCTGACTTTCGAGCGCGAGCACGTGAGCATTGCAGCGTTGCCCGGCATGGCGGAGCGCACCGTGACGCTCGGCAGTCTGTCGAAATCGCATGCTATGGCCGGTTGGCGCGTGGGTTGGGCGATCGGGCCGGCGGAGCTGATCGAGCACATGGGAAGGCTCGCCCTTGCGATGCTGTACGGCTTGCCCGGATTCATCCAGCAGGCCGCATTGACCACTTTGCAGAACAAGGCGCGGATCGCCGCCGAAATGCGTGAGATTTACCGCCGTCGGCGCGACGTGGTGTTCGAGCGTTTGCAGCGCGTGCCGGGGCTGCGGTGCGTGTTACCAGAGGCCGGCATGTTCATGATGGTCGACGTGAGCGGCACGGGTCTCGACACGGTCGACTTCACCTGGCAGCTGTTTCGCGCGCAGGGCGTGTCGCTGCTCGACGCGAGCGCCTTCGGCGAGACGGCGAATGGTTTCGTGCGGCTGGGTTTCGTGGTCGACGAAGCGCGTCTGATCGACGCGTGCGAGCGGATTGCCGCATTTGTCCGCGCATTGCCGGCTCGCTGAGCCTTACTTTAGCGTTTCGTTTGCTTTGCGATTCGCGCAACGATGCGGCGCATGGTGGGAGGAATGCGTGTCCTCACCAGTTTTCGATTGACGCAACCAAAGCTTGCGTCAAAAATCGAGCGCCGGCCCCGTCTTTAAGCGTGGCCATTCCGGACACCGGCGCATATCGACACTCACTGTCGGGAACTCCATGACCCTTCGCTTCACCCTCTCGTTGCGCCGATCGCTGATGGCAGGATCGATGGCGGCCGCCCTCGTGGCGATGGCGCTCGTCCTTGCCTTGCTCGCCGCGTTCAGCACGACTTGCGCGGCTGCTGAACCGGACGACTCGTCGGATGCCGCCGCGAGCGCGGAAACCGCGGCTTCAGCGCCGGACGCACCGCGCGTTGTGAGCGGCAAGCCCCGTCAGCGCGCGGAGGCGAATGCCCAACCCGGCGAAGATCCGCACGCGGCCACGGCTCGTGCGCCGCGCCAGGCTGCCGCGGCGCCGAACGACGCGTCGGGCAGCACGGCGCAGCGCAACGCGAGACCGGAAACGGCGGCTATTCCTGTGCCGCCGGAAACGTCGTCGGTGACGCAGCATTCCATCCGGCTCGACAGCCGCAAGATCGACTACACGGCCACCGCCGGCAACCTGCTGCTGCGCGACAGGACAGGTGAGGCCAACGCGAGCGTTTTCTATGTCGCCTACACCGTCGCCAGCAAAACGCCGGCAACGCGGCCGGTCACGTTTCTCTTCAACGGCGGGCCGGGCGCCGGCAGCGTATTCCTGATGATCGGCTCGTTCGGGCCGAAGCGGGCGCGCACGGCGAGTCCCGCCATTACGCCGCCCGCGCCGTACACGCTCGCCGACAATCCCGACAGCCTGCTCGATACCACCGACCTCGTATTTATCGATGCGGTCGGCGCGGGTTTGTCGAGGGTGGTCGGCCATGGCACGGGCAAGGAGTTCTGGGGCGTCGATCAGGATCTCGATGCTTTCTCGCAGTTTATCGACCGCTACCTGACAGTGAACCAGCGCTGGAATTCGCCGAAGTATCTGCTCGGCGAATCGTATGGGACCGCGCGTGCCGCGATGCTCGCGTACCAGTTGGGGCAGGACAATATCGCGCTCAATGGTGTAATCCTGATGTCGTCGGTGCTCGATTCCGCCGCGTTTTCGGCGGGCTCGGATTTCAAAAGCGAAAGCTATCTGCCGAGCTTCGCGGCCATTGCCTGGTATCACGACAAGATCGTGCCGAAGCCGGCCAGCCTGCCGGCCTTTCTCGACGACGCCCGTGCATTCGCGCGCGGACCGTATGCGCAGGCGCTCGCCCAGGGCGACGCGCTGCCCGACGCCGAGCGCGACGCGATCGCCGCGCGCGTCGCGCACTTCACCGGGCTCGACGTCGGCTATGTGAAGCGCAGCCGCCTGCGTCTTTATCCGTCGCGTTATCGCAGCGAATTGCTGCGCGATCAGGCGCGCAGCGTCGGCCGTTACGATGCGCGCTTCGAAGGGATCGACTTTGACAGCGTGTCCGAGCGTCCTGATTACGACGCCTCGGTGAGCAGCGTGTCGAGCGCTTTCGACGCGGCCCTACATCAGCATTTCGCTCAGGATCTGCACTTTACGCCGGCCGACCGTTACCGCGTCTTCAACGACGAAGCGTTGACGCAATGGGACTGGAAGCATCGCGCATGGTGGGGCGAACGTCTGCCCGTGCCGTATGCGGTGGGCGATCTGGCCGAAGCAATGAGGCAGAATCCGCAGTTGCGCGTGATGTCGTTGAACGGCTATTTCGATCTGGCCACGCCGTTCTACGCAACCGAGTACGCGCTCGCCCACCTGGGCGTGGACGGGCCGCTGCGCGCCAACGTGCGAATCGCCTACTACCCGACCGGTCACATGATCTATCTCGACGACGCGGCATTGCACACGCTCAGGAGCGATCTGGCGAGTTTCTATGCGGCAGGGGCGCGCTAGGGTTCAGAAGAGCGCGCCGGGCGGTCCGAAAGCGGGTGCCGCGTCTTGCAACCGGGTCGGGCTTGAGCCGTTGAACGGTATAATTCGTTCGACGTCGCGCGGTGCTTCAGAGTCGCGTCGAACCGCGCTCAGGCGCCTCTCCGCTACCTGAAAATCCGCTTTATCAACCGGCTTTTTTTCACCGCTGCCCATGCCATTTCACCCGATCCAGTCCTTCACGCGCAAACGGCTGTCCGACGTGGTGTCCGACCAGATCAAGCAACTGATTTCGGACGGCACGCTGATGCCCGGCGACCGGCTGCCGGCCGAACGCGATCTGGCCACGCAGCTCGGCGTGTCGCGGCCTTCGCTGCGCGAAGCGCTGATCAGGCTGGAAGCGGACGGCTATATTGAAACCTCGGGGCGGGGCGGTTTTACGGTGGTCGATGTCACGGCGCCGATCATCTCCAAGCCGCTTGCGGAGTTGCTGCTGCAAAACCCGCGCACCAGTGCCGATATTCTGGAACTGCGCCAGGGGCTCGAATCGATTTCGACGGTCTATGCCGCGCAGCGCGCCACGGCCGCAGACCTGAAGAAGATCAGCGCGGCGTTCGAGGCATTGAAAGCCGGCTCGCAGTCGCAGGACCGTGTGAACCTCGCCGAACTGGACGCCGCGTTCCACCTCGCGATCGCGGACTCCACGCACAACATTGCGCTCGCGCATGTGATGCACGGCATCCATACGCTGATTCGCGAGGGTATGCGCCAGTACCATCGTTTGATCGATTACGACGACGCGATGGAAAAGCAGTTGATGGGCCAGCACCAGGCCATTTACGACGCCGTGATGTCGCGCGACGCGCAAAAGGCACGCAAGGCCGCCGAGCGGCATTTGACCTATGTGCGCGAGATGTACAAGGAAGACGCGGCCAGGCCTTCGTCGAGTACGGTTTCGTAAATACCCGCGATTGACACCTTGCCGCAACTTCCTTATATTCTTGGTCAGACCAACCATACCAGTCTTACTGGGGCGCCGGAATTCCTCGTTGCTCCATCCCGCTTGCATGCTGGCCGCCGCAATAACGCACTGGTTCACCGCCGCCATTCCGCAGTAGAGTAGGTGAATCGCCGACTGCCGCTTTTTCCCCAATGAGCTTATGAAAGTCGCCCTGTTTATCCCGTGCTTCATCGACGCGTTTTATCCCGAAGTGGGGATCGCCACGCTCGAATTGCTCGAACGCTTCGGCATCGAGGTCGACTATCCGCAGGAGCAAACCTGCTGCGGCCAGCCAATGGCCAACAGCGGCGCGCATGCCGAGGCAGCCGGCACCGAGCGTGTGTTCGCGCGCAACTTTGCCGGCTACGACTACATCGTCGGGCCGTCGGCGAGTTGCATTCACCACGTGCGCGAGCATCTCACCGCGCTGGAGCAGACCGACGAAGTGAAGAAGGTCCGCGCGAACGCCTACGAACTCGTCGAGTTTCTGCACGACGTGGTCGGCGCGCGTGAATTTCCGTGGGCCGAGTTTCCGCACCGCGTGGGCTTGCACAACAGTTGCAGCGCATTGAGGCATCTGAAGGAAGCATCGATTTCGGAAGTGGCCGGCACGCCGTTTTCGAAGCCGCGCACGTTGCTCGAAGGCGTGAAGGGCATTGAGTTCGTCAAACCGGCGCGGCCCGACGAATGCTGCGGTTTCGGCGGCACGTTCTCTGTCACAGAGGAGCCGGTCTCGGTGCGCATGGGCCAGGACAAGGTGCGCGATCACCTGAACGCGGGCGCCGAGTACATCGTATCGGGCGACATGTCGTGCCTGATGCATCAGCAAGGCTGCGCGGAACGCATGAAAGCCGACGCGCGCTTCATCCATATCGCGCAGGTTCTCAACGGAGCACGCGCATGAGCAACCGCATCGATCACGCGAAAGCCGCGGGCGCTTTCATCAGCAAGACAGAGCATGTCGCGTTTCACGACAAGCGCCTGTGGGATCTGCGCGAGAAGCGCGATGTGCAGGCGCACGGCATTGCCGAGTGGGAGACGATGCGCGAGCTGGCCTCGGGCATCAAGGAACACACGCTGTCGAATCTGTCCACGTATCTGGAACAGTTCGCGGCGGCCGCCGAGGCGAACGGCGTCACGGTGCATTGGGCCGCCACCGCCGAAGAGCACAACGCGCTCGTGCACCAGCTCATGTCGGAGCGCGGCATGACCACGCTCGTCAAAAGCAAGTCGATGCTGACCGACGAATGCAAGATGCGCGAGTATCTCGAACCGCGCGGCATTACGGTGATGGAAACGGATCTGGGCGAACGTATCCAGCAACTCGACCATCAGGATCCGAGCCACATGGTGGTGCCCGCGGTCCACAAACTGCGGGCCGACGTTGCCGAACTGTTCGGCCGCACTATCGGCACCGATCCGAAGAACAGCGATATTCATTACCTGGCGGAAAGCCAGCGGATGAACACGCGGCCGTACTTCGTGCGCGAGAAAACGGCCGGCATGACCGGTTGCAATTTCGCGGTGGCGGAGACGGGCACGGTCGTAGTGTGTACTAACGAAGGCAATGCGGATCTGTCGGCGAATGTGCCGCCGTTGCATATCGCGTCGATCGGTATCGAGAAGCTGATTCCGAAGGTCTCGGATCTCGGTGTGTTTATCCGCATGTTGTCGCGCAGCGCACTCGGCTCGCCGATCACGCAATACACGTCGCATTTCCGTGCGCCGCGCAAAGGCACGGAGATGCATTTCATTCTCGTCGATCACGGCCGCTCGGAGCGGCTCGCAATGGAGGACTTCTGGTATTCGCTCAAGTGCATTCGCTGCGGCGCCTGCATGAATACGTGTCCTGTTTACCGGCGCAGCGGCGGGCTGTCGTATGGCGGCACCTACTCGGGGCCGATCGGCGCGATCATCAATCCGACCTTCGATCTGAAGCGCTACAGTGCGTTGCCGTTTGCATCGACGCTCAATGGCAGTTGCACGAACGTGTGTCCGGTGAAGATCAATATTCACGAGCAGATCTACAAATGGCGCACGGTGATTGCGGAGCATCACGAGGTGCCGTTCGTGAAGCAGGAGGTGTTGAAGATGGCAGGGCGGTTGCTCGCGAGCCCGACCTTGTATCGCGCGACGGTGTCCTCGATGGGCAGCGCGCTGCGGCGGCTGCCGAATTTCGTGCTGTATAACCCGCTCAATATCTGGGGCAAACAGCGCGAGTTGCCGGAGGCGCCAAAACTGACCTTCCACGCCTGGTACAAAAAGAATCGTGGAGCCGATCATGACAACGCGTGAAGCTTTTCTGGCGAAAGTGCGGCAGGCGCAGCCGCCGGCGCGACCACGGCCCGACGTGCCGCTGTTCGATGCGGCGGGTGGCGATCTGCACGCGCGTTTTACGGCGGCGCTGCAGGCAATGGGTGGCACGTGCGTCGAAGTTACGGCTGCGAGCGACGTGGGCGGGCTGATTCGCGAGCGGTTCGGGGCTGAGGCATCCATCGCTTCGGCAACCGCGGAAGTGCCGGGCACGCGCGTGCTCACCGCCGACACGGAACCCGCGTCGCTGCAGGATATCGAGGTCGGTGTGGTGCGGGCGCGCTTCGGCGTGGCTGAGACCGGCTCGGTGTGGTTCAGCGAACGTGAGTATGTGGTCAACGCGCTGGGGTACATCGTGCAGCATCTGGTCGTGCTGCTCGATCCGTCGCAATTGCTCGACGGCTTGCAGGACGTATACCGGCGCGATGATTTCCGTGAAGCCCGTTATGCGGCGCTCGTCACCGGGCCTTCGGCGACGGCGGATATCGAGGGTGTGCTGATTCGCGGCGCGCAAGGCGTGCGTTCGTTGACGGTGGTGTGGCTGGCAGCGGAGTAAAAAAATTCCGGGTCGCCTGATTCGGGCGGCCCCCACGTCTTGCCGCGCTGTGCCTGCATCGCCACGGACTTTGCTATCATCACTGTATAAACATACAGGTTTCGTGAACGTGCCGTGGCAACACCCGCTTCTCCCTACGCTCTCTACTATCTGCTGAACTTCGAGCGCGCCCTCGCGTGGCTCGCGCAGCGTTACGACGACCTGTTCGACGCGCACGAACAGGCGTTTCTGCGCGATTTCGCCGCGTTGCCGCAGGCGTCACGCGCGCTGCTGGTTCGCATGCTGATGCGTAAAGGCACGCTATTTCGCGCAAGCCGCCTGTCTTACGAAGAGATCGGCTGCCCACTGCAGGCGGCCGCGCCGATCGCCGCGCTCGGCTGGGTCGATACCCAACCGGCCCTGACGCTCGACGATCTGTTCGCGCTCACCACGCGTGCCGAGTTGATGGAAATTTTCGCGGACGCCGTCGCGTTGATTCCCGGCACGAAGAGCTTGCGCAAACCGGAACTGCTGGAAACGCTGCGTCCGTTTTATGTCGGCGAGCCTGGCGAGCCCGCAGAAGAAGGCGTCGCGGCGCGCCCGCTCCGCGCATGGTACGGTCAATCAACGGATTGCGTGCTGCACGTTGCCATCGCACCGCTGTGCGAACGTCTGCGTTTGATGTTCTTCGGCAATTTGCAGCAGGCGTGGTCGGAGTTCGTGCTTGCCGACCTCGGTGTGTTCCAGTACGAGAAGGTGGCGTTCGCGCCTTCGTCGCGCGCGTTTCAGGCGCGTGCGGACGTGGACGTTTATCTCGCCTTGCACGCGTGCCGTGAAGCGCTCGAATGGCTACCCGGCGGCGACGCGGAAGCAGAGGCGATCAACGAACTGGTGGCAGCCGTCGGTGAAATAGAAACCTCGAACGCCTGGCTCGAAACGCGGCGCGCGAAACTGTTGTTTCGTATCGGCCACCTGTGCGAGCGTCGGGAGAACTGGCCGGCCGCGCTCGCCGTGTATGAGCGCTGCGCGTGGCCCGGTGCGCGCCATCGGCGCATGCGTGTGCTCGAACGCAGCGAACGTTTCGACGATGCGTTCGCGCTCGCCTCGCAAGCCGCCGCGGCGCCGGAGAGCGAAGAAGAAGCGCAACGCATCGCCCGCATGCTCGCACGGTTGCTGCGCAAGCGCGGCATGCCGGCCGCACGGGCGAGCGCGGCGCGTCCCGTCGAGCGCAGCACGCTGGTGGTGCCGCGGCCCAAGGAGCCGCTGCCGGTCGAATACGTCGTTCGCGATCATTTGACGTGCGGCGCCGCGCCGGTTCATTACGTCGAGAACGCGCTGATCAATTCGCTGTTCGGGCTGCTGTGCTGGGAGCCGGTCTTTGCGGCGTTGCCGGGCGCGTTTTTTCATCCGTTCCAGCGCGGTCCGGCCGATCTGCACGCGCCGGATTTTCATGCTCGCCGCGCGGAGCCGTTTGCCGCGTGTCTTGCGCAACTCGACAGCGGAGCTTATCGCGAGACGATCTGGCGGCATCTGGATAGCAAGGCGGGACTGCAATCGCCTTTCGTATTCTGGGGGCTGCTCTCGCCGGAACTCGTTGCATTGGCGCTCGACTGTCTGCCGGCCGCGCATCTGAAACTGTGGTTCGAGCGCTTGCTGCGCGATATACGAGGCAATTGTTCCGGCCTGCCGGATCTGATCCGCTTCTGGCCTGCCGAGCGCCGCTACGAATTGATCGAAGTGAAAGGCCCCGGCGACCGCTTGCAGGACAACCAGATCCGCTGGCTCGCGTATTGCGCGCAGCACGGCATGCCGGTGCGAGTGCTCGACGTGCGTTGGGCCGACGAGGTGCTCGTCGTGAATGGCGGCGCGGTTGACGCTGCTGCCGAGGCCGCCGCAGCGGTCGGACGCGCGATCGTCACGGAGGCCGGAACCGAGGGCGCGGTAGATGCCATCGCAGAGGTCAAACCGGAACCCACCACCGAACCCACCACCGAGGCCACCACCGAACCCACCACCGAACCCACCACCGAGGCCACCGCATGACCTACGTGGTCGCCGTGCGAGCGATGTGCGAGTTCACCGCGAGGCGCGGCGATCTGGATCTGCGCTTCACGCCCGCGCCCACCTCGCTCGAAGGCATGGCGGGCCACGTCACGGTCGCCGGACGGCGCGCGAGCGGCTACGAAACCGAAATCACGCTGACGGGCACGCATCGCAGCCTGACCGTGCGCGGACGCGCCGACGGCTACGACCCGGCGGCGAACCGGCTGGAAGAGGTCAAGACGCATCGTGGCGATCTCGAACGGATGCCCGCCAATCACCGCACGTTGCATTGGGCGCAAGCGCTCGTCTATGGTCATCTGCTGTGCCGCACGCGCGAGCTTGCCGGGTTGACCGTAGCGTTGGTGTACTTCGATATCGGTACCCAGAAGGAAGTGCTGTTGACGCAAACGCATACCGCGCGCGACCTGGAGATTTTCTTCGTCGAGCAATGCGAGCGTTTTCTGGATTGGGCCGTACAGGAAGAGGCGCATCGGGCCGCGCGCAACTCGGCGCTGAGTGCGTTGCAGTTTCCGCATGGGCAGTTTCGCAGCGGCCAGCGCGAACTGGCGGTGTCGGTCTATCGTTCGGCGCGCGACGGCAAGCCTTTGATGGCCCAGGCGCCGACCGGCATCGGCAAGACGCTCGCGACGATTTTTCCGTTGCTCAAGGCGTGCGCGTCGGACCAGATCGACCGGGTGTTCTTTCTGACCGCCAAGACGCCGGGCCGCGCGCTGGCGCTGGATGCGATCGAAACACTGCATCGGGTCGACGCGCGCCTGCCGTTGAGAACCCTCGAACTGGTCGCACGCGATAAAGCCTGCGAGCATCCGGACAAAGCCTGCAACGGCGAGTCCTGTCCGCTCGCGCGCGGCTTCTACGACCGGCTCGACGCGGCCCGCAGCGCGGCGCTGGCAGGCCCGCGCCTGGACCGTGCGGCGGTGCGCGAAGCAGCGCTTGCGCACGACATCTGTCCGTACTATCTGGCGCAGGAACTGGCGCGCTGGGCCGACGTGGTGGTCGGCGATTACAACTACTACTACGACAGCAACGCCATGCTGTACGCGCTCACGCAGATCAACCAGTGGCGGGTGGGCGTGCTGGTGGACGAGGCGCACAATCTGCTCGATCGTGCCCGCCGCATGTACACCGCCTCGCTCGATCAGACGGCATTCCGGCTCGCGCGCAAAACGGCGCCGGCCGCGCTGCGCAAGCCGCTTGAACGGCTGCAACGCGAGTGGAACGCGCTCAAACGCGCTCAGACCGCGAGCTATCAGGTCTACGCCGGGATCCCCGGCAAACTGCTCTCCGCCGCGCAAAATCTGATCAGCGCCGTCACGGACCAACTGGCGGAAGCGCCACTTTCCATCGACGAAGCATCGCTGCGCTTCTTCTTCGACGCCATGCATTTCGTCGCGCTGGCCGAGCAGTTCGGCGAGCATTCGATTTTCGACATCACGCTCGCCACGGATCGTTACGCGCCACGCGACAAAAACAGTGCCGCGCTTTGCGTGCGCAACGTGATTCCCGCGCCGTTTCTCACGCCGCGCTACGCGGCCGCGCGCACTACGGTGATGTTCTCCGGCACGCTCAACCCGCATCATTTCTATCGCGATACGCTGGGGTTGCCCGAAGCCACGCAATGGCTCGACGTGGAAGGGCCGTTTCGCGCGGAGCAGTTGCAGGTGCGCGTGGCCGGCAACGTGTCGACGCGTTGGCGTGACCGCGAGCGTTCGCTGATTCCGATCGTCGACCTGATCGCCCGGCAATACGCAACGCAGCCGGGCAATTATCTGGGCTTTCTGAGCAGCTTCGAGTACTTGCAGCGCGTGGTCGCGTTGATGCGCGAGCGGCACCCGGACTTGCCGGTCTGGGCGCAGGAGCCCGGCATGGACGAAGCCGCGCGCGACGCGTTTCTCGCGCGCTTCCGGACCATGAACGAGGGCGTGGGCTTCGCGGTGCTCGGCGGTGCGTTTTCGGAAGGTGTCGACCTGGTCGGTCAGCAGTTGATCGGCGCGTTCATCGCCACGCTCGGCTTGCCGCAGATGAACGAGATCAACGAGCAGATGCGCCGCACGATGGAAGTGAAGTTCGGCAACGGATACGACTACATGTATCTGTATCCCGGTCTACAGAAGGTGGTGCAGGCGGCAGGGCGTGTGATCCGCACGGAGCAGGACCAGGGTGTGGTGCATCTGATCGATGACCGGTATCGGCGGGCCGAAGTGCGGCGTTTGCTGCCGCGCTGGTGGGACGTGCAATAGCGCGTGCCGCAGCCGGCGGACCGGCGCTTCATAACCGCGCTTCTTTACCGCCGGCCGGCCGGGTAATCACTTTGCCCGCCGCCACTCGTCACAGTAGCGGCGTGGCATCACGATTCCCGCCCAAAGCGCAGCAGCCCACGAAGATGCCGGCCCCGGCTCTTACCTCACTCGTGCGGAGAGGTTGAACCAGGATTTGCCGGCGTTCCCGGACCGCCGGCCGGTTGGGGGGCGACGGGCAACTGGTCTTCCACTGGCGCATCGCCTTGCCGGGCTGCGGCGGAAGGTGCCGCAGCGGCAGGCGGCTCGTCGCTCGGCGCCTCTTCTTTGGCCGCCGTGCTGGACGCTTCATCGGCCTCGATCCTCGCCGGCGCGCTTTGCGGATCCCACGTCAGCAGATTGCGCTGCGGGTTCGCGATCTCGATGCCGCGCTCGCGGAACTGGTCGAGAATCCGGCGGTTGAATTCGCGCTGCACGCCCCAGCGCGCGCTGTCGCGGCACTGAATCTGGCCGGTCAGCGTGATGGCCGAGCCGTCCAGCGCATCGACGCCCCAGAAGCTGAAGTCCGACAGGATGCCGTCCTTGAAACTGTCGTCCTCGCGCAAGGCGGCGCCGATTTCCTTCAGTGTGCCGATGGCGAGATCGACGTCCTGGCCGAACACGATATTGACCTTCACCGCGGCATTGCCGATACCACGGTTCGTGTTGTTCACCGTCGATACCGAACTGAACGGCACGGTGTAGAGCGAACCGTCGCCGCCGCGCAGTCGCACGGTGCGGATCGACAGATACTCGACGGTGCCGGACACGCCCGCGAGCGTGACCCAGTCGCCCACCTGCATCGCGTTTTCCATCAACAGGAAAATGCCGGTGATGAAATCCTGCACCAGCTTTTGCGAGCCGAAACCGAGCGCCACGCCGAAGATACTCGCGCCCGCCAGCAGCGGCCCGATATTCACGCCGAGCTCGCTCAGGCCGGTGAGTACCACCACCAGCGCGATGGCGCAAAAGAGCGCGCTGCGCAGCATCGGCAGCAGGGTGCGCAAGCGCGCGGCGCGCACCAGATCGCCGCTCGTGGTCCAGCGGTCCAGCCGCTGTTCGACCGATACGTTCACGCTTTCCCACACCAGCAGCGCAATGACGGCCGCCACGCCGATCGTGACGATCGCCGACGCGAGCCGGTGGCCGATCGTGCCGGCGCGAAACAGGTCGGCCACATGCACGCCCCATACCTGCAACAGCGCGAGCGCGGTCACGATGCCGATGATCCACGCCACCACGCGGCGCACCAGCGGGTAATAGCGGTACGCGTGCTGATGCACGAGCGACTTCGCCGCGTCGTCCTGCGCATGGAAGAGCCGGGCCAGCGCGCCGAACAGCACGATCGACACGACCCGCGCGCCCACCAGCACCGCCAGCGAAATACCGCCGAGGTGCAGCAGCGTCTGATAGCCGTTCTGCACGTCGAGCGCCCAGATGAACCACAGCGCCATCACGACGAACACCGCGAACCAGGCCCACACTTCGGCAAAGACATTGCCGGCCATTTCCAGCGATTTGCGCGTGGCAGCCCGCTTGCGGATCAATTCGCCGACTGGGTTCGCGCATTGCAGCAGCAGGATCGAGATCATGACGTGGCCGGCGAGCGCGACCACTTTCATCAGCGCCAGATGCGCCGCGTCGTTCAGACCGAGCGATTGGGCGATCTCCGCGACCGCCGAACCGGCGCCCACCACGCTGACGATCCGCACCATCCAGCGCTGCACGAAGGCGGCCCACGCGTCGCTCATGCGCAGCAGGCGCAGGCGCGGCGCGGCCGGTTGCAGGAAAAAGCCGCTGACGATCACGATCACCCGGCACAGCACGTAGATGTCGATGAGCGAGTCGAGTGCGCGGTCTTGCGGGGTGCCGTCGTCGGTGAAGATCGACATCAGCGCGCTCGCCGCGCCGACGAATACGACGAGCGGCAACAGTCGCAGCACCAGGCTCAGGAGCGCGCGCGGCAGGCGCTGCAGGAGTGTCCAGTGATGTCGGGCGTTCTGCTTGCCTTTGGCTTCGATGACCTTGCCGTTGGCCGACGTGGCCGCGCTTGTGCCGGACGGCACAGCCGCCGCTTTCGCCTGCGCCGCGGTCACGGGCGAGGCCGGCGACACGGGCAGGGGCGGCGCGGCGTTCGGCGCGTCGGAGGGTTGGGGCGCGACGTCCACAGGCAGATCGGCTGGCGGCACGCTGTCCCGATCGCCGGCTTCGCGGCGCGCGGCCAGCGCCTTGTAGGCACGGCGCAGCAGGCGGCGCGCGAGCCATTCGAGCGCGAGCGCGGGTATCAGCGCGGCCAGCAGCGACCACGCGACCTGGCCCAGCACGGCGCGTGCTTGCGGGTTGGTCGATTGCCAATACCACCAGGCGCGCACCGAGGAGACGTCGAGCAGCGCGCCGACCGAACTGCGCAGAGACTTGCCGAGGCGCACGGCCCAATGCGCGCCCTGGCGGGCCAGTTGCGAGGCGAGACCATTCGACTTGAACGCCGCCGGCACGAGGGCGGCGGCGCCGCTCGCCGCAGCGGCCGACGCTGCCGTGGGCGCGGAAGCGGGCGGCGCGCTGAGCGCGCCGGCAGCAGCAATGGCCTCCAAGGTGTCGGCCACTTGCGCGCGGCGCTTGGGGTCATTGAGGACGGCGAGCGCCTGGCGAGCCTGCTCGGGCGTCAGCGTCACCCCAGGACTGGAGGCCGCAGAGGCCGAAGAGGCGGGGGCGGCTGGTGCTGCCGCGGCAAGGACCGGCGAGACGCCGAGAGCGAGAAGAATGAAACAACAGGCTTGAAATAATTTGCGCATAGGGTGTAAGGCGGGCTACGGAAGCGAACGGCTATGCCGAAACGCGTGGACGGGCTCGGCGGCGTGAACCTGAACCGACACCTATCTGGTCGTACAAGTTCCTCGAACGGCCGTTGCGCGTGGCGCCGCAGAGTCGGGCAGCCTGGCGCCGCGGCACTTTCCCCTAGCAAAAAACCGGCCCGTCGGTCAATGGCTACCCGTCGCATGGCGGCTACCGTGCGCAGGAATTGCGGCATCCGCCGCCTTGCGACCGCCATTGTGCGGCGCCGCTTGTGTGGAGCTCGGCGGCACGCCGAACGTGCCTTCCACGACTTTGGTGAGGGTGCGCTCCTCGCGTGGAATGAAGCGCCTCGTTCAGGCCAACTCGAAATTGGCGTATTGGCGTATTGGCGTATGGCAAGCGCCGGCCGGCGATGTTTCAGCCCGGTCCGACGTATCGATGGATGTCCGTGCGCGATCCGCCGGTGGGCTCGGTGCGTCGAAAGCGACGGTTGCGCGCGGCGTGGCTCCAGCCGGATCACACACGGCTGACCGGAGCAGAAGCGAGGGGGGAGCTTACCCGTTCACACCAGCGAAGCCGCCTTCCGCTCCGCCTCGCCGTCGGCGTCCGCGCCGCCGCTGGCGTTCGACGCGCGTCCGCCGGCTGCCGCGTCCTGGTGCAGCCGGTTGGCGTGCATCAGCCGATACAGCGTGGCCCGCGAAATGCCGAGTTCGGCCGCCGCCTCGGACAGCTTGTAGCCATGCCGCTGCAAAGCGTGCTCGATGGCGTCTTTTTCGGCCCGGCTGCGAATCTCCGCCAGCGTCACGGCCGGCCCGTTTTCGGCTTCCGGCAGGCCGAGATCGCTGGCGGTGATGAAACGGCCCTCGCTCATCACCACGGCACGCCGCACGCAGTTGATCAGTTCGCGCACATTGCCCGGCCACGGATAGTTGGACATGGCGACGATCGCGTCGCTCGACAGGCCGCGCAATTTGCGCGCGCCGTCCTGCTTGTACATGCTGAGCGCATAGTTGGCGAGCAGCTTGATGTCGCCGCCGCGCTCGCGCAACGGCGGCTCGACGAGGCGCAGCACGCACAGGCGGTGATACAGGTCGGAGCGGAAGCGACCGTCTTCGACGGCTTTGTCCAGATCGACGTGGGTCGCCGAAATGACCCGGACGTCGACCTTGATCGGCCCGTTGCCGCCCAGCCGCTCGATCGTGCCTTCCTGGAGGAAGCGCAACAGGACCGCCTGGCATTCATGCGGCATATCGCCGATTTCGTCGAGAAAGAGGGTGCCCTCGTGAGCGCTCTCGATCCGGCCAATCTTGCGCTGGAGCGCGCCGGTAAAGGCGCCGCGCTCGTGGCCGAACAATTCGGCTTGCAGCAGGCTCGGCGGAATCGCCGCGCAATTGATCGCGACGAAGGTGCGGCCGGCGCGCGGCGAACGTTCGTGAATCGCCTTGGCGGTCAGCTCCTTGCCGGTGCCCGACTCGCCTGCGACGAATACCGGCGCGTCCGTCACGCCGCATTTGTCGATGCGCCGGTACAACTGCTGCATGGCCTCGCATTGCCCGACCATGCCGTGGCGGCCGAGCGACGGCTCCGGCGCGACCTCCGCCTGCCGCAGGCTCGACAATCCATGCGCGTGGCCGAGCGCGAACACGAGCCGCTCGTTCAGCCACGGCCGTGTGACGAAATCGAAGCAATAGTCGAGGATGAAACGGCTGACCAGTTCGTTCGCCGCCTGCCCCGGCGCGATCTGGGCGACCCAGTTGGTTTCGACGCGCCGCATGCAGGACGCCAGCGCGGATAGATGTTGGGATGTGCAGTCGCCCGGCAGTTCGACGAGGCCGACCTTGATGTTGCCGCGCTCGATCATGCGTTCGGCGACAGCCGTGCTTTTGGCATGCACCGCTTGCCAGCCGGAAGCCGCCAGAAAAGCGGCGAGTTTCGGATCCGGAGAATTCGACACATAGAGAACGGTACGTTCCGTGTCGATAGGCGTGCAAGTCGTATTCATGTTACCCCCGTTTGATGCTGCTCTCAGGACTCTTCTCTGCGACGTACTCGACAGACCGGCAAGGTGCCGGGTTCCGGCCAACTGAGCCAACCGGTCCGTTCGCGCGGGCCCGGAAAGGGATTGCGCCACTGCCAGGGGATTCTGCTTCTCGCAGCCCGGCGGTGACGGATTCACGGTAACGGCAATCTCGGGGGCCTGGAGCAGGCGGCGCGAGCCGCAGGGTGCTACACATTGGACGGATGGCGCAACGGTGTTCACCGTTGCAACCGACAGACGATCCTTTCCCCGAATTACGCCGACCGTTTTTTACCTCGTTGGCCTGATACAGGCGCTCTATCTGGCGCTTGGCCTAACGATAAGCGAAACCGCTTTCGAGCGCCATACAAACAAGTCTGGATTCAGAAACGTTTTTCGCATCATGCCATGTGTCCTTGCCGTTCGAAAACGCACGGTCAAGGCCCTTTATGCGGGGTGTCCCACACAACGTTGCAATCCGTGTAGCGGCAAATGTGAAATCGGCGCCGCCGGTCGGGGTTTGCGTTGTCTCATGCTTGCGACACATCGGACAATGCGCGGTGGAGCACCAATAGGGTTCCGAAACATCGGCATATTTGACCGGCGTGTGATGCAACCCGCGGCCCTATACGGCGCGCGCGGCTACCTGACTGGCCGGCGGGCCGGTACAACTTTCCATGACGTGGCCGGTGGCCGGAGCGAGCACGTGTCGTATTCGAATCAACGCGTGATGCGAAGGATGCCGGGCGGAGGTCCGCCGCAGCAGAAATCACGGTGGCATAAGGGTTTGAAGGCGGCTGGCATAGGCGTTGCAATAAGCATTTCACAACGAATGCGTTGCCGCCGTTTCAATATGAAGCCCGGGGGAGAAAGAAGGCGGGCGGCAAACATACAGCCTTCGTAGGCGCGGCCGGGGAAGCCAATGCGTTTTGCGAGGTTGCGGCGGGGCCAACTGAAAAACGATTGTCAAAAAAGAACGGAGCGAATGATCGGTACACCCTACCGGCCATTCGCGACCGGATCAGGTAAAACGTTGCGCCCGCCATTTTTCCGTCTGTTTCCGCGGATTCGAAGGGGATGGCAAAAAACAACAGATACCGCCGTCGTGAGTTTGGCGAGCGATACCCATAACAACCAGGAGCAGCGGCGGGGCAGCGCACGGTCGAGGACCAACCGGGCGCGACGAGGCGGGGAGAAAAGGCCCGAGTCTCCACAGAGAGGCGCAGGTTACGAGGTGGACCGGGCGCCGTGTCCGCGAATTCGCGGACACGGCTGGCCTGGACACTGCCTTGAAAAAACACATCTTTCGGGGGTTGTCATGACCAGACATTTCAGGCCAGCCGGCGCAGCACAGTCGGAGCGTCAAACCACCGTGCATTCAGTCGGCGCCATTTATCGACGGCATAGCGCCGCTCCGCGCGCATTGTTTGCCGCGCCATCGGCAGATCTGTTGACGCTGGTGATCGCCGAGGCGCTCAAGCGGAAGGCGCAAGCGGAGATCCAGCGCGAGGCGTTACGCGAAGCGATGTATGAAATGCCGGTCTCTCCGGAACGACACCGCGATCGCGGGGCGGACATCCGACCTGTCAATTCTCGCGAATAACCAGAACATAGACCGCAATCGCGGTGGCGCCGGCAACCGGACGGCGCCAGAGCGGCGGAGAGCCGACATGATCGACATCTTCCTGATTACGTCCAGCACGGAGCGTGCGCCGCAAATCGTCGCGCGTCTCGATGCAAGCGGCGTGGCTTACCGGCTGCGCACGGCTCACGGCACGGCCCGGCAACTGCGCTCGCACACCCGTGCGATCCGCAGCACCGAGTTGCTGATCGTCGACGACGCCGATCTGAGCGCGCGCGACCTGGATGGCATCGAGGAAGCGCTTGCCTGTACACCGGCGCTGCATTGCGTCCTGATGACGCCGGCGCCATCCACTGCCTTGCTTGGTGTGGCGATGCGCGTCGGCGTGCGGCATGTGTTGTCGTGGCCGCTCGACGCGGACGAGATCACCACCATCCTGATCCAGATCGAAACGCGCAAACACGCGAATGGGCGCCGTGCCGGACGCGTCGTCTCGCTGGCTTCGAGCAAGGGCGGCAGCGGCACGACGCTGATCGCCGTGAATCTCGCGTATTCGCTCGCGGCGCTGAGCAACCGGCGTGTGCTGCTGATCGACCTGAGCCAGCAATTCGGCGACGCCAGCCTGCTTATGGCCGACAAACCGCCGCCCACCACGCTTGCCGATCTCTGCTCCCAGGTGGAGCGCCTCGACGCCGCGCTACTCGAATCATGCGTGATGCACGTTCACGCAAATCTCGATGTGCTGGCGGGTGCGGGCGATCCTCTCAAGGCCGCCGAATTGCTGCCGGCCCAACTGGAGCGCATTCTCGCGCTGGTGCGCGAGCGTTACGACGCGGTGTTGATCGACGTTGGACAGAGCCTCAATCCGCTCACGATTCATGCGCTCGATCACAGCGACGTGATCTGCATGGTGGTGCGCCAGAACCTGCTTTACCTGCACGGCGGGCGCCGCATGCTCGAAATTTTCAGGGAGCTGGGTTATCCGGCGAGCAAGGTGCGCGTAGTGGTGAATCAATACGACAAGAACGCGCAGATCAACCTCCCGAAGCTCGAACAGACGCTCGGCGTGAAGGTGGCGCATCAGCTTCCGCGCGACGAAAAGCACGCCAACGACGCGCTCAGCCGCGGCGTGCCGCTGGTGACGTCGGCGCGAGACAGTACGCTCGCGCAAGGCATCAGCCTGCTGGCGGACATGCTGTGGCCGTCCAGCGCCGAGCGCCGCAAAGGCGTGCTCGGCCGGCTGTTCGCGGCAGGGCCGAACGCGCCGCCGGAGCTCAAGCCGGGGCATTGAACTCAGCCGTTCAGGCGGGATCTGCTACGTTAGTAGGTAATCCGCACGCCCGTGGCATGATCTGGGTGAAAGTCCAACCCGCCCGATCACTTTCGAGAGCGCTCCGTCAGCGCCGCATCGCCCATGCAAAACGAGTCCAACGGTCTCAACGATATCGCGTCGATCCTCTCCAATCCGATTCTCAACACGGATTCGTACAAGGCATCGCACTACCTGCAATATCCACCCGAAGCGTCGGCGATGTTCTCGTACATCGAATCGCGCGGCGGGCGCTACGATCGCACGCTGTTCTTCGGCTTGCAGATGCTGATCAAGGAATATCTGTGCCGTCCGGTCACGCCGGCCATGATCGATCAGGCCAAAGCGTTTTTCACCGCGCACGGCGAGCCGTTCAACGAAGCCGGCTGGCGCCACGTCGTCGGGCAGTACGGCGGCTATCTGCCGGTGCGCATTCGCGCGGTGCCGGAAGGCTCGGTCGTGCCGACGCACAACGTGCTCGTCACGGTCGAATGCGACGATCCGCAGGTGTTCTGGCTGGCTTCGTATCTGGAAACCATGCTGCTGCGCGTGTGGTATCCGGTTACGGTGGCGACGCAAAGCTGGCATCTGCGCAATACGATCCGCAGCTATCTGCTGAAGAGCAGTGACGACCTCACGCAATTGCCGTTCAAGCTGCATGACTTCGGCGCGCGCGGGGTGTCGAGCGCGGAGTCGGCGGCGATCGGCGGCGCGGCGCATCTCGTCAGTTTCATGGGCTCGGATACCGTGCTCGGCGTGGCTGCGGCGAACCGCTACTACAACGAAACGATGGCGGCGTTTTCCGTGCCGGCAGCGGAGCACAGCACGATCACCTCATGGGGCCGCGAGCGCGAAACCGACGCGTTCCGCAACATGATTGCGCAGTTCGGCAAGCCCGGCGCGATCGTTTCGGTGGTGTCCGATTCCTACGATCTGTTCGCCGCGCTCCGCGTCTGGGGCACGGAGTTGAAGCAGGCGGTGCTCGATTCCGGCGGCATGCTCGTGATCCGGCCCGACTCCGGCGATCCGCGGACGATAGTACTGCAAACCATGCAGGCGCTAGAGGCGTCGTTCGGATCGGCGGTGAACGGCAAAGGGCGGCGCGTGCTCAACAACGTGCGCGTGATTCAGGGCGACGGCGTGAATCCCGATTCGATCGAAGCGATCCTCGCCGCCCTGGACCAGGCCGGTTTCGCGGCGGATAACATCGTGTTCGGCATGGGCGGCGCGCTGTTGCAGCAGATCAACCGCGACACGCAGCGCTTCGCGATGAAATGCTCGGCGATCCGTTTAGGCGACGAGTGGCACGACGTCCTCAAGGATCCGATTACGGACGCCGCAAAGCGCTCGATGAAAGGGCGGCTGACGTTGCTGGTGAATCGGCACACCGGCGAGTATCGAGCCGCCACGCTGCCGGTTGCGTGGGACGCTCACACGGTCGAGGGCGATTGGGAAGAGGCGCTGGTGACGGTCTTCGATTCCGGCAAGCTGCTGGTGGATGTATCGCTTGCGGAGATCAGGCGCCGCGCTCACGCGCACGAAGCCTGATGAGGGGCACCCGCTTGCCAGACGGCCACGCCTGAAGCGCGGATATCGACCCGGCACGGCGCGCCTTCACGCAGCCGGGTATCTTCATCGGCAATGTCGAACCGCACTCCGGCGATATTCACCCGGACATAACGCTCGCCGCGCCGCAATTCGACCGCGTCGACCACGCCGGCATGCATGCCGCCCTCCGACACGACAATCGCATGCGACGAGACGCGCCACATGACGTGCTGGCCGGCGTCGGGAGCCAGCCCGCTGTCGGCCGTGCCGATCACGAAGCCCTGCGCGATCTCTACGTGTCCCGAAGCGCTCATCACCCCTTCGCCGACGTTGTGCAAGCCGAGCAGACCGGCCACCCGCATCGAAGCGGGCCGCTCGAACACAGCGTCGATAAAGCCCGCTTGCAGCACGCGGCCCTGTTCGACGACCAGTACTTCGTCGGCCAGCAAGGCGGCTTCATCCGGATCGTGCGTGACGATGATCGTCACCGCCGCGATCTCGCGCTGCAAGGCCCGCAGCGACTGCTGCAAGCGGCGCCGCCGCGGCGTATCCAGCGCCGCGAACGGCTCGTCGAACAGCAGCAGTTCGCTGTGGCGTGTTAGTGCTCGCGCCAGCGCCACCCGTTGGCGCTGGCCAAACGACAATTGATGCGGCAGGCGCGCGACCAGTTGCGCAAGGCCCAGATGGTCGAGCCAGTAGCGCGCGCTGGCAGGATCGGCATCGACCGGGAAAGCCAATTGCTGTGCCACCGTCATATGCGGAAACAGGCCGTAGTCTTGCGGCATATAGCCGATCTGCCTGCGCTCGGGCGGCAACGCGTCCAATCGCGTCGCACCGAGCGTCACACTGCTCGACGCGTTGGACTCGAGTCCCGCAATCAGACGCAGCGCCAGCGACTTGCCCGAGCCCGACGGCCCGATGATCGCAAGGCGCCGCGTGGCGGGCGTCCATGCGATGTCGAGCTCGAACGCGCCGAGCCGGCGCTGCAAATGGAAGGCGAGGCGAAGGTCGGCGGTTTCACTGCGGCTCGCCGTCAGGTCCGCGCCGGGTTCGAGCGTGTCGTCGCCATTTTCGGTCTGTTCGAGCGCGCTCTTTTGCCGAAGGCTGTAGATCGACAGCGCCGCGCAGACGATCGCGATGGCGAGCGTAGGCAGGAGTAACGGCATCATCGCCGGAAGCCCCTGGCCGCCGAATACGACATACGTATAGACCGGTAACGAATACGGGTGATAGGCCACCATCACGGTCGCGCCGAATTCGCCGAACGCGCGCAGCCAGGCGAGCGCGAGTCCGGCGCGAATCGCCGGCCACGCAACCGGCAACATGACCCGGAAGAAGCGGCTGCCGGCGCGATGACCGAGCGTCGCGGCGACGTCGTCGAGCACCGGGTCGACGGCGGCGAACGCGGACTTGGCGGCAATGATCAGAAAGGGTGCGGCGACGAATACTTCCGCGAGCACGATGCCGGCGAACGAATCCGTCAGCATGCCGCGACTCAACTGACCGACCCAGCTATACGGGCCGAGCAGAAACAGCAGCAGCACGCCGCTCGTGAGCGGCGGCAGCGCCAGCGGCAACTGCACGAAAAAGCCGAGCAGCGCCACTTTGCGCGAGGTCGAGCGCGCCAGAAAATAGCCGAGCGGCACGCCGCCCAGCAGAATCGCGAGCGAAGCTACGCTGGCGCTGGCCGCCGATACCCCGACCGCCGACCACGTCGCGCGCCAATCCACGTTCGCCCAGTCCGCGGCGCCGAGCTGCGGCACGCTCGCGACAAACGGCGCGCACAGATAGACGGCCAGCAGCGCCGCCAGCCACAAGAGCGGTCGCGCAGCGGTGCGTTTCACCGCGCTTACTGCGTGGCGGCGTCGATCACGGCTTGCAGCGAAGGCGGCATGGCTTGCACGTTGCCGCTCACGGTCGGTTTGACGACGTCCACGCCATGTTGCTTGAGCAGCTCGCGGCCTTTCGCGCTCAACAGGAAGTCGGCGAAGCTGCTCGCGCCTTCACGGTTTGGCGCATCGTTGAGAATCGTCAGCGTGTAGCTGGCCTTGGCCTGCAATTCGGGCGCCGGGCGGAGCGCCGGAATCTTCAGGTCGGATGTTTCGGTGGAATAGAAGAAGCCGGCGTCGAGCTGGCCGGATTGCAGGCGGCCAACCAGGGTTTCCTCGGGCAGCACCTGCTCAGGATTGTCCGCCGCGCCAAGCGTCTTTTCGACGAGATCCGGCTGATGGTAGAGCGCCGCCGCCTTGTTCATCATCTCGACGGTGAACGCGCCCTTGGGGTCGAGCTTCGGATCGGTGCGGCCAATCCGGATGCCCGGCTCCTGCAGCACCTGGTCCCAGCGCTTGCTCCTGAACTGCGCGGCGAATCTGCTTTGCGGGTTATAGCCGATCATCAGCGGCGATTCGGCGAAATTCACGTACCACGTGACGTGGTCGCCGTTCGCGGCCCCCATCAGGCTGTCGTTCACCTTGGGGCTCGCGCTGATGAATACGTCGCCGCGGCGCAGTTTGCCTTTGATCTCGTTGGCGATCTTGTTCGAGCCTGCCGCGTAGCCGCGGAAATGCTCGCCGGTAGCCTTCTCGAATGCCGGGCCGATGCTGCGCTCCATCAGATTGACGAGCGAGCCGGCATAGAGCACGTTGACGGTGTTGTCCTGCGCCAGGGCGGGCGTGGCCGTCACGATGCCGGTCACGGCCACGAGTGGAGCAACGAGAGAAGCGAGCAGCTTGCGAATCATGCGATAACCCCGATACGTTATTAAGAGCGCTATATTACGACGTCACCGCATTACGTTGTGTGACGGCGTTGCCTGCCGGATCAATTGAGCGGGAATGTCCGCACGTAGCTGGTGCCGTTCGCGCTGGCGGCGCGGTCGATCGCGTACAGCCGGCCGCGCGGCGCATCGACGGCCACGCCGCGGGCGTCCTGAAAGTCGTTTGCAAGCACGCTGATCGTGCCGTCCGGCGCGATCCGGCACAGGCCGGTGGCGTTGCATTTGGTGTACAGCGTGCCGCTTGCGTCGACGGCCATCAGGTCCGGGCTGTTGATCTGCGCGAACGTGCCGTTCGGCGCGACGGCATGGGATCCGCCGAGCAGCGCGCTCAGACTCGCCTTGACGATGTCGTTGTTGGCCTGGTCCGAGACATAGAGCGCGTCGCCCGATACGGCGATCCCGACCGGCTTGCCCAAGCCGCTGAGCAGATCGCGTTCGACCGCCGTATGGGCGATGGGATCGTAAGTAATGAGGCTGAGGCCGCCTTGCGGAGGATTGCTGCCGTTCTTGATGAACCACGTCGAGAGCAGGCGGTTCGAGCCGATCGAGATCAGACCGAGGCGGCGTCGCGCCGGATCCGGACCGCTGAGTGCCGCGATCGTATCGGCGCCCGTAATGCTGAACACCGCGCTTGCGGTGCCCAAACCGAAGCGCTCGATCATCAGCGCGGAAGCGTCGGCGAAGCTCAACTGGCTCAGGCTGTTCGACTGGCCGGCCACCGCCGGCACGCTCGCATAGTGCGCGAATGTACGGCCATCGGGCGAGGAGAGCACGCTGCTGGTCTGGTCGTCGGTGATGAAGACGGCACCGTCCGCCGCGCGCACCGCAATGCCGTTCGGCGACGCGCCAACGGCGATCTTTTGCGGCACGACAGTGACCTCGTCGCCGCCGCAACCGGCGAGCGCTGCGATCAGGCCGAGGCTGACGAGAGCGAGGCGCGTGGTGCGTTGCCAGGCGGGTGAGAAGCGCATGTGATCTCCTGAACCGGCCCGCAGAACACTGGCCGCATGCCAGCGCGCCCACGCGTGCCGTGACTGTGATGAATCGGGATGAGGCCGGCCGATCAACCGATATGTCCGGCGATATAGTGCGTATCGGGGCGGTTTTGCGCGCAGGCAGCCATCGAAGCGTAATATACACACGGACATAACGAGTGAACAGGCCGCTCAGGCGTCGATGCTGGAGATAACCGCAGATGGATAGTGTAAATGTGAATGTGATTGCCGCGCCCGCCGTTGCAGGCGCGCTCGTGCTGAGCGGACGATTCCGGCGGCCGCTTTCGTTCGATCTTGATCAGCTCAGACGCTACGAAAGCGTGGTGGCCACGCCGTTCGATCTGCGTTGCTATACGACGAACCGCTTTATCCGCAGTGTCGAGCCGTATCGCGGCGTGCGTCTGACCACGCTCATCACGGAAGCGGGTCTGCCGGATAGCGTGCCGGGCGAATTCAAGCGCACGGTATTCGTCGCTGTGGGACATGACGGCTATGTCGTGACGTTTTCATGGCACGAACTCTTCAACACGCCCGTGGGCGAGAACGTGATGGTCGCCTACGAATGCGGCGGCCGTGCGCTCGACGCTGAAGAGGGCGCGCCGATTCTGTTTTCCGGATCGGACATCCTGCCCGCGCCGCGCCATGTCAAACGGCTCGCGCGAATCGAGGCACACGTGCTGGCATCTTTGGCGTAAGTGCACGCGAGCCGTAGCCGGCGCGTGTAATGTCGTGGTCCGCCGCATTCCAGGCCTTCGCTGATGGCGGTTCGGCCAGGTGGCAGCGCGAAGCGGTTCGTGTATGCTTTCGTGCATGGCTGACACCCCAAAAACCAAACCCGCACCCGCGGCAAAAAAAGCCGCGAAGGCGCGCCCCGAAGTGCGCTTCAGAATGCGCATTCGTAGCGCAGACGCGGTCGCTTTAGGGCCGGGCAAAGTCGAATTGCTCGAAGCCGTGCGCGAATTCGGTTCGATCTCGGCGGCGGCGCGCAGCCTCGATATGTCGTACCGGCGCGCATGGCTCCTGATCGACGAACTGAACCGTTCGCTCAAGTCGCCTGCCACGCATTCGGAGCAGGGCGGACAAAGCGGCGGCGGCTGCACGCTCACGCCGATCGGCGAGACCATCATTCGCCTGTATCGCGACGTCGAAGCCGAAGCACAGCGAAGTTGCGCCAAACAGATCGCTGAACTCACCAGGCTGATCCGCTCCTGAACCCTTGTTCTGGCAGGGCAGTCCTAGCCGTGTCGCAGGCAAAATGCCGAAGTCGGAGGATTGCCGAGTTGCGCAAGGTTTTCGGGGTGCAGGCGGGCCATCAATTCGACAAAGCTCGCCACGCTTGCCGTGCGCAGCGGGTGATAGTCGATCTGATGCCGCTCGCACACACGTTTGAGCGTGTTCATCGAATCGTGGTCGACGCAATCAACCGGAAACACCACGAGATCCGCACCCGGCAACGCTGCGGCAAGCAGGCCTTTGCGATCTTCCACGCCGCCGTCGTGCACGACCAGATCGCCGCCGGCCGCTTCCACGAGGCGCTTGAGCGCGGCGTTGGAGCCCGGCCTGCCGCCCACATACACGATCCGTTTGCCCCGCACACTGTCGAGGCTCGTCCGGCGCGCGCCCGCTCCGCTCGCTGCGTCCGCGGCGTGCAGCGTCGCGTGCTCGAGGGCATCGCATTCGCTTTGCACCAGCTTGAGCAGCGTCAGCGTCTGGTCGTAGCTCTTGCGTAGCGCGAGCGCCGCGTCCTGTTCATGGAACACACGCTGCTCCGCGGCTTCGCGGCGACTGGTATGCAGCGCGACGCGCTGATCGGCATCGGCCAGTTTGTCTCGTAGCCGTTGCACCTCGGCTTCGAGATTGGTGGCGTCGGCCGGTGTCTGACGGCTTGTCTGCGCAGTCAACTGGGCGGTCTGCTGGTCGAGCGCGGCGATCGACGCGTCGCGTTGCAGGCTGAGTTCCTGCAAACGGCTCTGCTGCCGTTCGATTTTTTCTTTCAGTACGGCGTTTTCCTCTTCCAGTGCGACCAACCGGCGAATGTCCGCGCGATTGGCGGCGCCCACCAGATGCGACAGCATGTGCAATTCGCCGAACGCTTTCTGGCGCACGGGCATGGTTGCATAGGGATGCGTCATCAAGGCCCAGTAGGCCGGCGGAATGTCGCCGCTTTTCAGCGCCTCGTCCCAAAGCTTGAGCAGATCGACGTCGTCGGCGGCTTTGTCGAAGTGGCGGATCGCGCCGGCATAACGTTCGTCGAGCAGCTTGTTCAGCGCTTTGGCGGCCGCGCCGCCTTCGATCGCGAGTTCGACTGCCGAGTGATGAATCTCGAGGTCGCTCGCGTCGTGCCGATCGAGTCCCGTGAATTTGGGCACCAGCTTGCGCAATTCGTGCGTGCCAAGACATGTGCCGATGATCGAGCAATGCAGATGGCTGTCGAGTTCGGCGAGGCGCGCGCGCCGTTTGGCGTTCGGGAACGACACCTTGGCGGGCGTGCAGCACGGATCGGCGGCGCGAATGCCGGTCACGGCAAGCTCGTCGCCGGACAGTTTCAGACGCGTGGGCTGGGCGAGACGGAACGGGGGCGTATGCATGGGAATCTCGAATCCGGTTCGGTGTCAGGCGGAACGAAAGTGCGTGCCGAGCGCGCCGCGCACTTCTGCCGCGCGAGCGTGGTCGGCGATATATTCGGAAAGATATAACGGTGGACGAGAGAAAGCGTTCATTTGAAGGCGTTCATTTGCGGCGGTCGCGAATCAGTCGTTGGAGCGGGCGAGGGCGGGCTCGGCGACGCGCGTCTTGCGCCGGAGCGCAGCGGTGTCCGTTCTGCTCGAAGCGTTGGCACGTTTGCCGCCGGCCGGCCCCGTTTCGTCCACCGTCCGCGCGTGCTGTTCGAGCACGTGGCCGACGCACAGGCCCACAAAGGCCGCATCGAGCCGTTCGAGTTCGGCGACCACCTTGCGCAGCGCCGCCAGATCGTTGCTGAACAGGTCCGAAAAAATCGCGTCGCGCAGTTGTTCAGCGGAGCGCGCTTCCTCGATCGCCGCTTTCAGATCGCGCAGACGCACGAAAGCGGCACCTCTTGCGTGCTCGGCGAGGATCGACAGCAACTGGTTCAGCGAGTGCGAGCCGGACGTGCCGACCGAGGCGAAATTCAACCGGTCGTCGGTCAGCATCAGCACGAAACGCTGCACGCTGCCGTAGAGACGCCGGTAGGCGTCGACCACATCGCGGATCGATTCGGCGCGGCCGCGCTCGGACGCCGACTTCACCGCGACGATGGTCGACGAAAGCTCGTTCGGCAAGCGCCCAAGGCGTCCTGCCGGGCGGGTTGAATTGGATCGGCTGCGCACCGCTGCTGGCTCCTGCTTTGCTGGTTTTGCCTCGTCGCGCGCGGCTGACAGACCGGCTGAATACGCTCCGGAAGACGCACGGCCACGCACCACGAAGGCTACCGTGATATTCCGCAGGATATAACGAAACGAGGCTGGCGTGTTGAACAGAAGCCGTTTGCCGGTGCGCTGCGCCGGTTTCAGACCGGCATCACTTGCGCCTGGCGAAGTCGAGAAATGCCTTCACGGCCGGGGCCCGTTCGTACTTCCGGAACGCAATCGCGATCTCCGACGCGATGGGTTGACCGGCGATAGCGCGGTACACCACACCCGGCAACGCGATGCAGTCGGCCAGCGTATGCGGCACGACGGCGACATAGCCGCCTAGCGACACACAGGCCAGCACCGACGCGAGCGTGCCGGGGCGCGGTCCGAGCCGCGCTGAGAAACGGCCGCGCCGTGCCACTTCGAAAGTGCCGGCTTCCTGTTCCGGCAGCACGAAGCACTGGTCGCGCAGTTGCGCCGGCCTGATGCTCGCCGAGGCCGCCAGCGCGCAGTCGGCCGGCAGCGCGAGGACGAACTGGTCGCGATGCACAGTCGTGGCCTGAATGCCGTCGGCGAGCGGCATGGGTGGGCGCACGTAGGCCGCGTCGAGCAGGCCGTCGCGCAGCATGGCGGCAACGTTGTCCATCGGCACCTCGCGGATCGAAATGTCGACGCCCGGATGCGAGCCTCGAAATCCGCCCACGTCCCGCTGCAACACGCCCGCATAAGCCGCCGACGCGACGTAGCCGACTTCGATCCGCCCGAGTTCGCCGCGCTCGGCCAGCACCGCGCGCTCTTCGCCGCGCGCGAGGTGATCGAGCGCGACGCGCGCCTCGGCGAGATACGCGCTGCCCGCCGCGCTCAGCGCCACCGAGCGCTTGGTGCGATGGAAGAGCCGCACGCCGAGCAGCCGTTCAGCCTCCTGAATCAGCTTGGTCAGCGACGGCGCGGCGATCCCCAATTCTTCGGCGGCGCGCGAGAAATGAAGCTGTTTCGCGACGCAGACGAAAGCATGGATATGGCGGAGTTCGAGTTGCCGCATGATTTCTGTATTTCCAATAAACTAATTATTCTGTGATTTTATGCCAATGACAGTTAATAGAGGCTTCGCTACTATCAGGTGACTTTCCACCCGTCATAGTTGTCTGTATGCCGCCTCTCTTCGCACGCCGCGCAGCGCCGCCGTCATCGCCACCATCGGCGCGAGCCGTCAATCCCGCCTTCGTGTTGGCCACGGCGTCGGCCACCTGCGCGCTGATCGTGCTGGACACCAATGTCGTGGCGGTCTCGCTGCCCTCGATCGCGCGCTCGTTCCACGCGAGTTTCGCCGACGTCGAATGGGTCGTCAGCGCGTATATGGTCGCGTTCGCGTCGTGCCTGCTGCCCGCGGGCGGTCTCGCCGACCGCGTCGGCCGCAAGAAAATGCTGCTGCTCGGGCTCGCGGTGTTTTTTCTGGCGTCGCTCGGTTGCGGCGTGGCGCCGACGGCAGCGGTGTTGAACGCCGCGCGCGCGGTCAAAGGCGTTGGCGCCGCGATGCTGCTCACCGCCGCGCTTGCCGTGATCGCGAACACGTTTCGCGAGGGCCCGTCCCGCGTGCGCGCGTGGGCCGTGTGGGGCACCTGCATGGGCCTCGCCACCACGGTCGCGCCGCTGGTGGGCGGCGTCATCACGCAATGGCTCGGCTGGCGCTGGATCTTTCTGCTGAATCTGCCGGTGTGCGCGGTGCTCGCGTGGTGCACCTCACGTGCGATCGGCGAGTCGCGCAATCCGAACCCCGGTCCGCTCGATATCGCCGGCAGCCTTCTGTTCGGCATTGCGCTGGCGCTCGGCATCTGGGCGTTGATCGAGGTGCCCGCCGACGGCCTCGCGAGTTGGCCCACCGCCACGCGGCTCGCGGCCTGCGCGCTGCTGTTCGGCGCCTTTGTCCAGGTGCAACGGTTGCGCGCCCATGCGATGGTCGATCTCGCGCTGTTCCGGCAGCCGCGCTTTGTCGCCGCGGTGCTCGCCATGTTCGGTTACGCCGCCTGCGCACAGGTGATGATGACGTTCTTGCCGCTGTATTTGCAGAACGCGTTCGGTCTGTCGGCCGTGGCCGCGGGTGTCGGCATGCTGCCGTTCGCGCTTTCGATGGTGCTCGGACCGTACATTGGCGCTGCGCTCGGCAAGCGTATGTCGAGCATGAGCTTGCTGTCCACGGGCCTGTTGCTGATCGCGCTCGGCAATCTGCTGACGGCGCTGACTGCGGACGGCGCGCGCTATCTGCTGGTCGCCTTCGGCATGATCGTGACGGGACTCGGCGCGGGGATTCTGAACGGCGACACGCAGAAGGCGATCATGGCCTGTGTGCCGCCGGATCGGACCGGCATGGCTTCCGGTATCAGCACGACGACGCGCTTCACGGCCATCGTCATGTCGGTCGGGGTGCTCGGCGCAGTGCTCGCGGCGCGCACCCGCACGGCGTTCGTCGCGGCTGTGCCGCTCACCGCCGAGGTGAAAGGCGCCCTCGATGCCGGCTTCATGTCGCGCGTGCTGGCCGGCGATGCCGCGCAGGCCACCGCGACGCTGCCGCCTGCTGTGCGGACCATGCTGCTGGGAGCGGCGCACGCGAGCTTTGCGAGCGGCTTTGCCGCCGCGCTGGGGCTTGCCGCGGCCGTCGCGGTGTCGATCGCGGCCGGTGTCTGGCTGCTGGCCGGCAGGGGCGAAGCCGCGCGGGCGCGTGGCGTGACGTCGAACGGATAGGACGCCGCGTCGCCCCCGTGGGCGTGGTTTTCCGATATCGTGTGCTGCGTGTCCGCCGTCTATTGTCTGGCGGGCCGCTTTCCGGATCGCCTTCATAACCGGGCAACGCACGATATCAAAACAATGAGCCATCCCAACACCGAACTGATCCAGCGTTTCTACAGGGCGTTTCAGCAACGCGACGCCGAAAACATGGTGGCCTGTTATGCCGACGACGTCGTCTTCAGCGACCCCGCCTTCGGCGAGTTGCACGGCGACGAAGCGCGCGACATGTGGCGCATGCTGGTGGCACGCGCGCAGGATTTCTCGCTGACGTTCGAGGGCGTCGAAGCGGACGACCGTAGCGGCCGCGCCCGCTGGGTCGCCAGTTATCTCTTCAGTCAGACGGGGCGCGCGGTGGTCAACCGCATCGACGCCCGCTTCGTGTTCCGCGACGGTCGCATCGTCGAACATCGCGACAGCTTCGATTTATGGAGCTGGACGCGTCAGGCATTGGGCCTCAAAGGAACGCTGCTCGGCTGGTCGCCGCTCGTGCAGCGCGCAATCCGCGCCCAGGCGCGAAAGGGCCTCGACATCTACCGGCGCCGGCAACCGCGCGCCTGAATGTCGGGCCGGGAGCCGAGAGCCAGGAGCCAAGACCCGCGTCCGTCAGCGCACGCTTGCTATCATTCAGCGAAGTGATGCTGTATTTCTTCAAGCGGACGAGCGAGGAAGTTATGCCAGTAGTAGATGCCGCATGGGAAGAGTGGCTGAGCAGCAACGTGGCGCGCGGCTGCAGTCCGGGTTCGATGATCGACGCGATGGTGCAGGCCGGTTTCGCCACCGACGCCGCGCGCGTGGCCGTGCATAAAACCTTCGGCCAGAACCCGGCGAATCCCGCCTTTGCCGCGGCGGCGGCGACCGAGGCTGCGCTTGCCAAAGCCGCGCCGCAAACCTATCAGTACGACGATCCGCCCGTTGCGCGCGGCAATCTGATCCGGGCGTACGATCGCGACGTGCGTGTGGTGATGCGCTGCGAGCGGCCGCAGATGATCGTGTTCGCCGATGTGCTGTCGCCCGACGAATGCACGGAGATGATCGAACGCTCGCGGCATCGGTTGAAACGCTCCACCACGGTGAATCCGGCCACCGGCAAGGAAGACGTGATCCGCAATCGCACCAGCGAAGGGATCTGGTATCAGCGCGGCGAAGATCCGTTCATCGAGCGGATGGACCGGCGCATTTCGAGTCTGATGAACTGGCCGGTCGAAAACGGCGAAGGCTTGCAGCTTCTGCGCTACGGCACGACCGGCGAATACCGCCCGCATTTCGACTACTTCCCGCCCGATCAACCCGGCAGCACGGTGCACACCGCGCAGGGCGGCCAGCGCGTGGCCACACTCGTGATCTATCTGAACGACGTGCCCGACGGCGGCGAAACGATTTTCCCGGAAGCGGGCATGTCGGTCGCGGCAACCCAGGGCGGCGCGGTGTATTTCCGCTATATGAACGGCCGGCGTCAACTCGATCCGTTGACCTTGCACGGCGGTGCGCCGGTGCTCTCCGGCGACAAATGGATCATGACGAAGTGGATGCGCGAACGCGCTTACGGCTGACGCAAGCCGGTCCCAGGTTCTATTCAGCCGCCTGACCGGCGGGGGCGGTGCCCGGCGCGCTGGCGAACAGTTGTTTCAACGCGCCGCGGCCGCTTGTGTAGCCCATGCGCATGATCATCAGACCGATCGCCGCGCCGGCAATGTGATCCAGCATCGGCATGCCGGCCAGACTGCCGGCCAGGCCCAAGGTTGCGACCAACGCAGACACCGCGTCGACACGCGCATGCCACGCGCTTGCCAGCAGAATCGCCGAACCGGTGCGCGCGCCTTCGGCCCGCAAATAGCGAAACAGGGCTTCCTTTGCGAGCATCACGAAACCGCTGACCGCGAGCGCGCCGATATGCAACGCGGTGCCGCCGCTCAGTGTGGAGGTTTGTGCGATGCTGCTCCAGAGCATATCGACGGCGGTGATCGTCAGCACGGCGGCGATGAACAGCGCGGCCAGTGCCTGCTCGATGCCGCGGTCGGCGCTGTTGCCGACCATGCGCGGCTTCGCACGCTGGTGTCTGGTGGTGAGGTACAGCACGATCAGCACGACGCTATCGGCGGCGAGGTCGCTCAAGGTGTGGACGCCGTCGGCAAAGAGGCCGTCCGAATCCGCCATGAAGCCAATGGCGATCTGCATCGCCGAAAGGAAAGCATTGAGCAGCGCGCTGGCGGAAGCGGCCTTAAACAAGGCAGCCGCCGTTGAGGGAATCGCTGCGGCTGTCGCGCGCGGAATGCTGTGGCATGGGCTGGGGACGGTTTTTCTGCGGTTGCTATTCTCGCAGCAAATTAACCGTCCAACGTGGCATGCCGATGACAGCGCGGGGGCCTCGCTCGCGTCGCGCTCAGGCCGTCCTGTAGACGTCCGGGTTATGCAACTCCATATAGCGTTCCGGATTCGCGAGCCCCGTGAAGCCATGCGGCTCGTACACGTGATGCGCGTCTGTCGTCACCAGCACGATTCTTCGCAAACCCTGGAGCGACGGACTGGCGAACACGTGCTTCATCAATGTGGATGCGTATCCTTTGCCGCGATAATCCGGCAGCACGAACACATCGCACAGGTACGCGAAGGTCGCGCCGTCCGTAATCAGTCGCGCGAACGCGACCTGCCGGCCTTCGATATAGCCGCCGAAACATAGCGAGCCCGCGACGGCCCGCTCGAAAGTCTGGCGCGGCATGCCCTTGGCCCACGCGGTCTCTTGCGACAAAAACGTGTAGACCGTCTCCATCTCGAGATCTGCCTTGTTGCTCGAAATCGTCAGCTCGTGTGTTTGCACCGCGTATCTCCGCCTGTTCTGTCAAAGCGCGCGCCGACGTCAACCCTTCGCCGGATCCTCGCTGCCTCGCGACCCGCCGCCTATGCTCTGTCCGGCATCGCGTGCGAGGCCCATGTAACCCGTCACCGATACAAGCGTCACCACGCCCGCGAACAGAAACGCGAGGCGGAAATCGTCGAGCGTGAAAATGCGGCCCGTGGTCTCGCCGTTGAAGAAGGCCGCCGCGCGCAGCGACACGGCGCCGAACGCAATGCCGAGACCGATCGTCATCTGCGCCGCCGCGCTCCACAGCGTGCTGGCCGCGCTCATCTGCGGTTGCGCGACGTCGGCATAGGCCAGCGTGGCGAGCGTGGAGAATTGCATCGAACGCGCCACGCCGTAGACGAATACGACGAACAGCACCAGCATGAGCGGCACGTTCGGCGTGAGCAGTCCGCATGCGATGATGAACACGCCGGCCACCGTCACGTCGACGATCGACACCATGCGGAAACCGTAACGCTGCAGGATGCGCGTGGTCAGCGCCTTCATGCCGAGGTTGCCGAGCGCGCTCGCGAGCAGCAACAGCCCCGACTTGAACGCCGACAGGCCGAAGCCCACCTGGAAAAGCAGCGGCATCAGATAAGGCACCGCGCCGATGCCGATGCGCGTGAACGAACCCGTCACCACAGTGACCGAGAAGGTCGGGATCTTCAGCGTCGAGACGTCGACGAGCGGATGCGGATGACGCTTCGCATGCTGGAAGGCCACCACGCCCATCAGCAATCCGCCGAGAATAATCGCGCCGGCCACCCACGGATTTTCGCCGGGCTGGCTCGCCAGTTCCGCGCCGTACAGAATCGCCGTCAAGGTCGCGCCGCTCAGCAGCAGGCCGACCACGTCGAGCGGCTTGCGCTCGGTGCCGCGCAGGTTGGGCACCAGCGCGAGCGCAACGGCCATTGCCGCGAGGCCGAACGGCACGTTGAGCAGGAAGATCCAGCGCCACGACGCGTAAGTCGTGATGAAACCGCCGATCGGAGGCCCGACCACGGGCGCCGCAATCGCCGGCCACGTAATGGTGGAAATCGCCTGCATCATGCGGCTTTTTTCGGTGCTGCGGACCACGATCAGGCGGCCCACCGGCACCATCATCGCGCCGCCCATGCCTTGCAACAGACGGGCCGCGGTGAACTCCACGACGTTCTGCGAGAGACCGCATAGCACGGAGGCCACGGTGAACACGCCGATCGCGCTGAAGAACACGGTGCGCGAGCCGCAGCGGTCGGCGACCCAGCCGCTTGCCGGAATGAAGATCGCCAGCGCCAGCATGTAGGCCGTCATGCCGAGACTGAGACTGTTGGGACCGACGCCGAACGAATGCGCCATCTGCGGCAACGCGGTGGCGATCACGGTGGTGTCGAGGTACTCCATGAAGAAGGTGGCCGCGACGATATACGGCAGCCAGCCGACATGCGCGGTGCGTGTCTCGTTGCCGCTCATTGCGCTGTTCCCGCCGCGCTGCGTGCAGCGCCGTGCGAACCCGTGTGGGCGCCGGTGCCGTGGGCGTGCCGACGCGCTGGGCGCGGTGGTTTGGCCTTCATGTTCTTGCGACTACCTTTCGAAAACGTGTTTCCGGCATCCGGACGAAGTGGACGAAGTGGACGAGGCGGACGAGCGACCCGATCGCGCCCGCGGGTGACGCGCCGGCGACGCCATCCAGGTCGGCACGCGAGCGCTAGCCCTGAATCCTAACGCAATAAATGGCGCCATACCGCTGGCGGAGATCATTGTCGCCGCCGCGTGCAAGGCAGCGGGCGCACGCGGCGTGCCTGCAAGCCGGCCTGCCCGTGCGCCCGTTTACCGGAAATACTGTCTTCTATGCGCCGCTCAGTCTTTCGCGGCGTACTCGCGGTCCAGCTTGTCGTACAGCGGCTTGTTGACGAGGCGCTGGCGTTCGCTGAACGGCGCGACGAGCGTGGCGTCCTCGTCGAGGCGGCCATTGCTCTTCAGTGTGCCGAGTGCGCGCTGCATGCCGAGCACCGCGCCTTGCAGCGCCGCGTTCGCGTACAGCACGATGCCGTAACCGAGTTTGGCGAGTGCTTCGCGCGATTGCACCGGCGTCTTGCCGCCGATCACGATATTGATCAGTTGCGGCTTGTCGAACAGGCCCGGCAGACGTTCGATGTCCGCCAGCGATTCGGTCGCTTCGATAAACAGAATGTCGGCGCCGGCTTCGATAAACCGGTGGCCGCGCTCGATCGCGTCCTCGATGCCGTGGACCGCGGCCGCGTCGGTGCGCGCCATGATCTGCAGATTGCCGTCTTCGCGGGCGTCCACGGCCGCGCGGATCTTGCCGACCATCTCGCTTGCGCTTACCACTTCCTTGCCGGAGAAGTGGCCGCATTTCTTCGGCATGATCTGGTCTTCGAACTGGATCACGTCGGCGCCGCTGCGTTCGAGCACGCGCACCGTCTGGCGCACGTTCAGCGCGTTGCCGAAGCCGGTGTCGGCGTCGACGATCAGCGGCAGCGCAACCGCGTCGCGAATCCGCGCCGTGTGTTCAGCCACTTCGGCAAGGCCGATGAACCCGAGGTCCGGCAGGCCGAGCGACATGTTGGTGACGCCTGCACCTGTGATGTAGATCGCCTCGAAGCCGGCGTCCTCGATCACGCGCGCGCTCATCGCATTGAAGGCGCCGGGCACGAGCAGGCCCTGGCGTTCGTTGACTTTGGCGCGGAAGGCGGCGCGGCGGGTAGCGGAAGTGCTCATGACGGTGTGTCTCCAGAAGAAAAGGGCAGATATACGTAGGCGTTGTTTTGCAGGAAGCGTGCCATTTGGCGGCGTCGGCGATTTGTTTCGGACAATCAACAGGTTAGCGGGCAAGCAGCGGCACGGCGCTTCGTGGCACAATGGGCGTGGTGTTCCGTGGAACGTTTCATGGAACGTTCCAATGTAGAGCGGAGTGCCGCCGTGTCCACTTTCACGTCATCCTTTACGAATTCCGATCCGGGCCGCCCCGGCGTCGCACTGGTGAGTATCAGCCGGTTGCGGTCGCTTTGCGAGACCGTCGCGCCACGCTACGCCGGGCGCGCGAAATTCTTTTCGGTTCGGGAAGGCTACGGCGCCGCCGTCACCGCCTTGCAAGCCTACGTGGACGCCGGCTCGGTCGACGTGGTGCTGGCCGCCGGATCGAACGGCGCCTACCTGCGCGACAACCTGAACGTGCCGGTGGTGATGGTCAAGGTGAACGGCTTTGACGTGCTGGGCGCGATCACCCGCGCCACGACCACGTGGCCCAATGCGCAGATCGGCCTCGTGCTGCACGAAACGATCTCGCACGAACTGAGCGACCTGAGCGCCTGGCTAAAAGTCGGCCTGAAACAGCGCGCCTACCGCTCGATCGACGAAGTGCGGCTCGCGGTCGACAATCTCGCCGCCGAAGGCTGCAGCGTCATCATCGGGCCCGGCATGGCTTGCGATTTTGCCCAGCAGGCGGGCCTCGCGAGCGTTTTCCTGTATTCGCTCGGCGCGGTCGAAGAAGCGTTCGAACGCTCGGTCGAACTGGCGCGCGTGAGCCGCCAGAAGGAATCGAAGCGCGTGCGCCTGAACACGATCGTGGCGCATCTGCGCGACGGCGTCGCTGCTTTCGACGAAGCCGGCCAGGTCGAAGCCGTCAATCCGGCCATGCTCGATCTGCTCGGCCTCGACCGCGAGCGGGACGTGCCGGGGCAGGTGGAGCGCGCCGTCGGGCCGCTGCTGCGCGAGACGCTGGAGCACGATACGCCGATCGAAGAACGGATCGAGCAGATCGGCGGCCGCGCGCTGATCGTCAACTGCTTGCCGATCGTGGAGCAGGGCGTGCGCTCCGGGTCGGTCGTGACGCTGCAGGATGCTCTGGTTGCGCAGCGGATCGACCGCTCGCTGCGGACCAGCCAGCGGCCGAAGCATCTGGTCGCGCGGCATCAACTGGACGATCTGATCGGCAACTCGGCGGCGCTCGAGCGGGTGCGGCGTCTGGCGCGCGCGGGCGCGGCGCACGACGCCACCGTGCTCCTCACCGGCGAAAGCGGAACCGGCAAGGAACTGGTCGCGCAGGGCATCCACAATGCGAGCCCGCGGCGCGGCAATCCGTTCGTCGCGTTCAATTGCGCGGCGCTGCCCGAGGGGCTGATCGAAAGTGAACTGTTCGGCCACGAGGAAGGCGCGTTCACCGGCGCGCGGCGTGGCGGCAAGCCGGGGCTCTTCGAAATCGCGCACACAGGAACGATTTTCCTCGACGAAATCGGCGAGATGCCGGCGGCGCTGCAAAGCCGTCTGCTGCGGGTTCTGCAGGAGCGCGAGGTGATGAAGCTCGGCTCGGGACGGGCCACGCCGGTCGACGTGCGGGTAATCGCCGCCACGCACCGCGACCTGCACGCACTGGTCGAGCAGGGCGCGTTTCGTGCGGATTTGTATTTTCGTCTGAATCTGCTTCAGATAGAATTGCCGCCGCTACGCGAACGGCGTGAAGATGTTCCACAACTGGCGCGGCACTTGTTAAGCCGCGGCGCGCTCCAATATGGCTTGTCGGAGGCCGCGCTCGAGCGGGTGCTGGCGTTTCTCGCGCCGCTGTTCGCGCACTACGCGTGGCCCGGCAATGTGCGGGAGCTGGAAAATCTGCTGACGCGCGCTGCGATCTATCCCGGCGGCGAAGCCGGTCTGGATTGGCGGGCGGTGTTTCCAGAGTTCGGACGCATGGAGCAGCGGGCGGCCGCTAGGGAAAACGCAAGCGGCGCAGAGGGTCCAGGCGGGGCGAACGGGTCGAACGGTTCACATGCCACCGCCGAAACCACCCCGGCGCGCGTAAGCCCGACCCGTGAGGACGTTCTGCACGCCCTTGAGAAGGCCGGCGGCAACCGCGCTGCGGCAAGCCGGGCGCTGGGAATCGGCCGGACCACCCTCTGGCGTCTCATGAAAGACCCCTCCACCGGATGACCGCGATCGGGAATCTTCGGATAGCGTCAGACTATCGCTATGATTAATACAATCCGCTTTACCTATTAAGCGTCGTCTGACATACTGACTCCACTTCCAACCACTCCGAAAGAGGACTCAGCAAATGCCGATCATCAATAGTCAAGTCAAACCGTTCAAAGCACAGGCTTATCACAACGGCGAATTCGTGACCGTCACTGAAGAAAGCCTGAAGGGCAAGTGGTCGGTTTTCGTTTTCTATCCGGCTGACTTCACGTTTGTCTGCCCGACCGAACTGGGTGACCTGGCCGATCGCTACGCCGAATTCCAGAAGCTCGGCGTTGAAATCTACAGCGTCTCGACGGATACGCACTTCACCCACAAGGCATGGCACGACACGTCGGACACGATCCAGAAGATCAAGTACCCGATGGTCGCCGACCCGACGCTCGCCATCTCGCGCAACTTCGACGTGCTGATCGAAGAAGAAGGCCTGGCGCTGCGCGGCACGTTCGTGATCAACCCGGAAGGCGAGATCAAAGTGGCCGAAATTCACGACAACGGCATCGGCCGTGACGCGGGCGAACTGCTGCGCAAGGTGCAGGCGGCGCAATACATCGCGGCTCACCCGGGTGAAGTGTGCCCCGCCAAGTGGACGCCGGGCGCTGAAACGCTGACCCCGTCGCTGGACCTGATCGGCAAGATCTAAGGTCTCACGACCTGACGCAGTAGGCGCCTCGCGGCGCATCACCGTGCGGGCCGCTTCTTACAGTGGTTCGCACGTCCCCGGACCGCACCAGTTCTATCCGGACGCGTGCGGCGCCGGGAACCCAACACCCATCGTCACGGAATCGAATAGCCATGCTTGATGCCAATCTCAAGACTCAGTTGAAAACGTACCTCGAAAAGGTTAGCAGGCCTATTGAGATCGTCGCGTCGGTGGACGACAGCGCAAAATCGCAAGAGCTGCTGGCATTGCTGAACGATATCGCGACGTTGTCGGACCGCGTCACCGTGATCGAGCGTCGTGGCGACGCCGAGCGCAAGCCGTCGTTTTCGATCGGCGAGCCGGGCAAGGAAACGGGCATCCGTTTCGCCGGCATTCCCATGGGTCATGAATTCACGTCGCTCGTCCTCGCGCTGTTGCAGGTCGGCGGCCATCCGGTCAAACTCGAAGACGCCGTGATCGAACAGATCCGCAATCTCGACGGCGACTATCAATTCGAAACGTATTTTTCGCTGTCATGCCAGAACTGCCCGGAAGTCGTCCAGGCACTGAACGTGATGGCGCTGATCAACCCGCGCATCCGCCACGTGGCGATCGACGGCGCCCTGTTCCAGAATGAAGTCGAAGCGCGCCAGATCATGGCGGTACCGACCATGTTCCTGAACGGCGAAGTGTTCGGCCAGGGCCGCAGCGGCGTGAAGGAAATTCTCGCGAAGCTCGATACGAACGCCGGTGCGCGTGCCGCGAAGGAACTGGAAAAGAAGCCGGTGTTCGATACGCTGATCGTCGGCGGCGGTCCCGCGGGGGCGGCTGCGGCGATTTACTCGGCGCGCAAGGGTATCGCGACGGGCGTGGTGGCGGAGCGCTTTGGCGGTCAGGTGCTCGATACGCTGGCCATCGAGAACTTCGTCTCCGTGACGGAAACCGAAGGGCCGAAGTTCGCCGCGGCGCTCGAACAGCACGTGAAGAGCTACGAAGTCGACGTCATGGACGTGCAGCGCGCCGAAGCGCTGATTCCGGGCCGCATCAACGAAATTCGTCTCGCGAACGGCGCCGTGCTGAAGGCGAAGACGATCATTCTGGCAACGGGCGCGCGCTGGCGCGAAATCAATGTGCCGGGCGAGCGAGAGTATCGCAATCACGGCGTGGCGTATTGCCCGCACTGCGATGGTCCGCTGTTCAAAGGCAAACGCGTTGCGGTGATTGGCGGCGGCAATTCGGGCGTTGAAGCGGCCATCGACCTCGCGGGTATCGTGCGTGAAGTGACGCTGTTCGAGTTCGGCGCTACGTTGCGTGCCGACGAAGTGCTGCAACGCAAGCTGCGCAGCCTGGCTAACGTGACGATCGTCACGCAGGCGCAGACCACGGAAATCACCGGCGACGGCAAGAAGGTCAACGGTCTGGTCTACAAGGATCTGCGCTCGGGCGAAGTGAAGCAGGTCGAACTGGAAGGCGTATTCGTGCAGATCGGTCTCGTGCCGAACACCGAGTGGCTCAAGGGCACGGTCGAGTTGTCGAAGCACGGCGAGATCGTCGTCGATGCGCGCGGTGCGACTTCGGTGCCGGGTGTATTCGCCGCCGGCGACGTGACTACGGTTCCGTTCAAGCAGATCGTGATCGCCGTGGGAGAGGGCGCAAAGGCATCGCTCTCGGCATTCGATTACCTGATCCGTAATAGCGAAGAAGTGGAAGTGGTCAGTGAAACCGAGGCTGAAGTAGCGGTTTGATTTAGTGGTGGTGGGAAAAGTGGACGGCGGCCTTTGGGCCGCCGTTTTTGCTTGCCTTGGCGCCACTACAAAAACCGATGGCCGCCTTCCGGCAACCGTCGTATGCGGGGTTCTCCGTGTGCCTTCGCACAGTTTCCACTCCGGGTGGAACCCGATCTTACGGGCAGCGCTACGTTTTTCGCACCCGCTCGTACGTAGTCTTGATGCGTGATTGTATGAATTAGAAGCGCTGGAAGCGCTAGAAGCAAGCGACCGTACGTCCCGACCGCGGGAACGCGCAGATGAGGCGGGTCCGGCGCGCCTTTTCCAACACCCGTTTCATTCGCCCGCTCGTCTCCCACTCCGCACGCCTCTTCAACAACCCTTCTGTTTGGAGCCCCGCACCTAGGCCAATTCCTTGGCTATCCCGCTCGCCAGGCCATATAAATCTGGGAGTCGGCAGAAATCCCGCCGACCTGCGTGCGCGCCCTGCCGCCGCACACGGACACCGGGTACATAAAACAAGGAGGGAGACAATGGCAACATCGCAAGCGGCGCTCGCGCGGTGGGTCGACGGCAAGCGTTATTGGTGGCTGCTCGGCGCGCTCACGATCACCTTGCCGCTGCACGCCGCGAATCTGGCGCTGCACACCGGCTGGCATATCTTCTGGTGGTTCGGGCCGATTTTCGTGTTCGGCATCATTCCGGTGCTCGATTATCTGATCGGCGACGACCCTGGCAATCCGCCGGAAGACATCGTCCCGGCACTCGAAAAAGAGCGCTATTACCGCCGCGTCGTTTATCTCGCCACGTTCATCGAGTACGTGTCGTTTTTCGGCGCGTTATGGATCGTGGGCACGCATGCGCTCGCGTGGTATGACTACCTGGGCTTTGCGCTCTCGCTCGGTGCGGCGACCGGCGTATCGATCAACACGGCACACGAACTCGGCCACAAGACCGATCGCTTCGAGCGATGGCTCGCCAGAATCACACTGGCGCCGGTCGCTTATGGTCACTTCTTCGTCGAACACAATCGCGGGCACCATGTGCGCGTGGCGACGCCGCCCGACCCGGCCAGCGCGCGCTACGGCGAATCGTTCTGGGCCTTTCTGCCGCGCACGGTTCTGGGCAGCATCGCGTCGGCGTGGCGGCTCGAAAAACATCGCCTCGCGCGCCTCGGCAAGTCGCCGTGGACGTGGCGCAACGAGATTCTGCATTCGTGGGCAATGACGGTGGTGCTGTGGGGCGCGATGATCGCGCTATTCGGCAAAGCAGTGATTCCGTTCCTGCTGATTCAGGCAGTATACGGTGCGTCGCTGCTCGAAGTGGTCAACTATCTGGAGCACTACGGGCTCGGCCGCAAGCAACTCGCGAGCGGCCGTTATGAGCGTTGCCAGCCGCAGCACTCGTGGAACAGCAACCGCATCGTGACTAATCTTTTTCTGTATCAGTTGCAGCGTCACGCGGATCATCACGCGAATCCGACCCGTTCGTATCAGGCGCTGCGTCATTTCGACGGTGCGCCGCAATTGCCGTCGGGTTACGCCACGATGATCATGCTCGCCTACGTGCCGCCGCTGTGGTTTCGCGTGATGAATCCACGCGTGGTCAAGCACTATCGAGGCAACATGGCACAATCGAATATCCGCCCGGCCATTCGCGAGCGCGTGCTTGCGCAGTTTGTGGGCTAGTACGAACGGTTCAGAGCAGGCAAAAAACCGCCCGGCGTCGACCGGGCGGCTCTCTTTGCAACGTGCCATACCAGGGCAGTATCAACGCCGGTCGATGGAATACTTTCCGGCGCCGGTCACGCACAACAGCAGCAGTCCGCCAATGATGCTGATGTTCTTGTAGAAGTGAATCATATTGTTGTACTGCATTGCACCGGTCATGTTCCAGTAATGGTGGCCGATGATTGCGGTGCCGAGCGTGTAGACCGCGAGCAGCAATGCAAGTGGCCGCGTGAAGAAACCGACCAGCAGCGCAATGCCCACCACGAACTCCATCACTACGGCGATCACCGCCGACAACCCGGGCACCGGCGCGCCGCTCGAAGTCATATAAGCCACAGTGCCGGAAAAGCCGGTGAGCTTCGACCAGCCGAACATGATGAACAGCACCATCAACAGAATGCGGGCGACGAGAATGACCGCGTCTTTCTGATTGTCCAATAGCGTATAGCGCATGATTTTCTCTCACAGGATAGGATGAGTGAGGCTCGCCGGAGTTTTCCGGCGAGTCCCGCCCAGGTTCTGCACCCTCGGGTCTTCAGACCGTCAGGCCGCTCACGTCACGTGAAACACTCAACTCACTTGAGCCGCTCAGGCCCACAGATCCGACATCTCGATGGCGCGCAGGTCGAACACCAACACTTCCGCGTCACGGCCTTGCGTGAAGGTTAGCGCTTCCTCGCCGCGCACCCGCGCTCCGTCGCCTTCGTTGAACTCGACGCCGTTCACGATCACGCTGCCGCGCGCCACGTGCACATAAGCATAGCGATTGCCGGCCAGTTCGAGCCGCGCTGTTTCGTCACTGTCGAAGAGACCGGCATAGACCCGCGCGTCCTGCTGCAGCACCAGCGAGTCGTTCGCGCCATCGGGCGAGAGCACGAGGCGCAACACACCGCGTTTCTGGTCCGAGCCGAAGTGGCGCTGCTGATAACGCGGCGCCGTAGCCTTTTTGCCCGGCGCGATCCAGATTTGCAGAAAGTGCACGGGCTCGCTCTTCGAATGGTTGTATTCGCTGTGTGCAACGCCGGTTCCCGCGCTCATCAACTGGATGTCGCCTGGCACGATCACCGAGCCGGTGCCCATGGTGTCCTTGTGTTCCAGCGCACCTTCCAGCACGTACGAAAAGATTTCCATGTCGCGGTGCGGGTGCTTGCCGAAACCTTGGGCCGGTGCGACGCGGTCGTCGTTGATGACGAGCAGATCGGAGAAGCCGTTCTGTTTCGGATCGTGATAGTTCGCGAAGGAAAACGTGTGACGCGAGCTGAGCCAGCCGTGCTCCGCGCGGCCGCGTTGATTGGCATGTCTGATTTCAAGCATCTTCTTCTCCTTGAGTTGTGCGATCCGAGCAGATGTCTGTCCGCGACCCATGAAACGAAGTGTAGGTCAATTAATATGGCTATAATCGTCGTTAAAACGGAAACACTGTCACCAAAGAGTGGACAATAGAATGCAGCTCGACGACATGCGGATCTTCGTCGCCACGGTGGACGCTCATAACTTCACGGCGGCGGCCAACCGGCTGTCGCTGTCGAAACAGTTCGTCAGCCGGCGGGTCATGGCGCTGGAAGAAACACTCGGCGTGCAATTGCTGATTCGCAACACGCGCAAGCTGGCAGTGACGGACCTCGGGCAGGAGTTTTACGAGCGCGCCAAACGCATTCTCGGCGAGGTCGAAGACGCCGAGCAGGCCATGTCGCTGCGGCGTGCCGGGCTACGCGGACTGTTACGCGTGAGCGCGCCGATGTCGTTCGGGATGGCGCACCTGTCGCCGCTCGTGGCGATGTTCCTGCGCGAACACGGCGACGTGCGCTTCGAGATGGATTTGAGCGATCGCACCGTCGACGTGGTGGGCGAGGGCTTCGACATGGCAATCCGGATCGGCGCCTTGCCCGATTCCACGCTGATTGCGCAGAAGCTCGTGGATATCCGGGTGGTGGCATGCTGCAGTCCCGGCTACGTGCGGCGCCGTGGTACGCCTGCTGTACCCGCCGATCTGGAACGCCATTCCTGCCTGTTGTATGGACATGGCGGGGCCGTGAGCTGGGAGTTCGTCGTCGACGGCGTGACGAAAGGGGTCGAGGTACACGGCCCGCTGCGCGCCAACAATGGAGAGCTGGTGCGCGATGCCGCCATTGCGGGTTTGGGGATTGTTCGGCTTCCTGATTTTATCGTGGCGGACGCACTCAGGAGCGGCCAACTCGTGCCGGTGCTCGAAGATTTTCTCCCCACGGCGACGGGTGTTTACGCCGTTTATCCGCAGCACAGGCAAAGCTCCCTCACGATCCGGGCACTCGTGGAGTTCCTGAGGGAGCACTTGAGGAAGCGCATGAAGGCGTGAAGCCTGGGTTTGCTGCGCGAGAGTTTTTCAACCAGGCGGCGATGCCACCGTTGAAGCGGCGGTTGGCCTGACGGGCGCCGGCTGCTGCCTGGCATTGCCGGCCGCCTGTGCGGCCATTAGCCGTTGCGGAAAATAAAGCTGTAGCCGTTCAACGCAGGCACGCCGCCGAGGTGCGCATACAGCACGCGCGAGCCTTCCGGGAATTCGCCATTGCGCACCATGTCGAGCATGCCGTGCATGGATTTGCCTTCGTAGACCGGATCGGTCAGCATGCCCTCCATGCGCGCGCACAAGCGGATCGCCTCCAGCGTGCCTTCATTCGGCAAACCGTATTCCGGACCTGCGAAGCGCTCGTCGAGTACGACGTCACGGCTCGTGATATCGCGTCCCAGGCCGACTTTTTCCGCCGTGTGCTTCGCGATTCGGGTGATCTGCTCGCGCGTCTGCTCCGGCTTCGCTGAAGCGTCGATGCCGATCACGCGATCGGCACGGCCGTCAGCGGCGAAACCCACCACCATGCCGGCCTGCGTGCTGCCGGTCACCGAACACACCACGACGTAGTCGAACCTGAAGCCCAATTCGGCTTCCTGCGCGCGCACCTCCTGCGCGAACCCGGCGAAGCCGAGGCCGCCGAGCGGATGGTCCGAGCAGCCGGCGGGGATCGCGTACGGTTTGCCGCCGGCGGCTCGCACGCTTTCCAGTGCATCTTCCCAGCTCTTGCGAAAACCGATGTCGAAGCCGTCGGATACGAGGCGCACGTCGGCGCCGAGAATGCGCGACATCTGTATGTTGCCCACCCGGTCGTAGACCGCATCCGAATAGTTGACCCAGTTTTCCTGCACCAGCACGCACTTCATGCCCAGGTGGGCCGCCACGGCCGCCACCTGGCGCGTCTGGTTCGACTGAATGCCGCCGATCGACACGAGCGTGTCGCAACCTTGCGCGAGCGCTTCGGGGATCAGATATTCGAGCTTGCGTGTCTTGTTGCCACCGAACGCGAGGCCGCTATTGCAGTCCTCGCGTTTCGCATACAGATGCACTTTGCCGCCGAGGTGCCTGCTCAAACGGGTCAGCGGTTGAATCGGCGTCGGCCCGAAAGTCAGAGGGTAGCGAGGGAATCGTTGCAGGTTCATGGCAGCTCCGTGGTTTAGTCAGTGTGACGCGAACGTCGTTGCGTCGCGTTAATGAAATGGTAGGGAGAACCGCCAGAAATGTGCTTGCAAAAGAATTGTGCTCGTCATACTTTTAATAAAGTTTCGAGTGGAATGGATTAATAAAAATGAATAATTCGAGCCTATGAGCGCAACAAAACTTCGTAAGGACCAGAAGAGGGCCGTTGCGGTCGCGGCGGTTCGGGCCGATCCGCTGCAATCACTCGACCGCATCGATCGCGCGATTCTTCGGCAACTGCAAACCGACGCGTCGATTTCGAATGTCGCGCTTGCTGCCAGGGTCAAGCTGAGCGCGCCTGCATGCTTGCGGCGTGTGGAGCGGCTCAAGGAATCCGGGCTGATCCAGGCGGTCGTCGCGCTGATCGACCCGAAAGCGGCAGGGGCGGGAATGCTGGTGATGATCGGCGTGGTGCTGGATCGCTCCACGCCGGAATCGTTTGCCGAGTTCGAGAAGGCGGCGCAGAACGTGACCGGCTGCATGGAATGCCATGTCGTGACCGGTGAGTTCGACTATTTCATGACCATTCGCACGCGCGACAGCGACAGTTTCAATCGTCTGCACGCGGAGCAGTTGCTCTATTTGCCGGGAGTCCGGCAAATCCGCTCGTTCATGGTGCTTAAGGAAATTCTTTCGACCACCAAATTTCCGTTGTGATCGCCGTTCGGTCCGGCGGCCGTGGGTCTCATCGCCAAGCCGTTCATGCAGGAGCGCAGGCCGTCGGACCTACGGCCATGGTCGGGCCGTGCGCCCTTGACAGAGGGCCGAGGGTATTTCGTGCTTGTCTGGTGCTTGTCTGCGCTGGTCCGGGCCCGCTCGTGAACCACCAGGCCCGCATTTTGCAATGGTGCGTCCATCGGCAAATCTTTCGTAACGGTCTGCTTAGACAAATACCTGATTTACGGCTGTGATCGCTTGGGTTTGCCGGTAGTGCGCGTCGTTCGCTGAAAAAATTACATGCCGTGCGTAGTAACGCGGCGGCCGCCCGGGTGTTTTTTTATCCATTGCGGACCTTGGGCGAAACATAACCCTCTCTTCGCGATACGCGAGATCGGAGATTTGTGGTGTTCAACAGCCGTAGAAAGCGGGGCGGCAGGCTCCGCAATAATGCAGGCATCGCGGCAATTTCGCTGGTCGCCGCCGCGACCATTGGCGGTATCGCTGTGTTCCCGGCTTCGGTCTCGGCCCAGACGCCTTCGCCGCTCGGCGAATGGCAATATTCGGTCGGTATTCCGCTGCAGAAGATGTGGCAGCCCAATATCCCGGACTGGCAGGTACGCCTTGGGCTGGCGACGTCGTTCCAGCCGCGCTACGAGGGCTCGGACCGGTATCACCTCATGACGGGCCCGAGCATCGACGTGCGCTACAAGGATCTGTTCTTCTTATCGAGCGGCGAGGGTTTCGGCGTCAACTTCGCGCAAGGCCAGAACTGGCGCGCCAGTGTGGCGGCCGTCTACGACCTCGGACGGCGCGGCCATGACGATCCGCAGGAACTGAACGGTCTCGGCAATATCAATCCGGCGCCGGGTATCAAACTGGCCGGCGAATACGTGCTGTCGAAAGACTTCCCGCTGGTGTTACGCGCCGACGTCAGACGCTATTTCGGCGGTTCGAACGGCTGGACTGGCGATTTCGGCGCATATATGCCGATGCCGGGCAGCACGAAGCAGTTCTTCTGGTTCGCCGGTCCGAATGTGACGCTGGCGGACTCCACTTACATGAATAGCTGGTTCGGCGTGAATCAGAGTCAGGCTGCGCACTCGCAGTTTTCGCAATACCACGCCAGTGCGGGCTTCAAGTCGGTGGGCTTTGGCATCAGCGCGGTGTGGCTGTTCGACAAGCATTGGTTCGCCACCGCGGACGGCGCATTCCAACAGTTGGTCGGCAGCGCGGGCAATAGTCCCGTCACGCATCGCAAGGCCAATGGCGTAGCCGATATTTCCATCAACTATCGCTTCTGATGCAGCGCTCTTGCGTATGAGTGTCATGGACAGCGGCGCGCAAATGCAGCGCGCCGCATTGCCAGTGATCGGCAACCCGGCAAACGGCACGTGCGATCGGGCCGTTTGCGGGTACATGGTTTGCTGCCTTCATTCGGCGCGTTAGACCGGATTTCCCCGCCGGCACGCCTCGAACGCAAGGAGCAGATTCTCATGGCAGGTAAAACGAATGCACAGAAGCCGGTAGCGAAAAACGCGCCGGCGAATGGGCCGCAACCGGATCCGAAATCGAAGGATCTCGAACAGTTTCGAGTTCATCCAGAAGGCGAGGCGCTGAGAACCAATCAGGGCGTCAAGATCGCCGACAATCAGAACACGCTGCGCGCTGGCCCGCGCGGCCCCTCCCTGCTTGAAGACTTCATCATGCGTGAGAAGATCACGCACTTCGACCATGAGCGTATTCCTGAGCGCATCGTGCACGCGCGCGGCTCGGCGGCGCACGGCGTGTTTCAGGTGTACGAATCGATGCAGGAATACACCAAGGCCGCGTTTCTGCAGGATCCCGCTGTGCAGACGCCGGTGTATGTGCGCTTTTCCACGGTACAGGGCCCGCGCGGTTCCGCCGACACGGTGCGCGACGTGCGCGGCTTCGCCGTGAAGTTCTATACGCAGGAAGGCAATTACGATCTGGTCGGCAACAACATGCCGGTGTTCTTCATTCAGGACGCCATCAAGTTTCCCGACTTCGTGCATGCGGTCAAGCCGGAAGCGCCGAACGAAATGCCGACTGGCGGTTCCGCGCACGACACCTTCTGGGATTTCGTCTCGCTGGTGCCCGAGTCCGCGCATATGGTGCTGTGGACCATGTCGGACCGTGCGATCCCGCGCAGCCTGCGCACCATGGAAGGCTTCGGCATTCACACGTTCCGTTTCGTGAATGCGCAAGGCAAGGGGCGCTTCGTCAAATTTCACTGGCGCCCGGTGCTGGGCTCGTACTCGCTGCTATGGGACGAAGCGCAGAAGCTGGCCGGTAAAGACCCGGATTTTCATCGGCGCGATTTGTGGGAGTCGATCGAACGGGGGGACTTTCCCGAGTTCGAGCTCGGCGTGCAGATCATCGAGGAAGCGGACGAACATAAGTTCGACTTCGACCTGCTCGATCCGACCAAGCTGATTCCGGAAGAACTGGTGCCGGTGAAGATCATCGGCAAAATGACGCTCAATCGCAATCCGGACAACTTCTTCGCCGAAACCGAACAGGTGGCGTTTCATCCGGGCCATGTCGTGCCTGGCATCGACTTTTCGAACGATCCGCTTCTGCAAGGTCGTCTGTTCTCGTACACGGATACGCAGATCAGCCGCCTGGGCGGCCCGAACTTTCACGAGATTCCAATCAACCGGCCCGTATGTCCGTTCAACAACAACCAGCGTGACGCAATGCACCGGCAGACCATCAACGTCGGCCAGGCCTCGTACGAGCCGAATTCGCTGAGCGGCGGCTGGCCGAAGGAAACCGATCCGGCGCCGTCCGACGGCGGCTTCGAAAGCTATCAGGAGCGCGTGGAAGGCACCAAGATTCGCGTGCGCAGCGAATCGTTCGCCGATCATTTCTCGCAGGCCGCGCTGTTTTACAACAGCATGTCCCAGCCCGAGAAAGACCATATCGCCGCGGCTTATCAGTTCGAACTCGGCAAGGTGACGAAGCCGGAGATTCGTGCACGCGTGGTGAACGAGATTCTCGCCAACTTCGATGCGGGGCTCGCGGCGCAGGTGGCCGACGGGCTGGGTTTGCCGACACCGAAGAAAGGCACGGCGAAGCTGTCCGGTCCCAAGGAATCACCGGCGCTGAGCCTGCTCAACCGCGTGAAGCCGGGCATCAAGACCCGCAAGATCGCGTTGCTGGCCGCGCCCGGTTCCGATGGCGCCGCCATCAGGAAGCTTCAGCAGGCGCTGCAAGGCGAGGGCGCAACGCCCATGTTGATCGCCCCGACGCTCGCCGCGATCGACGGCATGGCGCCGGACGCCACGATTGCCGGCTTGCCGTCGATCATGTTCGACGCGGTGATCGTGGTGGGTGGCGACCAGGGCGCGAAGACGCTGGCGCAATCGGGCGACGCGCGGCATTTCGTGCTCGAGGCGTTCAAGCATCTGAAGGCGATTGCGGCAATCGGCGCGGGGCGTGACGTGCTCGCCGCGGCGCACTTGCCGGACAATGCCGACGGCGTCGCAACCGGCGACGACAAGCAGGCCGCTGAAGTACTGAAGGCCTTCATCAAGGCAGCCGAGAAGCACCGCGTGTGGTCGCGTGCGCAGCAGGCCGAGACCGTGCCGGCGTAAGCGTCTGTCGAATCGTTTCGGAAGAAGCCTGGCAGGTGCAGACCCGCCAGGTTTTTTCATGCTACGGATTCACCCGCGTGCCATCCAGCCGATGCGTATTCTTCGGCGCGGCGGCAGCGGCGGCCGCGGCTGCCGACACACCCGCCGGACCTTCGGGGAGATCGCCGGGACGCGAGGCCTGCACCGCCTGCGGGTACAGCGCGAGCAACGCGCGCAGCACGCCGTTGGTCCAACCGAACCCGTCCTGCAACGGATATTCGCCGCCGCCCGCCGAGACGCCGGGTGTGGCGGCGTCGATATCGTATTTCTCGACGAGCTTGCCCGTGTGCTGGTAGTACGACACATTGGTTTCGATCCAGCGTGTCGCGATGGTTTGCGCGAGTGCCGGTTCGCTGTAACGGCGCAAGCCGATCACCGCCAGATACTGCAATGGTGCCCAGCCGTTCGGCGCATCCCACTGCTGGCCGCTCGCCACTTGCGTGGTGGCGAGCCCACCCGGGCGGAGCAACTCACGCTGCAACGTGGCGGCAACAGCCTTTGCCTGCTGACGGCTGGCTATGCCCGTATACAGCGGATACACTGTCGCGGCGGTGAGTCTGTGCGTCAGCGTGCGATGCACGAAGTCGTAATCGCCGAATGCCTGCAACTGCGGATCCCACAGCACGCGGCGAATGGCTTCGGCGCGGGCGGCGGTGCGCCGTTCCATATTTTCCGCATGCGTGACGTCGCCGCGCAGACGGTAGGCCTTCGCCAGCGTGCGCTCCAGATCGGTCAGCAGGCAATTCAGATCGACGGGCACGAGCGAGGTCACGTCGACGGTGGCGAGCGTCTTGCCGTCCGCGAACCAGCGCGAGCTGAAATCCCAGCCGGTTTCGCCGCCGGCGCGCAGATTGCGCCAGAGATCCGCGGCGTCGCGTTGCGGGGTCTGCTGCGCGGTCAGCACGTCTTCGCGATACGACTCGTCGCGCGGGGCCGCGCGTTCGTCCCAATAGCGATTGAGCAGGGTGCCGTCCGGCAGGCGCACCACATGGCGGTTCGCGTGGCCTGCGGAGAGGCCTTCGCTGCCGTCCATCCAGTATGCGTACTCGCGCTGCAATTCGGGCAGATATTGCGCGTAGACGGCGTCGCCGTCTTTTTCGGCGACGAGCCGCACCATCTGCGCGAAGAACGGCGGTTGCGAGCGGCTCAGATAGTAGGTGCGATTGCCGTTCGGAATATGGCCGTAGCGGTCGATCAAGGTCGCGAAGTTCTTCAGTTCGTCGACGACCAGCGCATGCTGGCCGCTCTGTTCGAGGCCGAGCATGATGAAGTACGAGTCCCAGTAGTAGATCTCATCGAAGCGGTCGCCCGGCACGATATACGCATACGGCAGCGGCAGCAGCGAGGACCACGGGCTCGCGGTCGCGTCCGGCTCGCGGCGCAGTACGTTCCAGAGCGTATCGATATGGCCGGTCACGTCCTGATTCGGGTCGGAGACATAGGCCTTCGCCGTGCGCGTGGGCAATGTGAAGTTGTGCTTCACGAAGTCGGCGAGACTGAAGCGGGGATGTTGCTTCGCGGCGTCGTACGCGGCGGCGATCTGAGCGGGCGCTCGAAGCGGCACCATGTCCGCGAACGTTTTGCTGTCCGGATAGAGATGCGCGAGTTGCACATAGCGATAGAGCGTGGGGTAATACTCAGACGGCGGAATGGGCACGACGGGCGAAGCCTGGGTGGGCGGTTCGACATGCACGGTGGCGGCCACGATGCCGCGAGGCGTCGAGGGCAAATCGCCAATCTGGGCTGCGCCGCTCAGTGAGGCATGCCATACGAACACTGCGGCGAGGAGCGTGCGAAGGGGGGCGCGAGTGAGTGTGGCGAAGGCGTGAGAAGGCATCGGCTACCGGATAAAAGTGGGGCGGCGATCGAATGATCGAACGGCGGATTGGTATTCCTCGCACGATTGACTCACGCAACCGGCGCAAAGTTGCGTGATCCGGCAGCAGCCCCGCCCAGCAAGCCTAAAACCGCACGCGGGCATCTCAAAAATAGACCCCATCCTGTATGATTACGCCCGTCGTATCGCGACAAAACGAATCAACCGAACTTCTGAAAAATATTCCGAATCGACCCGATTCGCCAAGCCGAAGACAGAAAAAATGACCGCATCCCAGGCCGTCGACCAGAATCGTTTTCGCAGCATCATTCGGCGCAACATCGCGTTGCCTTTGGGTGTCGGCCTCGTGACGATGGCTGTCTTCGTCGGACTGATTGCTTATCTGGTCTCGACCATGAATTGGGCCGAGCACTCCGAGCGCGTGATCGGCCAGGCCAATGAAATGCTGCGTCTCGCGGTCGACCGCGAATCCTCGATGCGAGGCTTCCTGATCACGGGCGACGAGAGTTTTCTCGCGCCTTATGAAGAAGGCGGCCCGCGCTTCAAGACCCAGATCGAAGCCTTGCAGGAACTGGTTTCCGACAACCCGCCACAGGTCGACAAGCTCAAACAGATCGAGGCGATCCAGCAGCGCTGGAACCGCTACGCTGAGGAGATGATCGACGCGCGCCGCCGTAATCAGAATTTCGAAAGCGCTGTGGCGAGCGGTCGCGGCAAGATCGAATTCGACGAGACGCGCCGTGAATTCGGCGATTTTCTCGATGTCGAATTACGCCTGCGCCAGGAACGCGCGGAGGCGACGCGCCGTGTCACCACCACGCTCGTGAGCGTGTTTCTGCTCTTTAGCCTGGGCGTGAGCGGACTGCTTGCGTGGATGGGGCGGCGCGAACTGATGAGCCTCTCGTCCACGTATGACGGCGTGCTACGTCAGCAGGCCGAACAGACCGAGATGTTGCAGGAGCAGGTATGGTTGCGCTCGGGGCAACGCCTGCTTGCCGAAAAGGTCGTTGGTCAAGCCACCCCGCCGCTGGTGGGCCGCGCAATGCTCGACTTCCTCGCGCAGTATCTCGACGCCGCCGTTGCCGCGCTCTATGTACGCGACAAACGGCATGGCGCGCTGCGCCGCATTGCGACGTACGGCTTCAGCCGTGAGAGCGAACAGGCCACCGCGCGCAATTTCGAAGAAGGCGAGACGCTGATCGGCCAGGCGGCCGCCGCACGCCGCACGCTGGTCTTGCGCGACGTGCCGGCAAATTATGTGCAGGTGGTGTCGGCGACCGGCAGGAGCGCGCCGAAGAACCTGCTCATCGTGCCGATCGAAAACGACGGCGAGGTCAACGGCGTGGTCGAACTGGGCTTTGTGCGCGAACTGGCGCCGCGCGACCAGGAGTTCATGGAACTGATCGCCAGCAGCATGGGCGATTTCGTCGAAGCAGCGCTGTATCGGGAGCGGTTGCAGGATGCGCTGGCAGAAACGCAGCAGTTGAATGAAGAGTTGCAGGTTCAGCAGGAAGAGTTGCGCGTCTCCAATGAAGGACTCGAAGAACGCGGCCGCGCGCTGATGGAATCGCAAACGCGACTGGAAGCGCAGCAGGCCGAACTCGAACAGACCAACGTGCAACTGGAAGAATATGCGCAGCGTCTCGAGCGGCAGAAGTCCGATTTGCTGCGTGCGCAGGACGACCTTGCGGCCAACGCGGCGCGCCTCGAACAGTCGAGCCGCTACAAGTCCGAATTTCTCGCCAACATGTCGCACGAACTGCGCACGCCGCTGAACAGTTCGCTGATTCTCGCGAAGCTGCTGCAGCAGAACCGCACCGGCAATCTGACCGAAGAACAGGTGCGCTACGCGGAGACGATTCACGCCTCCAACAGCGACCTGCTGGTGCTGATCAACGACATTCTCGATCTGTCGAAGGTCGAAGCCGGCCAGGTCACGGTCGAACTCGAAACGGTGTCGATCGACGCGACCTTGCAGGCGCTCGAGGAAATGTTCAAGCCAATGGCGGCCGCGAGGCATTTGCGGCTCGCCTTCGAGCGCTTGCCGGGCACGCCGGATACGTTCATCAGCGACGGCCAGCGCGTCACGCAGATTCTGCGCAACCTGCTTTCGAACGCGGTGAAATTCACCGAGCACGGCGAGGTGGCGCTCTCGGTTGCACCCACTGACGGCGGGATGCTGCGTATCGACGTGCGCGACTCCGGCATCGGCATCGCGCCCGACAAGCTGGACATGATCTTCGAGGCGTTCCAGCAGGCGGACGGTTCGACCAGTCGCCAATACGGCGGTAGCGGTCTGGGTCTGTCGATTTCGCGCGAGTTTTCGCGTCTGCTGGGCGGCCGGATCACGGTGGCGAGCGAAGTCGGCAAGGGCAGCGTGTTTACGCTGTGGCTGCCGCTCGATGCTGAAGCGGCCTTGAGCGCAAACGAGGGCGCCTGCGTGCCGGCGCCGGTGTCCGTATCGGTATCGGTATCGGCGCAGGGAAGTGCGCCGGCCGCGGCGGGATCGACGGCAGAACCGCTGCTGACGCGGCCGTCTTCGAGCGGCAGCACGACCACGGTGATTACGCCTGCCAACGGACTTACCACGGGCAACGCACCCGAAACCCCGATTGGCCCGATTGCCGACGACCGTGACAATCGTACGCGTGCGGGCCGCCTGATCGTGGCCGTGGAAGACGATCTCGCGTTCGCCGAAATCCTGCGCGATCTGACGCATGAACTCGATTTCGATTTCGTTCACGCGAGCGACGCCGCCAGCGGTCTCGCGCTGGTGCGCGACATGCGCCCGGCGGCGGTGCTGCTCGACGTCGGCTTGCCGGACCGGTCCGGCCTGACCGTGCTGGAGTGGCTGAAGAACGATCCGCTCACACGGCATATTCCGATTCATATCGTCTCGGCCACCGACCACGCCGACAAGGCGCTGCACCTCGGCGCCATCGGCTATACGCTCAAGCCGACCGCGCGCGGCACGATGGAAGCCGCGATCCGCCGCCTTGAGGCGCGTCTGCAACAGCGCCTCAAACGCGTGCTGGTGATCGAGGACGACGCGCCGATGCGCGAAAGCATCCGCGCGCTGCTGCAAAGCGAGAATACGGAAATCGTTGCGGTCGCAACCTTGGCCGAAGCGCTGGCGTATCTGGCAAAGGTCACGTTCGACTGCGTGGTGACCGATCTCGCGCTGCCCGACGGCACCGGCTACGATCTGCTGGAACGGCTCGCCACGAACACCGTGCATGTCTCGCTGCCGGTCATCGTGTACACCGGCCGCATGCTCTCCGACGACGAAGAGCACCGCCTGCGCCGCTATTCGAAGTCGATCATCATCAAGGGGGCGAAGTCGCCCGAGCGTCTGCTCGACGAAGTCACGCTATTCCTGCACAGCGTCGAATCGTCGCTCGCACCCGAGCAGCAGCGCATGCTGCGCACCGTGCGTCAGCGCGACAATGCCTTTGAAGGCCGCACGATCCTGCTGGCTGAGGACGACGTGCGCAATATTTTTGCGCTCTCGCACGTGCTGGAGCCGCTCGGTGCGAAACTGCAGATTGCGCGCAACGGCCGCGAAGCGCTCGAAGCGCTGGAAAACGGACCCGAAGTGCATCTGATCCTGATGGATATCATGATGCCGGAGATGGACGGCTTGACCGCGATGGGCGAGATTCGCCGCAATCCGCGTTTTGCGCATCTGCCGATCATCGCGCTGACCGCCAAGGCAATGGCGAACGACCGCACCCGTTGCCTCGAAGCCGGCGCGGACGATTACGTCTCCAAGCCGATCGACGTAGACAAACTGGTCGCGCTGTGCCGCGTGTGGTTGCGGCAACGCTAGCGGGGAACGGGAACACGTGAGCGAGTACGCATGAGCCAGTCCGAATTCGATGCGCCGCAACGCATCAGCGATTTCGACATCGAGTTGAAACTGCTGCTGGAGGCGATTTATCTCAAGTATCAGCACGACTTTCGCCACTATGCGATATCGTCGCTGCGGCGCCGCCTGTCGCAGGCGCTCGATGAGTTCGGGCTCAAGACGCTGTCGCAGTTGCAGGACCGCATCATGCGTCACGGCGACGAGTTCTCGCGGCTGTTCCAGTACCTCACGGTGCAGGTGAGCGACATGTTTCGCGATCCGGCGTATTTCCTTGCGCTGCGCGAGCATGTTCTGCCGCGTCTGCGTACTTATCCGTCGATCAAGGTGTGGGTGGCAGGATGCAGCACGGGCGAGGAACTCTGGTCGCTGAAAATCCTCTTCGACGAGGAGGGTCTGACCGAGCGCACGCTGTTCTACGCGACCGACATCAGTCCGGACGCACTGGCGCGGGCCGAGTCCGGCATCTACACGCTCGACCGGATTCAGGGCTTCACGCAGAACTATCTGGCCGCAGGCGGCAAGCGTTCGCTGTCGGATTACTATCACGCCGCGTATGGCGGCGCGCGTTTTGCCGGCTCGCTGAAAGAGCGCGTGGTGTTCGCCGACCACAGCCTCTCCACCGACGAAGTTTTTCTCGAAGCGCATCTGGTATCGTGCCGCAACGTGCTGATCTACTTCGATCGCGGTTTGCAGGATCGCGCGCTGGGTCTGTTTGAGAACGCGCTCGTGCGGCGCGGTTTTCTGGGTTTGGGCAGCAAGGAAAGTTTGCGTTTTTCCCGTCATTACGAAGCGTTCGACGAGTTTCGCCCAGGCGAACGCATTTATCAGAAGCGCTAGCACGTCCATCATGCCACGCCCAACTGTCCAGCCAGCCGCCGATCCTCAACCGCGCGCAGATGAAGCGCGCGGCTACGAGCTCGTCGTGATCGGCTGCTCGGCGGGTGGCATGGAAGTGCTGAGCGTGCTGCTCGGCGCGCTGCCCACGGATTTCGCACCGGCCGTGATGATTGTCACGCACCTCCCGCCCGATTCGCCGAGCTACCTTGTGGATGCTCTCGCGCACCGCTGCGCGTTGCCCGTGATCGAGCCCGATGCGGGCGAACGCATCATGCCGGGCCGTGTGCACATTGCGCCGCCGGGGTATCACATGCTGGTGGAGGTGGACCGCACCGTTGCGCTGTCCACCGACGCCGCCGTGCGTTTTTCGCGGCCCTCGATCGACGTGCTGTTCGACTCGGCGGCCGCCGTGTATGGCGAGCGCCTGCTGGCGATCCTGCTGTCCGGCGCCAACGACGACGGCGTGCAGGGACTGAAGCGCGTGCGCGCGTTGGGCGGCACCACCTGGGTGCAGGCGCCGGACACCGCCGGCTCCCCCGAGATGCCGCGTGCCGCGATCGAGCGCGGCGCAGCGGATTTTATTTACTCTCCTGAAACCTTAGGCCGGCGGCTTGCCGCATTGCCGGCCTCTTTCTGACCCGATGCCATGACGAATTCACCTGTGAACATTCTGATCGTCGACGACATCGTCCACAACATCACGGCGCTCGAGGCCTTGCTGGCGCGGCCGGATCTTGCCGTGCTGGTGGCCGATTCGGGCACTGCGGCGCTCGACCTGCTGCTCAAGCACGAAGTCGCGCTGGCGATTCTCGACGTCAACATGCCGGGCATGAACGGCTTCGAACTGGCCGCGCTGATGCGTGGCAGTCCGCGTACCTCGCACGTGCCGATCATCTTCCTGACGGCGACCGCGCAGGACGCTTCGCGTACCTTCCGCGGCTATGAAGCCGGCGCGGTCGACTTCCTGTACAAGCCGTTCGATCCGCGCATCCTGCAATCCAAGGTGGATGTGTTCGTGCAGCTCGAACAGCAGAAGCGTCAGCTCGCGGCGCAACTCGTCACCACGCGGCAGATGCTGGAGGCCAACGAAATGCTGATGGCGGTACTGAGTCACGATTTGCGCACGCCGCTGAGCGCGGTGCTGGCGTCGGCGGAATACCTGATGCGTACGGCGGCCGACGAACAATCGGTCACCGTGGCCGCGCGCGTGAAGAACAGTTCGCTGCGCATGGCGCGCATGGTCGATCAGTTGCTCAATCTCGCCCGCTTGCAGGGCGGGCGCCTGCCGTTGCAGCCGCGCTCGATCGAGTTGGCCACGCTGTGCCGGTCGGTGATCGACGAGTTCGCGTCGCGGGAGAACGGCAAGCAGATCGTGTTCGCGAGCCGCGGCAATACCGCGGGCGCGTGGGACACGGACCTCGTCTGGCAGGCCGTGTCGAACTTGGTGAGCAATGCGTTGCATCATGGCGCGCCGGGCGGCGATATCGGCGTCGAAGTGGATGGCGAAGCGGTCGATTCAGTGCGCCTGACGGTCGCCAATCGCGGGACCATTCCGCCCGAGGTGTTTCCGCATCTGTTCAAGGCTTTTGGGCCGAACAATAGCGGTGCCCGTTCGCGTGAAGGGCTGGGGCTCGGCCTGCATATCGTGCAGGAGATCGCGCGCATGCACGGCGGCAACGTCAGCGTGAATTCCGAGGAAGCCACGGGCACGATCTTTACGATCGAGCTGCCGAGAATGGTGACGTTCCAGCGCGGGTCGTTTACGCGGAAGTGAGCGCGTTTATCCGGGGCGTCTGTCTGACGCGCTGAACTGACGCGCTTATGCGACGCGCTGAACCGGTGGCAAAAAACCGGCCCCGCGTTCCGCTGTGCTACGCTTGCTGGAACCCACCCCAGCACGGCGAGCCGATTCCCATCATGCGTTCCTGGCGCATTTCTCCACCGCACCGCGGCGAACAGATCAGCACCTCGCGTGCGGCCGAGCTCGTCATGTCGATCTCGCATGCGGATGCCGACGCGCTTGCCGCAAGCATGCTGAAAACAGTCGGCGACACGCTGCCGGTTTCGCAATGCACCATCTTCGCTTATGAATTCGACGCGAGGCCGCGCACGGTTTCCGCGGCCGATCATCGCGGCGGCCGTTTTCTGCGCGACGTCGCCGATCGCTATGCCACGCATTTCTATGCGCTCGACGGCAACCGCGCGATCATCGGCCGCTCGCACGAAAGACCGGCTCGCGACGCATTGGTGCTGCACCAGCAGCAAAGCGACGAGATCGAAAACGAAGCCTATCGCGCGGCCTGCTACGCACAGCCGAACGTGTCCGACCGGTTATCGTTGCTCGTGCAGCCCGTGGAAAGCGTCTGGCTGTCGATCAATCTGTATCGCGACCGCGCCTATGGGGTATTTCAGCCGGGCGAACTGGAGCATGTGGAAAGCCTCGCGCACCTGTTCGCGCACACGGCCAAGGGCCATTACGCGCTCAACGGACAGCATCAGCAAGGTTCGGCCGCCGCGATGCTGGCGCGCGTCAGACGTGCTTGCCCGGCCCTCACGCCGCGCGAACTCGACGTGCTGCGCGGCACGCTGGAAGGCGCGAGCGCCGCTGAAATCGCACAGCGTATGGGCGTCAAGCCTGCCAGTGTAATTACCTATCAGAAGCGTGCTTACGCGCGCCTTGGGATATCGAGCCAGCGCCAGTTGTTCGCGTTGTGCATGGTGCCCGAGCGGACCTGAGCCGGCGGCTAGAGCCTCGGCCCGTCAGGCACGCCTTGACCGTGTCTCGGCCTGCGTTTCGCGATCCCAGCGTTTCAGCCACGGCATGATGAAATCCGCGAAACCGTCGGCGGGGGGCGACAGCGCGCGCTCGGTGGAGCGATACACGCACACTTCGCGGATCGTTTCGGGGTCGACAATACGCTTCATGATCAGCCCGAAGCTGCGCGCCAACGGCGCGACGTAGGCGGGCGCGAGCGTGACGGCGAGGCCCTGCGCGGCGAGGCCGAACGCCGTGGTGACGTTGTCCACCACGTCTACGGGAACGATGCGCGCCTCCACCGGCAGGTTGGCCAGCATTTGCCCGACCGCGCGCTCGTGGTCGCGGCCGGTGGCGATGATCGGCACGCCGCGCAAGTGCGGCCATTGCACACGGCGCCGCGCGCTCAACGGATGGCTCGGCGCGCACCACATCACCCAGGGACTCGCGAACGCCGGGTCGCAACGCACGCGCGTGCCGCTTGGGCGGTCGGGGCCAATGGCGAGATCCACGTCGCCGCTTTCCACGCGCTCCACCAGTTGTTCGACCACGGTGTCGCAAATGCGCACCACGACCTTGGGTTTGTCGTGCGCATAGTCGGCAATGGCCGCGGGCAGCGCGGTCGCCGCCAGCACCAGCGGCGCGCCGATCCGTACGATGCCGGCCGCGCGGTTGCGGATATCGTCGGCGGATTGCGCGGCGGCGCGCACGTGGCGCAACACCGATTCCGCCGACGACAGAAAATCCTGGCCCGCGCTCGACAGATTCACGCGACGCGTGGTCCGATCGAACAGGCGAAAGCCGAGTTCCGTTTCGAGGTCGCCCAGCAACTGGCTGACCGCCGACGAAGTCAGCCCGAGCCGCTCCGCCGCCGCGCCGATGCTATGCAAATCGACGATGGCGAGAAACGCTTCGAACTGACGGATGGTGACGCGCGTGAGTGGCATCAGGCGATTCTAAAGAAAAACTTACGAATCGTGAAAAATCGATTGATTGTGTTTCACGGGCCGTTCGGGGAGACTTGTCCCAATCGACGCGCCCGGCCAAACCCGCTTAGACTTCCGTCTCGCCCTGTTGTGAGCAGGCCGGCGCGTCAGCCGGAGCATGCGGGGCCGTCGTTGCACAACACCAGCGCCAACCGGGGCCGAAGCGAAGCCACCACGGCGCCGTATTCAAGGATTGACCATGTTCGACCACATTCCCGCTTATCCAGGCGACCCGATTCTGAGCCTGAACGAAGACTTTCAACTCGACCCGCGCACCAACAAGGTCAATCTGAGCATCGGCATCTATTTCGACGACGCCGGCAGGCTGCCCGTGATGAACGCGGTGCGCCGGGCCGAAACCGCGCTGCTCGATTCGATCGGCCCGCGCTCATATCTGCCGATGGCCGGCCTACCGCTCTATCGCGATGCGGCGCAGGCGCTCGTATTCGGCGCGGACAGCGAGGCACGCAAGGCGGGCCGGATCGCGACGTTGCAAACCATCGGCGGATCGGGCGCGCTCAAGGTCGGCGCAGATTTCCTGAAGCACTATTTCCCGGGCTCGCAGCTCTGGATCAGCGACCCCAGCTGGGAAAACCATCGCGTCGTATTCGAGGGCGCGGGGCTGACGGTCAACACCTATCCGTACTACGACGAACACACGGGAGGCTTGCGTTTCGCCGACATGCTCGAAACGATCGGCCGCTTGCCGGAACAGAGCGTGGTGCTGTTGCACGCGTGCTGCCACAACCCGACCGGCGTCGATCTGAGCCCGGCGCAATGGGCCGAACTGGTGCCGGTATTGCAGCGCCGCAAGCTGATCGCGTTCGTCGATATGGCTTACCAGGGTTTTGGCGCGGGTCTGGAAGAAGACTCCGCCTGCGTGCGCCTGCTGGCCGACGCGGGCATTCCGTTGATCGCCGCGAATTCGTTTTCGAAGAATTTTTCGCTGTACGGCGAGCGTGTGGGTGCATTGAGCGTGGTCTGCAAAAGCGCGGAAGAGGCCGGCCGCGTGCTCGGTCAATTGATGTCGACGGTGCGCGCGAACTACAGCAATCCGCCCACGCATGGCGCGCGGCTCGTCGCCAACGTGCTGGCGGATGCGTCGTTGCGCGCTTCGTGGGAAGCGGAACTCGCCGCCATGCGCGAGCGGATTCTCGCCATGCGCGGCACGATCCACGCCGGACTCGCCGGCCGTGTGGACGAAGTGATGCGCGCGCGCTACGTCGCGCAGCGCGGCATGTTCACCTACACCGGCCTGAGCCAAAGCCAGGTGGCGCGTCTGCGCAGCGAATACGCGGTGTACGTGCTGCGCTCCGGGCGCATGTGCGTGGCCGGGTTGAACGCACGCAACGCGGGGTATGTGGCGGAGTCGATCGCGGCCGTGGTGTCGGGCGCCTAAGCACGATTTCTGGATCGACAGAACGATAACAGGAGACGCAAATGACCACACTTGAAATGCCGGCGCCGAGCGCGCCGAAAGCCCACACGATGCATCCGGACGAATGGCACGCGCGCGTGCAGCTCGCGGCGTGCTATCGCATTTTCGACATGCTCGGCTGGACGGAGATGATCTATAACCACATCACGCTGCGCGTTCCCGCCAGCGTGAGCGGCGGCGAGCGGCACTTCCTGATCAATCCGTTCGGGCTGCACTATAGCGAGGTGACGGCGAGCAACCTCGTGAAGATTGACGCACGAGGGCGCGTGCTCGATCACTCGCCGTATCCGGTGAACCCGGCCGGCTTCGTCGTGCATGCGGCGATTCACGAGGGCCTGCCGGACGCGCACTGCGTGATGCACACGCACACTACGGCGGGCGTCGCCGTGGCCTGTCTGGAAGACGGTTTGCAGCAGACCAACTTCTACAGCGCGCAATTGCACGACCGCATTGCGTATCACGACTTCGAGGGCATCACGGTGCACGCGGAAGAAGGTCCGCGCCTGCTCGCGCATATCGGCGACAAACAGGCGGTGATCCTGCGCAATCATGGCCTGCTTGCGTGGGGCCACACCTTGCCGCAAACTTTCGCGGTCCTGTGGACGCTCAATCGCGCCTGCGAAATCCAGATGGCGACGTTCGCGATGGGCCGCGCGCGGCCGGTGCCGGAAGACGTTGCGATCCGCTGCTCGCGCGACGCGCTGCAGTTCGATCCGCGCCACGGCGCGGGGCAGGACGTGTTCGACGCGCTGGTGCGGCGAGTGGACCGCATCGACGCCAGTTACAAGGATTGAAACGATGAAAGTAGCTATCTACGGCGCGGGCGCGATCGGCGGCTGGATGGGTGTGAAGCTCGCGCAGGCCGGCCATGACGTGAGCGTGGTGGCGCGCGGCGAAACGCTTGCCGCGCTGCGCGAGCACGGCCTGCGTCTGATCGAGGGCGGCGTGACGCATGGCGTGAAGGTGAACGCGAGCGACAAGCCCGCCAATCTCGGCGTGCAGGATCTCGTCGTGGTCGCCGTCAAGGGACCGGCAATGGCGTCCGTGGCCGCGCAGATCGCGCCGCTGCTGAACCCGCAGACCATCGTGCTGACCGCGATGAACGGCGTGCCCTGGTGGTTTTGCGACGGGCTCGGGCGGGACTTTGCCGGCAAGCGCCTGAAGTCGATCGATCCCGACGGCGCGATCGCCGCTGCGATTCCGGTTGCGCAGACGGTGGGCTGCGTGGTGCACGCCAGTTGCCTCGTCGAAGCGCCGGGCGTCATCCGGCATCATCAGGGCAATGGGCTGATTATCGGCGAGGCGTCGGGGCGGTCGGGCGAGCGCGCCGCGGCGCTCACGGCCACGCTTGCGGCGGCCGGCTTCAATGCATCGACGTCGGCGCAGATTCAGCGCGACGTCTGGTACAAGCTGTGGGGCAACATGACGATGAATCCGATCAGCGCGATCACCGGCGCGACGACCGACCGGATTCTCAGCGACGAGTTGGCGCGCAACTTCGTGACGAGCATCATGCTGGAGGCGAGGGAGATTGGCGCGCGCTTCGGCATTCCGATCGAACAGGAACCGGCGGACCGCCACGCGATCACGCTCAAACTCGGCGCGATGAAAACCTCGATGCTGCAGGACGTGCAGGCGGGTAAAGCGGTCGAACTCGACGCGCTGGTGGGCGCGGTACGCGAGCTGGGACAACTGACGGGCGTTGCCACGCCGTACACGGATGCTCTGCTCGGACTCGCGCGGCTGCATGCGAGCACGCTGGGTTTGTATCCGAAGCAGTGATGCCTGTGTCTGAAGGAAAAGCTGCCGCGCCCATGCCAGGCGCGGCAGTTTTTTTACGCTTTATGCCGTCACCTCGGTCGAAGCCGGCAGCCGCGCCGCTTCGATCAACGACAAGGCCCGCTGCGGGTCGTCGAGTTCGGTCAGGCAGAGCATCGCAAGGCGGGCCAGATAGAGCGGCGCCTGCGGTTCGCCCTGGTTCGTGAGGGTCTTGCAGAGGGTCGTGTAGACCAGATCGAGATCGCTGTCCGTCATGATGTGAGTCTCCGTGAATCAGATCGTCAGCGCCGCGCTGATGGCGCGCTGCGTGGCTGCCGCGCTGCCGTTGCGCCAGCGGGCGAGTACGTGGCCGTCTGGCCGGATCAGATAGACCGTGCCGGGCGTGGCGTCGAACCGCTCGTGCAGGCTGTCGGCGTGGTCGATCAGGGTCGGGCTGGTGGCATGCGCGGTCTCATCCGTGACCAGTGTGACGGCTTTGAACGGAATCCCTTGCCCTGCCAGCGAGCGTTGCAACTCCTGCCATGCATGCTCTTGCGTCGAATCGCTGCTCGCGCCGAAGCGCAGCGCCGTGAAACAAGGCTCGAGCAGATCGGTGAGATGGATATCCACGCTCTCGCCGCCGTCCATGCGTTTGAGCCGGCATTCCGGCAGCACGCTGCCGGGCGCCGGGCCTCGGCTGAACGAGCCAGGCGCGTCGGCGGCGGCCTCGTTGAGCGGCGACTGCGTATAAGCGATTGCATGCGTCTGCCGCGGATTGATCAGCGGACGCACGGCGGCGTGCCGCTCGGCGAGACCGAGCACGGCCTCGCGCATCAGATTGAACGCGAACGAAGGCGGCGCCATGAATTCCGTGCTCTTCATGCCGTAGCTCAGATTCTCGCGCGCCGCGAACACGCGCTCGTCGTTGTAGGTGTCGAGCAGACGCGGCGAAGCCAGGCCGTTCACCACGCAAGCCAGTTTCCAGCCGAGGTTGTCCGCGTCGTCGATACCGGAATTGGCGCCGCGCACGCCGAAAATCGGCACGAGATGCGCGGCGTCGCCCGCGAACAGCACCGGGCCGTGCCGGTAGCGTTCGAGCGTCAGCGCGTTGGCTTTGTAGACGGTGATCCAGATCGGCGACCATTCGCCGGTTTCGCCCATCGAGTCGAGCACGCTCTGCACGCGCGGCAGGACGTTCGCGGGCTTCACGGCGGCTTCCGGGTCTTCGTCGTCGCGAAGCTGGTAGTCGATGCGCCAGACGTTGTCGGGCTGCTTGTGCACCAGTACCGTCGAACCGGGATTGGAGGGCGGATCGAAGTAGGCGAGGCGCTCGGCGGCGCGCTTGCTGTCCAGTTCGATATCCACGATCACGTAGCGGCCTTCGTACGTGGTGCCGGTGAGCTTGAGGCCGAGCGCCTCGCGAATCGTGCTGCGGCCGCCGTCGCAGGCCACGACCCAGTCGGCGTGCATCTGCCACGCGGTGTCGCCGGTGCGCAGCGTGAGCGTTGCGCCGGAGGTGCTGGCCAGCTCGGCGCGGTCGTCTTTCGCCTGATCCGGTTCGATGCCGGTCACGCGGGTCTGCCAGCGGATCTCGATCAGCTCGGCATGCCGTTCCACTTCGTCCAGCAGCAACTGTTCGATCTGGTATTGCGCGATGTTGATCATCGGCGGCAGCGATTGTTCGTCGTCGTGATGCATGGCGAAGCGGAACACTTCGGCGTCGCGGTAGAAGCTGCGGCCGCCTGCCCACGGCAAGCCCTTTTGCAGGAAGCCTTGCACGACGCCGAGGCGCTTGAAAATCTCCAGACTGCGGCGCGAAATGCAGATGGCGCGGCTGCCGATGCATACGCTGTCGTCGGCTTCGATCAACACCGAGCGCACGCCCTGGCGAGCCAGCGCGAGCGCAAGCGTCATGCCGACCGGGCCGCCGCCGACGATCGCCACCGGCCGCCCGAGCGGGTCGCGCCCGTCGACTAGCGGTGGCACCACGCCCTCATGGCGGCGAGGCGAAAACGGATAGGGTTTGAAGGGGCGGTTCATGCGCGTCTCCTGGATCTTCGATACCGGGTGGATTGCCCGCCGGGGCTGGTTGGCTCTTCACAGGCGGAGCGAATCGGTAACGAAGTATGAAGGAGGGCGCGCGCGGCGCTGTCCTCATTTTGGGTACAGAAGCTCGGTACAGAAGCAGCGCATGGCAGGGCCGCGCCACTGAGCTGCCCACGCCGCCGCATGCGAGGAGGGCGGACCGTGACGCGGCATCTGTTTGCCGCAGGCTACCTGGTAACGGGCGCAGCGGAGGTCAGACGGTCCGCGTTGGTGCGAAACCATTCAACCGAAAAGTCGACGAATGACCGCGTCTTCGCGGAAATGTGGCGGCGATCCGCGTACACCAGCGCCAACTCTTTGTCGGCATTGGTGATGCGGAAGTCCGTCAGAACCTGCATGAGCGTGCCGCTGCGCAAATCGTTCAGCACATGGTTCTCAGGCAGCACCGCGATCCCCATGCCCGCGAGCGCGGCTTGCCGCAGCATCAGCGCATTGTTCACCATCAGCGCGGCGTCGAGCGTCACGCGTTTCTCGCGCCGGTCCGGCGCAGCGAAGATCCAGTCGCCGTCATGCGAGGCGGCAGTGAGGGCAAGAAAGGTGTGCGAGGTCAGATCCGCCGGCCGCGACGGAACCCCTTTGACGGCGAGGTAACTGGGCGACGCGACGGCAATGGGACGGACACTCAGCAGCGAGCGTTTGATCAACGTAGTGCCGCCGATCTGCTTGGGCAGCACGATGCCGACGTCAAAGCCTTCTTTCACGAAATCGACGTGCTGGTGCAACAGCGTGACCGAGAGTCTGACATTCGGATACTGCCGCAGATATTCCTGCAGCAGCGGCGTGAGGCTGGACAGTGAGAACGATGCGCCGGCCGCGATTCTCAGCGTGCCGGCCGGCTCGATCGTGCCGCGTATCGTGACGGTTTCGATCTCCTCGATTTCGTCGAGTACGTTGCGGCAACCCTTTGAGTAGATCTCCCCCTCTTCGGTCAGGGAGAGGCTGCGTGTATTGCGATTGACAAGTCTTGTGTTCAGGTGAGCTTCGAGTTGCTCGAGGTAGCGCGTGGCCATCGCATTCGAAATGCCGAGATTGGCTGCCGCCTGTCCGAATGACATGGTATCTGCGATGTTGATAAATACTCGCATTGCCTGAAGCTGATTCATGATATCACCAACGCTTTAACAGATATGTGCGGGAAAATTGAGATATTAGTTTTTAACAGATAATCAATGGTCTCCCTGTCTACGATATATAGGTGGGTTAAATATGATTTAATTTTTATTTACGGTATCGGTATTTCTTTCTCAAAAAAAGGCGGGGTTTTATTTTGTTGGGCTTGAGCAACGGTCAGGCCTGGCGGATCGTGACGCGATTATGGATGGGAATTATACGCATCCGGCACCACGCCGGGTTTGCCTGTCGTTTTCGAGATTATCTCAAATATAAGTTAAAAATACTTTTGCATTGTTTTGCATGATTGCGTTCGAGGCCGGCGTCTAGAATGCAAATTGCACGCAGAGTCTGTCTTCAATATGTATTCCAATGAAATTGGAGATGGGTGCATCCTGGTTGCGGCAGATTTAATCTCATGCCGGCAACCGAGTTTTAAGATAAAACGCCAAGGTATTCGAAATGAAAAAAATCATTACTGCGACCGCCGTCTCCGCCACTTTTGCGTGCGCGGCGCACGCCCAGAGCAGCGTCACGCTATACGGCATTGTCGATGCGGGCCTGACCTATGTGAGCAATGAAGTCAGCAAGGATTCCACCGTAACGTCCGACGGGCGCGTCACGGGTGGCAAGGCCATGTTCGGCATGACCGGCGGCAACATCCAGCCGAGCCGCTGGGGCCTGCGCGGGGTCGAAGATCTGGGTGGCGGGCTGAAAACGGTCTTCAACCTGGAAAGCGGATTCAACATTGCGAACGGCAACCAGGCTGTGTCCAACAAGCTGTTCAACCGCCAGGCGTATGTCGGCCTGTCCAATGAGTACGGTACGGTTTCGTTCGGCCGCCAGTACGACTCCGTGGTCGACTATCTCGCGCCGCTGACAGCGGCCGGCAGCTGGGGCGGCACGTACTTCGCGCATCCGGGCGACAACGACAACGCCAACTCGTCGATCAGCGTCAACAACTCGGTCAAGTTCCAGAGCGCGAACTACGCCGGCTTCTCGATGAGCGGCCTGTACGGCTTCTCGAACAATGCGGGCTTCGCCGACAACCGGGCGTACAGCATCGGCGCGGGTTACCGCAACGGTGGCTTGCAACTGGGCGCGGCCTATCTCCAGTACCAGGGCATGGACCTGAATCAGAGCAATGGCGCGATCAGCGGCGGCACCTTCGCGGCATCCGCTGTCAGCGGTGTTCAGAATCAGCGTACCTGGGGTCTCGGCGGAAGCTACACGTTCGGTCCGTTCATTCTCGGCACCGTCTTTACGCAGAGCCGCTTCCAGGACAAGTTCTCTGACATCTCGGTCCGTTACAACAACTACGAGGTCAATGCACGCTACAACCTGACGCCGGAACTGGGTTTGGGCGCGGCCTACACTTATACGCAGGCACTGCGCGCCACGCCGGGCACCAGCGACACGAACACCGGCGCGGCCCACTGGAATCAGTTCGGTCTGCAGGCTGACTACTCGCTGTCCAAGCGTACCGACGTTTACGCGGAAGCGGTCACGCAGCTCGGCGCGAACAACGGTCGCGGGCTGAATACCGTGCAAATCAACGGCACCTCCGCGCCGTCCACGGCGAGCAACCAGTTTCTCGTGACGACGGGCATCCGTCACCGGTTCTGATGTCACTGCTGTTGCCGTTTGCCGGGCTGATGCGGCCGACCATCCTTTAGAGACCATTTCAAAAAGACCCCGAGGGGGCTGTTAACCTTTTCGGCAAGCTGTTAACCTTGGCCATCTGAACAACAGGAACCAAGGGGATGGGCACGCCGATCATTGATGACGAACTGTGGGCA